>CAYGEK010000009.1:0-18009 GCA_964348885.1 uncultured Candidatus Saccharibacteria bacterium | reverse complement strand
AAGGAAGGTCGAGTCAGTGCTTACAACGTTAAAGACTAGATTAGATAAAAATAATGGCTAAAAAATTATATGTTGGCAATTTGGCCTGGGCGACCACCGACGAGAGCTTGAAAAATGCTTTCGCCGCGGCCGGACAGGTTGAGTCTGCTACTGTGATCACGGACAAAATGTCCGGCCGCTCCCGTGGCTTCGGCTTCGTGGAGATGGCGAACGACGACGAGGCCACCAAAGCTATTGAAATGTTCAATGGCAAGGACCTCGATGGTCGCAAGATCACCGTCAACGAAGCCCGTCCGATGGAGGCCCGCGCTCCTCGTGGCGAGTCTCGTGGCAACTGGTAAGCGATTACCGCAAAAACAACCCGTAAGGGTTGTTTTTGTTTATGAATTAATTATACTAAGCGCAGTTCATTACGTCTGAGATTTATGTGAAAGGAGGAGGCTAATGCAACCGGTTGAGAAATGCGGTAAGCGTTGGCGAAGAAGCCTGGAAAGACTTGTTAAGAAAGGAATAGGCGATAAAAAGTTCCTTAAGCATCTTGACGCCTGCGTGTCCTGCCAGAACCAGCTTCACAAATCTTTTAGTGAGCTGGTGGCTAAGATTCGAGCCGTGGCGACCTGGTTTAAATTGTCTTAAGAAGGAGAACCGATGAGCGGTCTCTTGACCTGGGATTTGGATGATACGCTGGTGGATAACGTCCACGACTATGCCGATCCGATTCTGGACGCCTGCCGTCTGATTATCCATGAATTGGGCGCGAAGGCGCCGCACGTATCGGCGCTAATCGCGCTGGAGCAGGAGATAGACAAGAAGCGCGTGGGCGAGATTAACCCTGTAACCGGCAAGCCCTTCGGCTACACGATGGAGCGGTTCCCCGGGACGATGGTCGAAACCTACCGGGCTGTTTGTATCCGATCCGGCGTCAGTCCCAAGCTGATTGTGGAAACGGAGCTTTACCGGATTGGCATGACGGCTTTTGACCGTCAGCGCTATCGTGAGAATATAAAACCCGGCGCCTTGAACGCGGTACGAAGAGCCGTCAGTAACGGCTGGAAGAACGTTCTTCTGACCAAGGGGGATCCACAGGTGCAAAGAGCGAAAATTGAGGCTCTGACTACCGATGTGGACGGTCTGTTCGCGGAGGTGGTTATCGTGGAGCTCGCTAAAACATCGGAAGTGTTTCAGGATATTCTGGCGAAACACGGCAGTTCCGGCATGGAGGCTTACTCGATTGGCAATGATTATAATAAAGATATCGCGCCGGCTCTGTGTGCTGGATTGCACTACCGGGGCATCTGGATACCCGTAGAAACCTGGGAAACCATCGGCACGACCGACGCTCTTCGTAAGGCGATGAGTAATCGTTGCGTGGCGCTGACCAGCCTTATCCAGTTGCCGCATTATCTTTCCTTTAAGTAAAACTCGCGCCCCTTTACGGGGCGCCTTTTTATTTGTAGTCTATGGTTGGTTCATTGATGGAGGAATCGTGGCAGGATCAAAATGGGATTTTCGGACGGTTCAAAAAACGGGCGGAAAAGCGGAATTAGTTCCGCTTACCGTGGAGCAGCGCGGGCGGATCAGCGCGTATGAAGAGGCGCTTTTGCGCGCCGGAGCTTCTACCGTTTCCAATCCGCCTTATTCAAAGTATTTCGTCAAAGAAAGTATTGGGCGTATCAACGGGCCAATGTTCTCGGCCGGCAATATTGAATACGGCTGGTGCCAGGCGATTCACGGTGAAGAATCGGCTGTGTCGGCTTTCCGCGCGATGTACGGACGCGATCGGGGTAACGTAGGGATCGTCCTTGGCATCAGCGCCGGTAATCCCGACCATATCGCCAATCCCTGCGGCAACTGCCGCGACATAATGCTGGAAGATCTCGGAGAAGACTTTGAGATCGTCTCCGGCGCTCCCGAGGGGGGAGTGGCGGTGGTCGTGAAGATGAGTGACTTTCTTTTCAAACATCCGGTCGCTCAAGATCTTGAATCCGGCGATCGGCGTCTGGAGTTAAATCGAAAAGTCAGACAAGTCTTCAATAGTTGCATCGGCATAGAGAATGATGCCTACTCACCCGGTAACGTGCATCCCGAACGCCGCTATTTCGCGATGATTGAGATGGATGGGGATAATTTCTTTTGTGGCGCCCATGACGTCATGTGCGAATACCATCCGATCTATGCGCTCCGTGACGCGGTTCGCCAGGCGCGACGTTATCGGAGTGCCCATATCAAAGAGGTGTACGTGGTCGGTCCCAGTACCGGCCATGGAAAATTCCCGCACGTGATGTACAAGGACCGTCAGCATCTCCTGGAACTGAATCTCCAGGGCGAACTGATGGCTGGAGAGGAACGCAATCCTCCTGTGCATCTTTTGACTTTTGATGCTTCTAAAATCGGCCATTTCAGCCGGCTTTTGGAGGATGCGCTCATCGGCGCCTGGAGGACTTCGGTCAAGGAATGGTTGCCGTTCCCGTTTTCGCCGAGGAATTTCGGACCGGAGTTTCTCAAGCACCTGACCGATTACTACCAGAAGAAGAGTTGCAACGAAAAGTAAGATTACTATCCCGCCATTGACAAAGGCGGGATTTTTTGCTATAATGGCTTCATTGTACTTTGAATGAAAGGAGGCTGGCGTGCTTGAAGACTGTCTCAACTGCCAGCGCATCCTTCAGATGACGCGGCAGCTTGATAAGGAGGCGCGGGACCTGACCAAGCGTGTAGCGGAGTTCTGCGGTCCGGTTCGAATCCAGAACAATCTTCGACTGGAAGAGTACGCTAAGAAATGCCGCAATCCGATTCTGGGTTGGCTGTTCCGTCGTTGGCGTCCGCAGTTGACTCAGGAGCCGTTCTTCCGCCAGCAGTACTGGTTCAAGCAGGGAGTGACGGAAGTAGAAAAGAAAGCATTCCTGTTGGAAGCCGAGAAGCAAGCCGATCAGCCGCACTGGGATCAGGAGCGGGTCACGATGCGATTGGCGGCCAAGGAGACAACGCGCCTGATGTGCTACAAGCAAGGCGAACGGCCCAGATTACCTGATCGCTACGACTTCACCTCGCGGGAAGGATCAGTCAAGCTGGTCAGTAACCGTCTTGTGGTTTGTGAGGATACGAGCGAGGTCAGGCCCGCGGAGGAGTGCGTTCTTCTGGATAGCGGAAAGTATCGCCGGCGTAAGCCGACGGAGGCCCGGGTGTAACAACCCGGGTTTTTTATTATGAATTCTTATCTGCTTATGCTCGCAATTGCGAAGCGATAGTTTTTTATTTTCAATGAAGTTCAGCGTGATATACTTTCTGTATGGAAGGTAACGAGGTCGTTTTTCTAATTTTCAAATTCGCCGTACTTATATTTTCCGTCATCGTACACGAAGTTTCTCACGGATTGGCGGCGCTCCGTTTGGGCGATGATACCGCCAAGCGCGCGGGTAGAATTACGCTGAATCCGTTGCCTCATTTAGAGCTTTTCGGATCTTTCCTGTTGCCGATGTCACTTTTTCTTATCACCAACGGCGCTTTCGTCATCGGCTGGGCAAAGCCGGTACCGTATGATCCGGCAAGATTGCGGAAGCCGAAAATCGGCTCCGGTATCGTTGCCGCGGTCGGTCCTTTAAGCAATATTCTGGTGGCAACGATAATTGCCATTATCCTGCGTTTTGTCGTGCCGCTCATTGACCCGACAGGCGCCGCGCCCATTGGATTTTTACTGAGCTACATTGTTTATCTGAACCTGATTCTCGCAGTCTTTAACCTAGTGCCTCTGCCACCCTTGGATGGCTCCGGCATACTTTTTTCACTTCTGCCGGAACGGTTCTACGCCGTAGAGCAGGTTTTGCGCCAGTACGGTTTTGTGATTCTGATAATGTTCATCTTCTTCGGCTTTAATTTTATTATTCCCGTCGCGGACTTCCTTTACTCGCTTCTTGTCGGCGGCTTGGCAGTTGGGGTATAGTGGCTGACAGTTATTTAAATAGAAGAAAGGCGGCGCTATGCGACGGCTGGTTGTCCTTTCGTTGTTGAGCCTGTTGCTCGGATGTGTTACCTCTATCGGCGAAGCTGGTCCCAAACCGCTTAAGGCGGCGTTCGGAAAAGTAGATATCACCCCCTGGCAGGGCGTGCCAATGGGTGGTTACTACCGCAAGGAAAGAACCACGCTTGGAGAGAGCGACCCGCTCTACGCCCGGTGCATGGTTTTGGAATTTCCCGATGGTAAGTCACTAACCTTTGTGTCTGCCGACATCGTCGGGTTCCTCCGATATGACGTCCTCCTGATGAAAGAGGAGCTGACGGATCCGGATTCGGTTTTCTTCTTCGCCACGCATAATCACTCCGGTCCGGACACGCTCGGCGTGTTCGGGCAGGGGAGGGACGAAAAGTTTTATATGAAGGAAACGCGGGCGGCTCTGGTCAAACTAATCAAAAGAACCAGGAATCACGTTCAGCCTGCGCGCATGTTTGTCGGCGCGACTTCCGGCAAAGGCCTGAATATCAACTGGCGACATCCCAAAGAAATCAGCGAAAGTGTAAATTTCATCAAGATTCAGAACTTGGAAGGGAAGCTGCTTGGTTCGCTGGTAAACTTTCCTTGTCACCCGGAGACTTTTGGCAAAGAAAACATTGTATCCGCGGATTTTCCCGGCTATCTTTCCGAAAAACTGGAAAAGGAAACCGGGGGAATTTCTCTATACATCAACGGCGCCCTAGGCGCTATGGTGTCGGCGAATACAAGCAAGTTGAAGAATCAAACGAAGGGTCCCGGACAAATGGCCGAGTTCGGTGATCTGATTTTCGACCGGGTCACCAAGGGCTGGAAATCCGCTTGGGAGTTCAAATTTAAGGAACGGCCGCCCATTCTGACTGCCGAACCGATCATTCACGTGGACAACCGCAACTTCTTGAAGATGCTCAAAGAAGGCACCGTCCCGAGTGACGAGCGAACTTTCACATCTGATCTGCCGGTGCACGTGGATGATCCTTCCGATGAGATTTTCCGACCTTCGCAGTACGGTATTCGTACCGAGGTGTCCCTAATCTCTCTCGGACCGATAAAAATACTGATGCTTCCAGGCGAAGCGACACCACAACTGTTTGATGCTCTCCGCAGCGCATTCCCGGGTAGCATGATTCTGGCTTTCGGTCTTGCGAATGACGAAATCGGCTACCTGACCACGGAATCCAGAGCGCTGGACCCCGTTCACGAAAGCGACTGGAAGAGCATGATTTCCCGGAAGGCCGGTTCTATGATTTATGATTGCGTTAAGATTCTCGCGGATCAACTGAAAGATCAAAATCCCCCCAAGTAGGGGGATTTTTTACGGACGATTCGGAATGATTTGACTTCGGATAGGCTCATTTGCTATAGTTTCTTCTATTGTATACCCGATTAGTCGGGAGCAAGTAACAGCGACAATATGCCGACAATTAGACAGTTAGTCAGAAAAGGAAGAAAAAAGAGCGTCTACAAATCCAAATCACCGGCGATGATTCGGTATTTTAATTTCTTGAAAAACCGCCCGATGGAAGTCCCGGCGCCTTTTAAGCGCGGCGTGTGTGTGAAAGTGTTCACCACCACTCCGAAAAAGCCTAACTCCGCGCTTCGTAAAGTTGCCCGCGTTCGTTTGACCAACGGCATGGAAATCACCGCCTACATTCCCGGCGAGGGACACAATCTGCAGGAGCATTCTATCGTTATTGTGCGCGGTGGCCGCGTAAAAGATCTTCCGGGTGTGCGCTATCATATTGTCCGCGGCGTGCTGGATACTTCCGGAGTTGATGCCCGTAAACAGCAGCGTTCCAAATACGGAGCGAAGTTTAAGAAAGCCGAAGCGTAAAAATATTTATTTAACGAACTATGCGTAAGAAGCAAAATTATAAAAGAGAGCGTAAGCCGGATATGAAATTCGGTAGCGTTGTTGTTGGTCGCTTTATCAACTATCTGATGCAAGACGGCAAGAAAGCCACAGCCGAAAAGATTATGTACAACTCCCTTGAAAAGATTAAAGCCGATACCAAGGAAGATCCGATTAAAGTCTTTGAAAAGGCTATGGAAAACGCCGCTCCGGCGGTTGAAACCGCAACCCGTCGCGTAGGCGGCGCTAACTATCAGGTTCCGGTAGAGGTTCGCCCTGACCGCAAGTTTATCCTCGCGACCCGTTGGATTATTGCTTCCGCCCGCGCGAAAAAAGGAAAGCCGATGGCTTTCAAGCTTGCCGAGGAGTTTATTCTCGCGGCTAAAAACGAAGGCACCGCTATTAAAAAGAAACTGGATATGCACCGTATGGCTGAGGCGAACCGTGCCTTTGCTCACTTCAGCTGGTAATCTATGGCCCGTCTTTACCCCTTAGACCGAATTCGTGACTTTGGCGTTATCGCTCACATTGATGCGGGCAAGACCACCGTTTCCGAACGCGTGCTTTTTTACACTGGCGTATCCCACAAAATCGGTGAAGTACACACCGGTGACACCGTTATGGACTGGATGGAACAGGAGCGCGAGCGCGGTATTACGATTACTGCCGCGGCTACCACTGCTTTCTGGATTCCGACTTACGAACACGGAGATAAGAGCAAAGAAGTCCGCTTTAACCTTATTGATACTCCCGGTCACATTGATTTTACCGTTGAGGTAAAGCGATCTTTGCGTGTTTTGGACGGAGCGATTGTGGTTTTTGACGGTGTATCCGGCGTTGAACCGCAGTCCGAAACCAACTGGCGCTATGCCGATGACTATGGCGTACCTCGTATCTGCTTCATCAATAAGATGGACCGCATGGGCGCCGATTTCGTCGCCGATGTGAAGTCCATCAACGACCGCTTAAACCCGCACGCCATTCCGGTTCAGATTCCGATGGGCGCCGAATCCAATTTTGAAGGCGTGATTGATCTTATGAGAATGAAGGCCTTCTACTTTGAGGGCGAGAAAGGGGAGAAGATTATTGAAAAAGATATTCCCGAGAAGTTCGCCGCGGACGCGAAAAAATATCGCCACGCGTTGGTAGAAAAGATTGTTGAGCAGGATGAGAAGATTATGAGCGAGTATCTGGACGGCAAAGAGCCGGACCTGGCTACTTTAAAGCGCTTACTTCGTGCCGCCTCTTTGCAGTTGAAGATCATTCCGATTTTCTGCGGATCCGCTTTGAAAAATAAGGGTGTGCAGTTGGTTCTTGATGGCGTTGTGGACTACCTTCCGTCTCCTTTGGATATCAAGCCGACGAAAGCCATTGATGTGAAGACCGGAATGGAAATCGCCCGCAAAGCTGCGGACTCCGAGCCGTTTACCGCGCTGGCTTTTAAAGTCGCGACCGATCCGTTCGTCGGCTCGCTGACCTTCTTCCGTGTCTATTCCGGCGTTTTGAAAAAAGGCAGCTACGTTCTGAACTCTTCCAAAAATAAGCAGGAGCGTATCAGCCGTATCGTGAAAATGCACGCTAACCAGCGTGAGGAAATTGACGAAGTATACGCCGGAGAGATCGGCGCGCTCGTCGGCTTGAAAGATACCACTACGGGCGACACTCTTTGCGATATTGAAAATCCGGTAACTCTCGAGAAGATTGCCTTTCCGGAACCGGTTATCGGTATCCGTATTGAACCGAAAACGAAAGCTGACCAGGAAAAAATGGGTATGGCTTTGCACCGCCTTGCCGACGAGGATCCGACCTTCCGCGTAACCGGTGATATTGAAACAGGGGAGACGATTATTTCCGGCATGGGCGAGTTACACTTGGACATCATCGTAGACCGCATGAAGCGTGAGTTTGGCGTTGAGTCCAACGTCGGCCGCCCGCAGGTTGCTTATAAAGAAACCATTCAGGGAGAGTCCGAAGGTGAAGGTAAATATATCAAGCAGTCCGGAGGTAAGGGTCAGTACGGACACGCTTGGGTGAGAGTGGAGCCTTCCGAGCGGGGCGTAGGTTTTGAATTCGTAAACGAGATTAAAGGCGGTTCCGTGCCAAAAGAGTTCATCTCTCCGATTGAAAAAGGCGTGAAAGAAGCGGTATCCAAGGGTATCGTCGCCGGTTATCCTTTAATTGACGTGAAAGTTACTTTGTTTGACGGTTCCTTCCACGAAGTGGACTCCTCCGAAGCGGCTTTCAAAATCGCCGGTTCTATGGCTTTTAAAGACGCAGCTAACAAGGCGAAACCGGTCCTCCTTGAGCCGATTATGAAAATTCAGGTCATCGCTCCTTCCGAATATCTCGGTGATGTTACTGGTGATCTGAGCTCCAAGCGCGGACGTATTGAAGAAATGAGCGACCGCCTTGGCGGTTTGAAAGTAGTGGACGCGAAAGTTCCGCTCTCCGAAATGTTCGGCTACGCGACCAAACTCCGCTCCATGTCCCAGGGCCGCGGCAACTTTACTATGGAATTTGACCACTACGAGCCGGTGCCGGCTAACGTAGCGGCTCTCATCAAAGAAGGCAAGAAGTAGGTTCGGAGATGCTCATTTCCGAAAACAGAATAATCGGCCTCCTGCGGGCCGATTTTCTTTTCCCTCGTCAATTTGTTGTTCGGAATAACGAACAAACCAATCCAAATTGACTGCGGGACATTTCTGAAATGAGTATCTCCTCACCCTGGTGTTGAGAGGTGCCTTGCCAAAGCAGGGGATTTTTGATATTGTAACTCCAGTTTTTTAAAATGGAGGCTTAATGATCTGGGCACGAGTCTTTCTGGTTGCCATTATCACAGGCATCTCCTTCCTGAACTGGAAGCTCTGGGATGTTGGCAGTACGGCGCGATTCATGATTTCCGCGTTCAGCGTGCCGCTGATGTTCGCCGCTGCCGTGACTTTTTTCCTTTCATTTCTGAAAGCGGATACCGTTAATGGCAGACTGGTGATGAAAGGTAACAACCCCTTCGTCCGCTTCGCTACTTTCTGGTGGGGAGACGCGCAGCGAAAGCAACTTCTGGGAAAAATGGATGTCTGCGCGTTCTTCTGGCTGACCGTGTTGGGTCTGTGCATCACGGCGCTCGTGGCAACCCTACTTCTCGGTACGCTCATCATGATAGGACTTCTTACCAGATCACTATATCTTCACGGTTTACAAGGAACCCTCCAATCAACGGGTAGTGGTCGGATGCCACTTGCCGGCGTTGTGGTAATGGTCGGCTCGGTGTTTGCGCTAATTGGTGTCCTTGCCTTCATCGCGTCTCGGATTGATAAAGCGAGAAGTAAATCCGGTCGCAGAGGAATGTGTCTGCTCCTATTCACCGTAGCCATATTGCATATGTTCTTCATTGTGCCAATCATGAGTACCGCCTGGGATAAGTCCGTTTCATACAAGCAGGCGTTCAGTATCTATCTGCGTGACTTCCAAGAAAATGGGCTGGGACTCCTCCTTGGTACGTTGGCCGTCCTTGGAGTAATTGGAGCGGTCCTTACGCTGATCTTTGTCCTGTTCAGAACCTTCAAAGCTCTTCGTGACAGCTTTGTCGGACGGATGACGGGCCTTGCCTGGCATGCCTTCAAGAGCAAGACTTGTCCTATAATCATCGTCAGCGATGGGGATCCTCAGCCGAAGGAGGCGCCCAATGGAACCGGATGACCCCGAACCGGCTCTGAAGGATCCAAAGAAGGAGCTGGAGCGTACCTGCTGGACTATCCGGCAGCTGGAAGAAAAGCGCCGCCGGATTTTAAAGCGTCTGGAGTCCATCAAAGCCGACTTGGAAGAGAACGGCACTCGGATCGCCGAGGTCTGCGACCGCCAGAAGCAGCTGATCAGTCTCATCGAAGCCGATGGCTGGAGTCCCGAAGAGCGGGCCGCTTTCCAGGCCAAGACAGAGTTTCAACTCCCCGAATAGCAGTCAAAGACCCCTTCATCGGGGTCTTTTTTTAATCCACAGAACAGGCCTTGACACTTTTGCGTGGTTTTGAGTATACTCTCTGTATTGTTACTCATTAGAAAAAAGTCGCGAATTTTTATTACAAAATTATAAACGTTAGAAAAATATGGCAGAAAAGGAAAAATTTCAGAGAACCAAGCCTCACGTAAACGTCGGAACAATCGGTCACGTTGACCATGGTAAAACCACGCTCAGCGCGTCTATTACTCACGTCGCTTCATTACTCGGTCGCGGTAAAGAAAAGTCTTACGCGGATATCGCCAAAGGCGGTGTCGTACGTGATGACAGCAAAATCGTAACTATCGCCGTATCCCATTTGGAATACGAGTCCGAGAAGCGTCACTATGCTCACATCGATTGCCCTGGGCACGCTGATTACATTAAAAACATGATCACCGGCGCCGCGCAGATGGATGGCGCTATCCTTGTGGTATCCGCCGTTGACGGTCCGATGCCTCAAACCCGTGAGCACATTCTTTTGGCTCGTCAGGTAGGTGTTCCGTCTGTCGTAGTGTTCCTCAACAAAGTTGATCTCGTTTCCGATACGGAACTTGTAGACCTCGTGGAAGCTGAAATTCGCGAACTTTTGAAGAAGTATGAGTACCCGGGCGATACGACCCCTGTAATTCGTGGTTCCGCTTTGGCCGCTTTGAATGCTAAGTCCGCCACCGATCCGGGCGCCGCTCCGGTTATCGCTTTGATGAAAGCTTTGGATGATTTTATTCCGGAGCCGGTTCGTGATACAGCGAAGCCGTTCTTGATGGCTATTGAAGACATCTTCTCTATTGAAGGACGCGGTACGGTAGTTACCGGTAAAATTGAACGTGGTACCTGCAAGCTCAACGAGGAAGTTGAGATTGTTGGCTTGAAGCCGAACATGAAGTCCGTTATTACCGGTATTGAAATGTTCAACAAGCTGATGGACGAGGGTCACGCTGGTGACAACGTCGGTTTGCTTATGCGCGGTTTGAAGAAAGAGGACGTTGAGCGCGGTCAGGTTGTTGCCAAACCGGGTTCCGTTGTTCCTCACACTGAGTTTGATGCGGAGGTTTACATCTTGAGCAAAGAGGAAGGTGGTCGTCATACCCCGTTCTTTAAAGGATACAAGCCGCAATTCTACATCCGCACGACTGATGTTACTGGTGAAGTTACTCTGCCGGCCGGCATGGAGATGGTTATGCCTGGCGACACCGTTAAATTCGCCGTTAAGTTGATCGCTCCGGTTGCTCTTGAAGACAAACAGCGCTTTGCTATCCGCGAAGGTGGAAAGACCGTTGGCGCCGGTGTCGTTACCAAGATCACTAAGTAAGATTGATAATAAACGCTCTTTACTATGGCCAAACAAAAGGAAGAACAAGAAAAACTCCGCCTCAAGATCAAGGCTTACGACAGTAAGCTGATTGATAATTCCGCGAAACAGATTGTGGATACTGCCAAACGTCATGACGCGGTAGTTGTCGGTCCGGTACCGTTGCCGACTGAGTTCAAGAAGTACACCGTAAACCGTTCAACTTTTGTTCACAAGAACGCTCGGGAGCAGTTTGAGCTCCGCGTCCATAAGCGCCTGATTGATATCCTCAATCCGAACCAGGGCCTGATAGAATCCCTGTCGAGAT
The DNA here is from genome assembly GCA_964348885.1 of uncultured Candidatus Saccharibacteria bacterium. Lineage (GTDB taxonomy): Bacteria > Patescibacteriota > Minisyncoccia > UBA6257 > WO2-44-18 > JAHFLQ01. The sequence continues at coordinate 6,562 of CAYGEK010000009.1, read as the reverse complement.
TGAATCTGCCCTCCGGCGTGGACATAGAAATAAAGATGATTTAAAAAAACAAAAGCACCCTTAAACGGGTGTTTTTGTTTAGCCTGAAAAGCTATCTGACCGTGAGCTTATATAGGGCTTGCTTTATATTTGATAATTGTGTAGAATTGCTATTACTGTGTTTATTTTATTTCCAACCCACGGAACACATGGAAAAATTAATCGGCAAAAAGTTAAAAATGGATCAGTTATTCGTTGGCGAGAAAGTCTTCGGAGTAACACCGGTAAAGATAGAATCCGGTAATTTTGAATCCGTAAAAGCGGGTGATTTGGTTGAAGTCAGTGGCATCAACAAAGGCCATGGTTTTCAAGGCGTAGTAAAGCGTCACGGCTTCCACGGTGGCCCAAAAACCCATGGTCAGAAAAACCGCCTCCGGGCTCCGGGTTCTATCGGCAACACCACACCGCAGCGTGTCCTTCCGGGACGCCGCATGGCCGGTCACATGGGTATGGTAAGAATCACCTCCAAGAATATTAAAGTCGTTGAAATCAACGCGGAAAGCAAAATTTTATTCCTTAACGGCGCGGTGCCGGGACACAAGGGCAATAAAGTTGAGATTTATAAATAACTTCTATGAAAGCTCAGGTATACAACTTAAAAGGCGACGTTGTAGGGGATATTGAACTGTCCGACTCCGTTTTCGCCCGCGAATGGAATCCGGATCTCGTCCATCAGGTTGCCCTTTCACAGGCGTCCAACCGCCGTCTTCCTTGGGCTCATTCCAAAAACCGCGGAGAAGTACGCGGTGGCGGTATCAAACCTTGGAAACAGAAACATACCGGGCGCGCTCGCGTCGGCTCTATCCGTTCTCCGATTTGGAAAGGCGGTGGTGTTACTCACGGACCGGTAGCGGAAAGAAACTACACCAAGAAAGTAAATAAAAAGATGATGCGCGTGGCTATCCACTCCGTACTTTCCAAAAAATTGGCCGACGGACAGTTAAAAGTAATAGATTCTTTAGAATTATCCTCTCCGAAAACCAAAGTGATGTTTGGAGCGATTAAAGCCTTCCTTCCGGCTTTGCTTGTCGCCGCCACCAAGAACGCCCAGGTAGTCGGACGAGCTTCCCGCAATATTCAAAAAGCCAAAAGCCTGAACGGCGCTTCCATTAACGTGGAGGATCTGCTCCGCTACAAAAATATTCTTTTGGAAAAAAGCGCTTTAACCGAAATTAAATAATATGGACAAGACTATTATCAAAAATCCGATTATCACAGAAAAAGCGACCATGCTTAGCCATGACCGCAAGTATGTATTTTTGGTTGCCGGTGGAGCGACGAAGCCGGAAATCCGAAAAGCCATCCAGGTCATCTATAAAGTTAACGTTGAGAACGTGCAGGTTGTAAACACCCGGCCGAAGCCGCGTCGGTTTGGCGCCCATGTCGGCGTGAAGCCTGGCTACCGAAAGGCGATTGTCACCCTGAAAGAAGGTCAGAAACTGGACGTTTTACCTCATTAATATGAAGAAATATAATCCTACAAGCCCTTCCCGCCGTCAGATGACCACTGTTCCGTATAAGGAACTCATCACCACGCGTGAACCTTATAAGCAGTTAACCACCCGCTTGCGCACCAATGCCGGACGCAACAACCGCGGTGTCATCACCACGCGCCATCAGGGCGGAGGCAACAAGAAAGTTTATCGTGTAGTTGATTTTTTGCAGAATAAAATCGGAATTCCGGGCCGCGTGGAGACTTTGGAGTATGATCCGTATCGCAGTGGCTTTATCGCTTTGATTTCCTACAAAGACGGAGAGCGCCGCTACATTTTGGCTCCGAAAGATTTGAAAGTAGGGGACTCCATTATGACTGCCGAAAACGCCGAATTGAAGCCGGGCAACCGTCTTCGTATTAAAAACGTTCCGGTAGGCTACCAGGTTCACAGTGTTGAAATCCGCGCCGGTGGCGGAGCGCGTCTGGCCCGTTCAGCCGGCTCTTACGCCGAGGTTTTGGCGCACGAAGGTGGCTTAACCGACCTTCGTTTGGGCTCCAAAGAAGTGCGTAAGGTTTCTTCCGAAGCCTGGGCCTCTATTGGACAAGTTTCAAATCCCGACTATAATCTTACGAATATCGGAAAAGCCGGTCGTTCCCGTTGGTTGGGTATCCGCCCGACGGTACGCGGCAGTGTTATGAATCCGGTAGATCACCCGTATGGTGGTGGTGAAGGTAAACAGCCTCGCGGCACCAAGCGTCCTAAAACCATGTGGGGTAAGGTTACCGGCGGCCGTAAGACCCGCAAGCCGAAGAAATGGTCCTCAAAGTGGATTGTCCAGCGACGTCCTAAAGTAAGATAAAAAATATTATGTCACGCTCCGCAAAAAAGGGTCCGTTCGTGGATCCGAAATTACTGAAAAAGATTTCTAAGCTTAAGACCGGCGATAAGACGGTTATTAAGACTTGGTCCCGTGATTCAGAAATCTCACCGGAAATGGTTGGATTCATTTTCGGCGTTCATAACGGAAAGGATCACATTGAAGTCCTCGTGAAGGAAGAGATGGTTGGCCATCGCCTTGGGGAGTTTTCTTTGACCCGCAAGTTCGTGAAGCACGGCGGTAAAATGCAGCGTGAATTGGAGGTCGCCGCCCAGGCCGCTGAAGCCCAGAAAGCTCAGGCCGCGAAAGCCGCTCCGGAAGCTAAGAAATAAAGAATATGGCAAATCAAACCGCAAAACTTAATTATTTGAAAATCGCCCCGCGTAAAGTGCGGTTAATTGCCAATACTCTGAAAGGATTATCCGTTAAAGAAGCGGAAGCTCAGCTGATGATGCGCATCCAACGTTCTTCCGAGCCGCTCTTAAAATTACTCCGCTCCGCCATTGCCAACGCGAAAAACAACAAGCTGAACGTAAGCAAGCTTTTCGTCAGCTCTATCCTTGTGAACCCGGGCCCGATGTTGAAGCGCTTTATGCCGCGCGCTCAGGGTCGCGCTACGCCTATCCATAAAAAGATGAGCCATGTGGTTTTGGTGCTTTCCGAAGCCCAGAACGCCTATGTTGATCGGTTCGTTATTAATCCGCCGACCAAGAAAACCAAAGAACACCGCGGCCACGACCACAAACCGAAAGGGGACGAGGTCAAAAAAGAGTCGGCCACGGGCACAAAAAAGCCGGGCATCCTGAAACGGATGTTCCGCCGTACCGCGGTCTAAAATAAATAATTACTATGGGAAATAAAGTTAAACCATTTTCATATCGACTCGGCATAATCAACAACTGGACCTCTCGTTGGATACCGAAAAATCTCAAATTCAAATCCGGCCTCCAGGAAGACATTGTGATTCGAAAAATCATCAACGAGAAAATCAGTCTCGCGGGTATTATCAGCATTGAAATTGAGCGCTCCGCTGATAATTCTTTCCGGGTTCACGTTAAAGCCGCCCGCCCGGGTCTGGTCATTGGCCGTGGTGGTAAGGGTATTGAGGATCTGGTAGCCGCTGTCCGAGCCGGCCTGGAGAAGCTTTTCCGCTCCCGCAAACAGGTGGTGCCTAAATTCGGCTTGAGCCTGAATGTTGAAGAGCTGAAGCGTAGCGATGTTTCCGCCCAGTTCACCGCGCAATCCATCGCTTGGGATTTGGAAAAGCGCCTTCCTTTCCGCCGCACAATCAAGAAATATATTGAGACTGTGATGCAAAATCGGGAAGCCCAAGGCATCAAAATTAAGTTGTCCGGTCGCTTAGACGGTAACGAAATCGCCCGCCGTGAATGGCTGGCCAAGGGAAAGCTTCCTTTGCAAACTCTCCGTGCCAACATTGATTGCGGTGAAGCCACAGCCTTTAACTCCTACGGAACCGTGGGTGTTAAGGTTTGGATTTATAAGGGCAACGTGTTTGATAAAGGGCCGCAAAACGATAAACCAACCCGCTAAACTACCATGCTCGCGCCAAAAAAAGTAAAACATAGGAAGTGGATGAAGGGTCGCTCCCGCTGGAGCCCGACCGAAACCCGTGGCACAAAATTGTCATACGGTAGTTTTGGTTTAAAAGCGGAATCAATGGCTTGGGTTAATTCCCGCCAGATTGAAGCCGCCCGTCGCACCATCAGCAACTTTATTAAGCGCGAAGGTAAAGTTTGGATTCGCATCTTCCCTGACAAGCCGATTACCAAGCGTCCTCCCGAACTGACCATGGGTGGCGGTAAGGGTTCGGTTGATCATTATGTGTTTGCCGTTAAGCCGGGACGCATGCTTTTTGAGATGGACGGCGTGAAGCCGGAGATCGCTAAGGCCGCTTTGCGCTTGGCCGGATTCAAATTGCCTTGCCGCACCAGAATTGTTGATAAATCAAAATTATAATTATGAAAAAGAAAGAATTTGAACAACTGAAAACAAAGCCTGCGGCAGACTTGATGAAGAGTCTGACGGAAAGCCGCGAGAAGCTCTGGTCCTTGCGTACCGACCTGGCCGCGGGTAAGGTGAAGAACGTTGAAGAGATTAAGGCCACCCGCAAGATGATTGCGCGCTTACTGACCATCATGAATCAGAAATAAATCGTATGACCAATCCAACAATCCAGGTTAAAAGGAGAAAGCTTCAGGGAACTGTAGTTTCCGATAAAATGCAGAAAACCGTAGTGGTGGCTGTTACCCATGAGAAAAAGCATCCGAAGTATCTGAAGCAGTATAAAGTTACCAACCGCTTCAAAGCCCATGATGAGAACAAGGAGTACAAAGTGGGGGATAAGGTGGTCATTGAAGAAACCCGTCCAATCAGCCGCGATAAGCGCTGGAAAGTAATCTCTAAAATTTAAACTATGATCCAAGAACGAGCTATCTTAAAAGTTGCAGACAACACCGGTGCCAAAACCGTGCGTTGTTTCCGCGTCTTGGGAGGCAGCCGTCGTCGGTATGCCGAAGTAGGGGATTTGATTATCGCTTCAGTACAGACTGCCGAGCCGAGAAAGGCGATTAAGAAAAAGGACGTGGTCCGTTGCGTTATCGTCCGTCAGCGTAAAGTCTTGCGCCGTCCGGATGGTTCTTACATCCGCTTTGACGATAATGCGGTTGTAATTCTTGACGATAAAGATAAGCCGAAAGGTACGCGTATTTTCGGACCGCTTCCTCGCGAGGTCAAGGAGCGCGGCTATGACGAAATCGCGTCTATGGCGGAAGAAATTCTCTAATACATTATGAAAATCCTTAAAGGAGACACAATTTCAGTTTTAAGCGGTAAAGACGCCGGCAAGCGCGGTAAAGTTTTGCGCGCCGATTCCAAAGCGGGAACCGTCGTGGTAGAGGGTCTTAATCTTCTGAAAAAGCATTCTAAGCCGAAAAAGCAGGGAGAAAAGGGTCAGATTATCGCTCTTCCCGCCCCTTTAAATGTTTCTAAGGTTATGCTACTCTGCCCTAGCTGTAAAAAGGCTACCCGTGTGGGATACCGAGTTGAAAAAGAAGGAGTTAAGTCTCGCTTCTGCAAGAAGTGCAACACCACGATCTAATATGGAAAAGAACGTCTATAAAAATTTTGAGAAAGTTGTGGTCAATGCCGGTCTGGGCAAGATTTCCCAGTTGCCGAATTTTAGCGATAAAGTTTTACCGGTAATTGAAAAGGACTTAGCCGGAATTACCGGCCAGAAGCCTTCCCAGCGCGGCGCGGCCAAGTCTATCTCCGGATTCAAGCTCCGTGAAGGCCAGATCGTCGGATTGAAAATCACCCTCCGACACAAGAGGATGCAACAGTTCCTGGAAAAAGTTATGCGTGTCGTACTGCCTCGCGTGCGCGACTTCCGCGGCCTGCCGAATCGGAATGTGGACTCTCACGGCAATCTTAATTTCGGCCTTAAAGACTCTTCTGTATTTCCGGAGATGGCTCAGGACGCTACCAAGGTTAGTTTCGGTCTGGAAATTACCGTTGTTCCGAAACTGAACAAGAATCGGGAAAAGATGGTGGAACTCTATAAAGAGATCGGCGTGCCGTTCAGCAAAGAAGAAATAAAAAAGAAAAAATAAACCATGGCGAAAAAATCAGTTGTCGCGCGAGCGTTAAAAAAGCCCAAGTTCTCAACCCGTATTGTACGGCGCTGTTTTCGCTGTGGCCGCCGACATGGTTTTATGCGCCCGTTCGGCCTCTGCCGTATCTGCTTCCGAGAGCTTGCGGGTCGTGGTGAAATTCCGGGCGTAAAGAAATCATCCTGGTAAATATCAATATGTACACAGACTTACTTATAAAAGTTAAAAATGCCCAGAAGGCGAGAAAGGAGGTGCTTAAATCAGCATTCACTAATTTTGATTACGCCATCGCCGAAATCCTGGCGAAGAACAGCTACGTGGACAGCGTCGCGAAAAAAGGACGTATGCCGAAGCGTGTTATGGAGATTAAGTTGAAGTACAATGCCGAGAAGGAGGGGGCTATTAACGGCATCAAACTGCTGAGCACTCCATCCCGCCGACTGTACGTCGGATATGAAAAATTGCGCCCGATCAAGCAAGGATTCGGTTTGGTCATCTTGTCCACTCCGAAAGGTCTTATGACCGGAAAAGAAGCCCGCAAGGCCAAAGTCGGCGGCCAGTTACTTTTCGAAATCTGGTAA
>CAYGEK010000008.1:0-21293 GCA_964348885.1 uncultured Candidatus Saccharibacteria bacterium | reverse complement strand
TTAAACAACGAGCACATTTTAGGAAGGATTTTTATAAATTGTTTATCGTTAAACAATTTTAATATTTTACGAATAACTTTTTTAATTTGTTTAACGTTAAACACTTTGCAAATTATAAGCCTATTTGTTTACAATTGTTTAACGTTAAACAATTGTAATGAATAAACGAGCGGAGACAGGTTTGGCTGGAGAAGAGATCGCTGCAGATTTTTTAATTAAAAAGGATTATCGAATTTTAGAAAGAAATCACAGACAAAAATGGGGCGAAATAGATATCATAGCCCGAGATCCTTTTGGCATTCTTGTTTTTGTCGAGGTTAAAACAATGCGGCAAAATAATTCGGCAATTGCCGAATTAAAACCAGAAGATAATTTAACCGCATCCAAAATTAAAAAACTGCAAAAAGCAGCGCAATTGTTTACCGGTAAACATTTAGAACTTTTGCAAGATGATAAAGGATGGAGAATAGATCTTATTGCAATTTGTTTAACGTTAAACAATATAAAAATTCAGCATTATGAAAATATTTAATTTGTTTACCGGTAAACAAATTGTGTAAATTCATTTTGGTGATTACGAATTGTTTATCGCTAAACAAAATAAGAATATAATTTGACTACGAAGTCAATTTATATTTTGATATTGATTTTACTTATACGACTATGGTATAATCTTTTCAGAATTTTAGGAGATGGTTCTTTGCCGGAAATACCCAGATACACCGAGCTCAAAAGGCGTTGCGATGCCTGTGATAGAGATTTCCGCATAGGAGATATTATCGCAGCAGTGCTAATGCGCTTTGAAGGGGGTAGTCGTCCGTATACTTTAATCTTTTGCTACTCCAATGCCGGCGAAAAGTGTATACACCTTTGGCGTTACAAGTATGAGATTCGCAAGCACACAGACTTTGAAGTAATGGAATATCATGGAAAAAGAGGTAGGGGAGGCGACACAGGACGCCGACTCGCTCCATTAATTTGATCTGGCCCCGTTTAACGGGGCCTTTTGTTTCTTCAATTGCCTCGTAGGCTTGTAAGAGCTAATATAGAAGGAATACGAATATGGATTTTCTTCAGGCCTTTGTTACTACAAGCCCTGCGCTCGCTTATCTGGTCCTGTTTCTCGGCATGTTCATTGAAGGAGAGGTGTTCTTTCTAGCCGCGGCTATTTTTGCCTTAGAGGGTTATTTGAACTGGTGGATAATTTTAGCGGTGACGTTTGTCGGTGTAATTCTTGGCGATATAGCCTGGTACTTCTTAGGCAAATACTCAAAAGAAACACGCTTAGGAAGTTGGGTAGAAAAAAAGTTTACGGGTTACGAGGAGTGGCTGCAGGAAAATTTTGAAACCAGATACGCGCGCCTGGCCTTTATGTCTAAATTTCTTTACTATGTTAATCGCATTACGCCGCTTTTGGCCGGCTGGCAGAAAATGGAATTCAGGAAGTTTTTACGAATTCATATAATGGCCGCCTTCGCTTGGCTGCTGTTTGTGGTGGTGCTCGGAAAGTTTTTCGGGTTCATTATTGAAACAATCGGCGTGCAAGTCGTGTTTAATAGGCTGTATGGCGTGTTCCTTATACTGGCGGTCGTAGTGCTTGTCGGTGAGTATTTATTGAGAAAAATATTTGTTAAGAAGATACGGAAAAATAAGGACCGTATTTAGGTATAGTTTTATGAAATATAAATTTTTTAGAGTTTCGGAAGAGGCTTGGCGAGCCATGTTTGAAGCGATTCGCAATGCCAAGGAATCCATTTATCTGGAAAGTTTTATTCTGACCGATGACGCGGTAACGCACCATTTTTTTGAGACTCTAAAGCAAAAGGCGCGTGATGGGGTTAAGGTTAAGCTGATTGTGGATCGAGTAGGTCATTTTTGGTATGGCTCGGTTAATCAGGAAGAGTTTGAAAAAGCCGGAGTAGAGGTTTTGTTTTTTAACCGCTGGTTTTATCGTTCTCATCGAAAGATTTTAATTGTTGATAGAAGCGTGGCATTTCTGGGAGGCGTTAACATCCGCGGCGAATACGCGAAGTGGCTTGATTTGCACGTGCGCTTAACTGGATTGTTGGTTAAGCAGCTCTTAAATTCCTTTGGAAGAGTATACGCCTTAGCCGGAGGCCAGGATCCGGCCGTGCTTGCTTTTCGGAAATCCGCAAAGGTGCCTAAGCCTAGAGAAACTTTATATAAGGCTAAGTCTTGGCTTATAGAGCGTTGGCCAATTAAAGGAAAGTCTCTTTTGCGTGAGTATTATCAAAAAAAATGCGGTCAGGCTAAAAAGAGCATCATCATTGTGACGCCTTATTTCATTCCTCATGCCTGGCTCTTGAAATCTTTGTCCAAGGCGGCCCGGCGGGGAGTTAAGGTTGAGGTGCTGATACCTGCAAGTACGGATGTCTGGTTCGCTAACGAAGCACACAGAATTTTAGCACCGCTTTATGCCGATTTTATCTCATTTTATTTCTTGTCTGAAATGAATCATGCCAAGGTGTTGCTGATTGACGAGCATGAAGGCATGGTCGGATCAAATAATATTGACGCGCAGAGTTTTGATTTCAATTTGGAGGCGAGTATCATTTTCCAGCGGCGGGATATGGTGGGCGATTTGAAAATAATCTTGGAAAAATGGAAATTATCGGCCGCGCCTTTTGCGATCGAGCGCCACAATTATAAGTGGTATGACGGGATCATTCGATTTTTAGTCCATTTATTCCAGCCAATTTTATAGTATATTGAAGTCATGCATCCGGCTAAAAGCGAGAAGAGGGTAGTAGTCATCGGTGGCGGCACCGGTGTATTTACCGCCTTGTCTGGATTAAAAAAACATTTCAGCGATTTGACCGCTATTGTAACTATGGCGGACGATGGAGGGTCGGCCGGTATTTTGCGTGAAGAGTTCGGCATTCTACCTCCAGGCGATATCAGACGAGCTCTGATTGCTCTTTCGACAACTAACAACAAAACGCTCTCTGACTTATTCGGCTACCGATTCTCTAAAGGCAACGGTCTTTCCGGGCATAGTTTTGGAAATCTGATGCTTACTGCCTTGGAGAGAATTACCGGAAGTTTTGAGCAGGCGATTGCGGAAGCAAGTAAGATCTTGTCTATTCAGGGTAGAGTATTGCCGGTTACTTTGAAAAAAATCTCTCTGGCGGCCCAGCTTGAGGACGGAAGAATAATAGAAGGGGAGCAGAATATTGATGTGCCCAAATATGACGGGCGTCTGCGTATTAAAAAAATATGGCTTAAACCGGAGGCGGAGATTAATCCGGCTGCAAGAAAAGCTATTTTAGATGCCGATGCGGTGATTATCGGACCTGGAGATCTTTACACCAGTCTTATTCCGAATGTTTTAGTTAAAGGTGTAAGCGCGGCGTTGAAAAAAAGTAAGGCAAAAAAGATATATTTTGTTAATTTAATGACCAAATTCGGAGAAACTTCCGGATTTCGGGCTTCTGATTTTATCCAAACTCTGGAGAAGTATCTTGGCAAGGGAGTTTTAGATTACGTTGTGTTGAATAAGACTAAGCCGACCGCCATGCGCTTCCGACCCTACGCGAAAGAAAAAGCGGAATTTGTTGAGCCGGACATTCAGGAATTAAATGGCCCAACGATTATTAAAGCCAGTCTGATAAGGAAATACGGATTCTTGCGTCACGATCCGGATAAGTTGGCCGAACTAGTTAAGACACTAATTTAGCGGTTAGGCCGCAGTAGTTTTCATTGCCAAAAGCACTCCCTTCTCCAGCTCGTTCAATAATTTCTTGTCAGCCCTAACTTTCTCTTTTACGTTTTCTATTCCGACACCAAGCTTTTCCTCCCCGAAGCTATAGGAAGCTCCGGCCTTTGTCACAACGCCGTATTTTAAAGCCGCTCCTACAACGTCGCCTTCGTAGGAAATACCTTCTCCGTATAAAATATCAAACTCGGCCTCACGGAACGGGGGAGCCACTTTATTTTTAACGACTTTCGCTTTGACCCGGTTGCCAATAATCGCTTCGCCTTTTTTAAGTTGTCCGATTCTCCGAATGTCCACGCGAACCGATGAATAGAATTTAAGGGCTCTTCCACCCGGAGTAGTTTCCGGATTACCGAACATAATACCAATCTTCTCGCGTAATTGATTGATAAAAACAATCATCGTGCCGCTTTTCGCCGCCAGTGAAGTTATCTTACGAAGAGCCTGGGACATCATTCTCGCTTGCGCGCCTACATGGAAAGCGCCCATTTCACCTTCAATTTCAGCTCGAGGCGTGAGCGCCGCAACAGAATCTACGACCACCACATCGATAATGCCCGAGCGGACCAAGCTTTCTAATATATTTAATGCCTCTTCGCCGTTATCGGGCTGGGAAATTAGCAGTTCTTTTGTTTTTACCCCAAGACGCGCTGCGTATTCCGGATCCATCGCGTGCTCGGCATCAATAAAGGCAGCCTTGCCGTTTTTACGCTGAGCCTGGGCGATTACATTCAATGCCAGGGTGGTTTTACCGGAAGATTCTGGTCCATAAATCTCAACTATCCTACCTCGTGGCAGGCCGCCAACACCCAAGGCGATGTCCAAAGAAAACGATCCTGTCGGCACGGTATCGACATCCACTTTTTTTGCTTCGCCAAGACGCATAATCGCGCCATCGCCAAACTTGCTTTGCAGGTTTTCCAACAACTGATCAATATCCTTTTTCGGTTCGGATTCTTTTTTCATTATTTTTTAGTGGGTTCTATTTGGTAAATAATTTGTTTTACAACTTTAGTTTCCCGGCCAAGAAATCTTTTCGCGACTATCTCGAACGTATTGAGACCGGTTTGCAGTCCAAATTCTTTTTGAAATTCACCGCTCTGCTCTATGAAAACCTCCTCGTTATTGATGAACAGTTTATCTTTCGGATCCGCCTTGCCACTGATTGAAAAACTGGGCAGAGAAGTGACTAAGGAGGCGCTTATCGGACTCATAATCGCGAGTTCCGGCTTTCCAAGTAGCCTATTAATGTTCATTGAACCATAGACAATCACTAAAATTGCGGCAAGTGTTGGCCATACCCATGTTAGATTCCTCCGCTTAATCAAGAACCGGTTTCCTGGCAATCTGTCGGTTTCGCCAGAAGTTTTTAAAAGCTCTACTTCGTTGTGATAAGTTGACCACATCTCCGTAGCGTCCCAGTCAATCATCGGAGCAATCTTTTTGAAGTATCCTCTGACATACGGGGCGGGCGGCAGCTTGCTCCATTCCCCTCTAGTTATAAATTCCAGGTAGTGCTTGGGGATTTCCGTGGCCTGGAAAATTTTTTCCGCATTCAAACCCTTCGCTTCTAAGCGCTCCAGCAGAAGTTCTTTGAAGGTTTTTTGCTCTGGCGGCATGGATTGATAGCGTGTTATACGCTACCAAGTGTATCACTGCCGCTTTTATTTAGGAAGACCTCGCGTGGCTTGGCTCCATCACCCGGGCCAATCAGGCCTTTTTCTTCCATTATATCCAACAATCTAGCCGCCCTGGCATAGCCAACTTTTAATCTGCGCTGTAGCAGTGAGGCAGAGGCCTTCTGTGCTTCGGTAACCGCCTTAATTGCCTCTTCTAACATTTCATCATCAAGATCCCCGTCTCCACCAAGCTCGTCAAGAAAATCGGAGGTAGTCTTTCCGTCGTCGGATTTCATCGGCAACGGAATACTCTCGCTGGAAACGCCCTCAGCCCAATCAGCGGTTTCGTTATTGTCCGCGATGAATGAGGAGACCTTCTTAATTTCGTCTTCGGTAATGTAGGCTCCTTGAATGCGCTTTGGTTTTGAGAATTCGGAGGAGACAAAAAGCATATCGCCGCCGCCGAGGAGTTTTTCCGCGCCCGCCATATCCAAAATTGTCCGGGAGTCTATCTGGCTGGCAACTTGAAGGGCCATTCTTGACGTGATGTTGGCCTTAATCAGACCGGTGATGACTTCAACAGACGGCCGCTGAGTAGCCAGAACAAGGTGAATGCCGGTAGCGCGAGCCATTTGAGCCAGTCGCACAATGGAGCTCTCAATTTCTTTGCCGTAGGCGGCCATCAGATCAGCCATCTCGTCTACGATCATAACCAGATAGGGGAGGGGGTCCTTAGATTTTTGGTTGTAAGAGCGAATGTCGCGAGCCCCCTCTCCCAGGAGAAGTTCATAGCGGCGATCCATTTCCTTTAATGCCCAACGGAACAAACCGATTGATTTCTTGCCCTCGGTGATTACCGGAGTAATCAAATGGGGTAGTTCGTTATAGATGGAAAGCTCCACGCGTTTGGGGTCTACCATAGCGAAGCGCAAGGTGGCCGGTGAGTTTTTGTAGAGCAAAGAAATTATTAAAGAATGTACGGATACGCTTTTTCCGCTTCCGGTAGCTCCGGCCACCAATAAATGAGGCATCTTTTCTATATCGCCCATAATTGGCTCCCCGCTGACGCCGCGTCCGATAACGAAAGCGAGCGGACCGGATTCCCGGAATTCGGGATAGGCAATCAGACTTCCCAGTCGGACAACTGCAGCGGATTTATTAGGAACTTCTATGCCGACCAATGATTTTCCGGGTATTGGCGCCTCAATTCTTATTGGATGAGCGGCCAAGGCTAGCGCCAGATCGGAGTTCAGCGCGAGAATTTTGCTTAACTTAACTCCTTCGGCCGGTTTTAGAGTATAGCGGGTAACTTTGGGACCAATATTAATCTCACCCATTTCTACCGGAATGCCGAAGCTTTCAAGCATTCTTTTAATAATATTGGCATTAGCGCGTAAGTCTCCGGAAGTCGGTTTTTCAACTGACGACTTTAAAAGATCTGCCGGCGGCGCGATATAATTTTCATACGTTTTTGGCTTAAAAGTTTTTTTACTGGCTACGGGGAAGGCCGGGGCTTCCTTTACTTCAATCTCGGTGTCCGCCGGTTCTTCTTTGGCCATCTCCTCGTCCTGCATTTTAGCTATTTTTGCGCGGGACTCTGTCTCGGCGACGGCAACCTTGCCAAGCTCCTCAGTTTTTTTCGAGGCCTCATCCTTATCTTTAATCCGGAATTTAATTGAGGCATTGAAGGCGACAAGTAAAGAGGCGGTAATAAGAATCAAGGTCAAAATGATGGAGGCCACATATCCGAAGGGAATTTGTAAAAGGCCAACCAGGTTTCCGGCCAGACCGCCCCGGTCGGGGAAAACGATGTCAATCATCCCAAGTCCGGAAATAATAAACAAGGCGGCGCCAATCATACTAGTGCCGATAAGTACCCGTTGTTTGGAAAATAGGAAAAATATCGCTACCAACAAGGCTATGGTCGGCAATAGATAATAGCCCCAACCAAAAAGATTATTCAGAACCATATAGACGAACTCGCCCACCGGGCCGGCTTTTTGAAAGGCGGCAAGTATCAAAATAAGCGAAAGGCCGATTAAAAAAACAGCAACGATACTGTTTTTTGTTTCCGGATTAACCAAGCGACTTTCTTTGTTCTTCTTGTTCTTAGACATTCGCCTTAATATACCTTCTATTATAGCGGAGGTTTGCAAAATTAAAAACCATTCCTTTCCAATGACCAGGGTTAAGGTTACTATTCTATGGTCAGAAGGAGTTTTATTATTATCAGCATGAATCAAAGTATTTTTAAGGCTTATGATGTGCGCGGTCGTTATCCCAATGAGTTGAACGACGATGCCGCTTTTGAGATTGGCGTAGCGCTCGGCAAGCACTGGGGGCAGGGCCTGGTCTTGGTGGCTCACGATGCCCGACTTAGTTCTCCGGCTTTGTATGAAGCGGTTAAGAACGGCTTAAGCAAAAACTCGGAGTTGCAGATAGAAAGGATAGGGCTTGCTACCAGCCCGATGTTTTATTATTTGGCGAATAGGCTTAAAGCGGTCGGGGGTATTATGATAACCGCCTCGCATAATCCAAAAGAATATAACGGACTAAAGGTCGTTGGCTCCAAGGCTGAAGTGATGAGCGGAGAAGAAATATGGAATATTTTTCAATCTACGCCGATTTCTTAAAAGCTTATTTAAAGCCAAAGCGACCGATTAAGGTGGTCATGGATTGTTCTAATGGAACAGTCGGATTGGTTCTAGAGAGCTTGTTTGCCGATAAACATTGGCGTGAAACAGTTTTGTTAAACAAAAATCCAGACGGTAACTTTCCCGCTCACGGTCCAAATCCGTTAGCCTCCGGAGCGGCGGATGAGCTGGCGAGGGTGGTCGTTGATTCCAAGGCCGATCTTGGAGCCATCTTTGACGCGGACGGAGATCGGGTATTTTTTGTAGACAACCTAGGCAGAAAACTGGATCCGGCCGCTGCCGCAATTTTATTGGCGGAAAATTTTAAAGGAGGCATTGTTTTGCCGGCGAATGTCGGGCCTTTTGTCCGCAAAGAGCTGAGCCGGCGCGGACATGAGACATTGAACTCCCGAGTAGGGCATTATTTTCTTAAAAAAGTTATGCGGGAAAAAGATCTTGATTTTGGAGCGGAGCAGTCCGGGCATTTCTATTTTAAAAAATTCTTCGGCCTGGATTCCGGTATTTTTGCCGCAATCGAAGCGATAAATTCTGTTAGTGGCTTGACCGGTAAGCTTTCTGATTGGGTGGACACGCTCTCTTCGCGCTGGATATCCGAGGAAACTAATTTTTTGGTAGCGGATAAGAAAAAAGCGATTCTTGAATTGCAAAACAGGTATGCCGCCGCTGCCGTGGAAGTTTCCGATCTGGACGGCCTGTCTTTTCAATTTTCGGATTGGTGGTTCAATGTGCGCCCTTCCAATACAGAGGATTTATTAAGGCTTAATCTAGAAGCGGATAATCAGAAATTATTTAATCTGCGAATGAAAGAGATTGCGGATTTGCTTTCTGGCATTAAATACTAGATAATTACTTTGGTTTTAGGAGCTGTCTCCTATATTCACACAAGCTCTGTGCGCGCTGCTGGCTATTTTGAGATTAGCGCTAGAAGCGACGACGAAGGATTAGACTCTATTCTGAGAAGGAGCGACAACGCGATAATCCAAAATAGCCGCAGCCCGAATGGGTGATGGCCAAAATAACTCATCGCTACGTCGTTCGTCCTGGGAGTACGGTGTACGCCTGCGTCCTCACTCCTGGCGCTGAGTTATTTGTGGCTCATCACGCGCAGGAGATTTGTGTGAAAATAGGAGACCATATGGCGAAATTCTTGGCAGCGCTGTTCGCGCTCGTGATTTTCTCCGGTTGTAGGAATTTTGATAATGAAGAGACGACGGTAGTTAATAGCACGACGGTCGTGCATGGCCACTGTCGGAACGATGATCATTCTACCGGTAGGTGTTGTGGTCATCATGATCAGAACAACGGCCACGGCCGGGACGAGTGGCGCTGCAATCACAAAGAGAAGCACAAGGAAAAGGAGCGCTGTCGCCGGGCTAATTAAAACAAGGTGGCAGGCAAGGTCTGTTCCCGCCAGTCAAAAGTTACTTTAACTAATTCTTCAGTATATTTACGGGGCGCCACAAGGTGCCCCTGTTTTTTTGCGAGATCATAAAGCTCCTTAGTAATCTTTACGTCATTCAGACAGTAGTTTTTCAGTTCTTCGAAATTCTTTTCTTTATAAAACTTTATTGCCTCCAAGCTGTGGTGGGTTTTCCCGATTCCAAGATTGGTTTTGGCAAGAATATCCAGGCTGATACGGTGTCCGAGACCAAGCTCCATCTCCTCCAGAAGATCAAGGCAGGTAATGGCCTTCAAATTAAATTTAAAATATTTCTCCATTACCGGTATGTCAAAGCGATTAATGCTGAAGCCGATGATAAGACCGGCGGTTTGAAGTAACGAGCCAAGTTCCTGGAATTGGTCTTCAAAAAAAGAAAAATATTTATCGTGATTGTAGGAATAAACCCCCACGAAGGAGGCTTCTAGTTTATGAATATTACTTTGACCGCCCACGTCGGCGAAAGTGTTCTTCGTTTCAATATCAATAACCAATTTGTCCATAAAGTAGGTTAGCCGGTTTTTAGACGTGCCGGTCGGCAACTTTGGAGGCGGCGTAGCTGTTAGGCTTTGTCGCTACTTCAAAATTGTTGGCTCTAATCATTCCGACCAATTCTTGAATGAGACTACGGGTAGCGCCGTGCTCACCTATATCCACATGAATTTCAAAATCAAATTTTGGAGCCCCGGCATTTTTCATCGCTTCCAGGAAATTTTTGGCGATATCCAACGAAATCAGAACTTCTTGAGTGATTCGGTTGCGAAGGGTGTGGTATTTGGTTGATCCGCTTATGCGGCGCCAGAAGTAACGGCCTCCATGTCCGACGCGGTGAACAACGATCGCGGTGACGAAGTCGGCGTTATTCTCGGAATCTTTTTCAGAATCGGTACCAAGAGTTACTTTATATTCATTTTCGGGCCTCTCATTAATGAAATTAACAATTTCCCGGCTGACTTGGTCGGAGGTTAAATGAATCCCTAGGGAGCTATTGAAGAATAGGTATGTTTCGTTGGCGGACATTTCCCTACCAAAATACAACTTTACGGAAGCTTTGTAAAGTTATATATAATAGAAGCTATGAATATGAGGGTTTATTTGGACTATGCGGCTTCAACGCCCGTGGATAAGGCGGTTATTAAGGCAATGGCGCCTTATTTTGATCTGACATTCGGCAATCCCCACGCGCTCCACTTCTTTGGCCAGAAAGCCTCATCAGCGGTTTTTCAGTCGCGGCGTTCTTTTGCGGATTCTATAGGCGCGGATTATCGGGAAATTTTATTTACCGGCTCAGCCACTGAAGCCAATAACCTTGCAATCCGTGGTATCGTCAGAAATTATTTACGGTCTGGAGGAAAGAATCCTCGGGTGATTGTCAGCGTCATTGAGCATGAGTCTATCTTGGAGACCAGCCGCGACCTTGAGAAGGATGGCGTTGAAATTGTGTACTTGCCGGTTTCCTCTGAAGGATTAGTTGATCCGGACAGGCTCGCTCGGGCTATTAACTCCCGGACTGTTCTGGTCTCGGTTATGCATGCGAATAATGAAGTTGGAGTCGTTCAGCCCGTAAAGAGGATTTCCGAAATCGTTAAGGCGGCTCGTGGAAGTGGCAGTTATCCGGTCTTTCATACCGATGCCGCGCAATCCTTGCAGTACTTGGACTGTAGTCCGAAAAATATCGGCGCGGATCTTATCACTTTTTCCGCTCATAAAATTTACGGCCCAAAAGGTATCGGCGCTTTGTATGTCGGCAGAAATATACAAAATTTGATTCAGCCGGTCATTACCGGCAGCGGTCAGGAAGGAGGCTTAAGATCCGGAACGGACAACGTTCCATACATAGTCGGCTTCGCGAAAGCTTTAGAGCTGGCAAATAAGATGAAAAATAATGAGACGCTTAGGATTGCCGGACTGAGAGATTATTTTTGGGCGGAAATGTCCCGTAAAAATCCGGGTCTCCGTATTAACGGTTCTGTGGCGCATCGATTGCCGAATAATTTAAATATTTATTTCCCCGGCAAAAAAGCTCACGACCTGCAAATCGCGTTGGACCTTTCCGGGGTAGCTGTATCAACCGGCGCGGCTTGCTCGGTGCGGGTGGCGGAATCATCCCACGTTCTGGAAGCTATGGGATTTGATAGGAAAAGATCGTCGGGGAGTTTGAGGTTCAGCCTGGGAAGAAGCACTACCAAGAAAGATCTCCAATACGTTATCAATGTCATGTCCGGATTGTTGCAATAAGGGACTGCCCGCTGTATAATCGGCTACGATTTCAGTTATAATCTTATTAAACAAACCTATGCCAAGTTTTAATCGATTCACAATCAGGGCGCAGGAAGCCCTTCAGAGCGCGCAAGAGCTTGCCGCTCAAAAAAACCACGGCGAGTTTAAGGTCCTGCACTTGTTGTTTACTTTGGTTGAGGATGAGCAAACCTTGGTCAGGCCGATGCTGGTCAAGGCCGGAGTTAACGTGGATACATTGCATAGCGAAGTAGAAGAAGAGCTTAAAAAAATGCCGAAGATTTTTGGCGCCTCTACGGTGGGGCAGCTTTATCTTTCTCCGGAACTGATGCAGGTGCTTGATAAGGCCGGTAAAATTGCTCTTCAGCAAAAAGATGAATATATTTCCTGCGAACACCTTCTTCTAAGTATTTTAGACTCTCCTTCGGCGGCGCAAAAATTATTAGAGAAGTCCGGTCTTAGACGGGATGTTGCCTTCCGTGCCCTCGCGCAACTTCGTGGATCCGCCCGGGTGACCGACGAAACTCCGGAAAGTAAATTTCAGGTTTTGGAAAAATACGCTATTAATCTGACGGATCGGGCCAGGGAGGGTAAGCTGGACCCGGTAATCGGTCGCGAGGAAGAGCTTCGGCGGCTTATTCAGGTCTTGAGCCGCAGAACGAAAAATAATCCGGTTCTAATCGGTGAGTCCGGCGTCGGCAAGACGGCAATTGTGGAGGGGCTGGCGCAAAGAATAATTTCCGGAGATGTCCCGGAGACTTTAAAAGACAAGGAGATAATCATGCTTGATCTCGGTTCGTTGATCGCCGGCACAAAGTTCAGGGGAGAGTTTGAGGATCGGTTAAAGGCTTTTGTTCGTGAGATTCAGAATGCCGCCGGTAAACTAATTCTATTTATTGACGAGATCCATATGATTGTCGGTGCCGGTGCCGCGGAAGGCGCGGTAGACGCTTCCAATCTTCTTAAGCCGCCGTTGGCCAGGGGAGAGCTACATGCCATCGGTGCAACTACTATCCGTGAATATCAGCGTCATATTGAAAAAGATCCGGCGCTGGAACGCAGATTTCAGCCGATCATCGTTGAAGAGCCTACCGCCGAAGACGCGGTGGCGATTTTGCGTGGATTAAAGGAAAAGTATGAGACTCATCATGGACTTCGTATTAGTGATGATGCGATTACCGAAGCGGTGAATCTTTCTTCCCGTTATATTACTGATCGTTTTTTGCCCGATAAAGCCGTAGACTTGATAGACGAAGCCGCCGCAGCGCGCCGATTGGAAACTGAAAGTTTGCCGGCGGAGATTGAAAAAATACGTCGCGAAATGACGCGCTTTGAAATTGAGCGTTCCGCGCTTCAGAAAGAAGGAGCGACAAAAAATAAAGCCAGAATAAAAGTGATCGGAGCGGAGGTTGATAAGCTTAAAAGCCGCAACGATGAATTGTCGGCGACTTGGCATAGTGAAAAATTAGCTTTTGAAAATTTACATAATCTCCGCAAGAAAATTGAGGATCTTCGTCGCGGAGCCGAGGTAGCGGAGCGCGAGGGTGATCTGGAAAAGGTGGCGGAGATTCTCTACGGTAGTTTGCCGCAGGCCGAAAAAGATTATAAAAATCTGGAAAAGCGTCAAGCAAAAAGCGGTGGCTTTATTAAGGAGTCGGTGGACGCCGAGGACATAGCCGGAGTGGTCTCCCGTTGGACGGGCATACCGATTAACAGGATGTTGGAGTCCGAGGCGAAGAAGCTAGTAAGAATAGAAGATGCCTTACAGGGGCGTGTTGTCGGACAGGAAGAGGCTATTAAATCGGTGTCTAGCGCTCTTCGCCGGGCAAGGGCCGGACTAGCTGACGAGCATCGTCCGCTGGGATCTTTTATTTTTCTTGGCCCTACGGGCGTGGGCAAGACCGAGCTTGCAAAGGCCTTGGCGGAATTTATGTTCAATGATGATAAGGCGTTGGTGAGAATTGATATGTCTGAATATATGGAGAAACACTCAGTCTCTCGCCTGATTGGTTCGCCGCCGGGTTATGTTGGATTTGAAGAGGGCGGCCAGCTTACGGAAATCGTCAGGCATCGCCCGTATAGTCTGATTTTATTTGATGAAATTGAAAAAGCGCATCCGGAGGTGTTTAACATCCTGCTTCAGATTCTGGACAACGGAAGACTGACGGACAGCAAAGGTAAGATTGTGAATTTCAAGAATTCAATCATTCTATTAACTTCAAATGTCGGCAGTCAATTCTTTAAGCAAATGTCCAATTTGGGATTCGCTTCGTTGAAAGAAGACAAAACAACTCACTTGGACGGTAATTTCCGGGATAAGGTACTGGATTCTTTGCGGCGCACATTTAAACCGGAATTTTTGAACCGGCTGGATGATATAATTATATTTAACCCGTTAACACGGAAGGAAATTGAAAGGATTGTGGATCTTCAGCTGGAGCTGGTTAAAGAAAAGCTTAAGGAGCGAGATATTAAGATACAGATAGATGGAGCCGCTAAGAAATACATTATTGATCATGGCTTTGACCCGGAATACGGCGCGAGACCAATCCGCAGGCTGATTCAAAAAGTTATTTTGAATAAATTAGCCGATAAAATTATCGGCGGAGAAATCAAAGATGGCGATAAGATTAAAATTGGCTTTGAAAAATCCCAAATTACGGTTGGCGCATAAGGCGCTAATCTTCGCGGTCACAGTTTGGCTTTTAAGGGCAGGGGAGTTTGGTTTTTGGCCAATAGCTTTGTTTATCGTGGCCGCAATCACTCTGTACGCAACCCCGCTATTTCAAACGCTGGAGCTTGCCGCGCCTTTACTGGTTCTCTTAACTACCACCTTGCTCGGGCTAAGAATATTGGAGACTCCGGCGGAGTTTTGGTTCGGCGCCGCTTATTTTACAGGACTTTTTTATCTGATCTTGGGGATTAAAGAGCTTGCCTTCGTGCGCCGCGACGAGTTGCGACGGCTTCTGGCCCTGGGGCTTACGTACCCCATATTCCTGATGTTCTTTTACTATCAAGGCGGCGGATTTTTTTACAGGATGATCTTTTTGTATGTGGCTTTGGTGCTCCTAACTAAAAGCGTTCTGAAGGAGAGGTTCTTTTCCTGGCTAACCGCGTTTCTTGCCCTGGAAATATCCTGGGTAGTCCTCTTTTTGCCGATTGGATTTTTAGGACAGGCCGGACTGGTGTCCGTATTTTACTTCACCTTGCTAGACATCGTTTATCACGCCTTAGAAAGAGCCCTAACTAAAAGAAAAGTCATGATCCACGCGACTTTACTGGTTCTTCTTTCGCTTCTGATTTTTTTATTCGCCCGCTGGGGAATCTAGCGGAGATTTTCTGACAAGTACTTTTGGAATTCCGGCCCAATATCTTTGTGCTTAAGTCCAAAATAAGCCTGGGCTTTCAGGATGCCTAATTTCGATCCGGCATCAAAGCGCATACCGCGAAACTGCCAACCGTAAAGGCGGCCTCCGCGACGGGCATAATTTTTTAGAGCGTCGGCGAGCCCGATCTCCTTTCCTTTTTTCGCCGGGTAAAGCTTGCCTATCTCCTGGAGAATTTCCTTGTTTAAGATGTAGCGGCCGATAATTGTAAGATTAGATGGTGCATCTTCGGGCCGCGGCTTCTCGGCGACGTCACGAATCAGGAAAAGGTCATCTGAATTGGCTTTAATCGCATCCACGACGCCGTATTTGGAAACTTCTTGCGCCGGTACCGGTTCAAGCAGAATTACCGGACCGTCATTTTCTTGATAAATCTCCATCATTTTTTTGACCGGATTTATTTTGTCGGCGAGCAGATCATCGGAAAAACAAACTACGAAAGGTGCCGAGTCTATGTATTTTTTAGCGACGTATATGGCGTCGCCGTTGCCTGCCGGAGTTTTTTGAACTACGAAGCTGAATTTTACCCTACGGTTACGCCATTCGGGATTCTTTTGCAGATGAGAAATATACCTCTTAAATTCTTTCTGTCTGGGACCGGCGACTATGATTATATGGTTGATGCCGGCCTCTATAACCTCGTCAATCATATAATGGATCATCGGTCGATCCACTATGCCGACCATGGCTTTTGGCTGATGTAGCGTTAAGGGCATTATCCTTGTCCCCATTCCCGCAACCGGCAGAATCGCTTTTTTTATCTTAAACATGCAATCTGGTAAGCTCAGTATATCTAAGACAATGAGAACTTACCATTGGCTTTGGGTGGCGGTGGCCTTTTTCGCTCTAAGCGCCTTATTTCATTTTTCAACCCCGAATATAGAGGAGCTTGATAGTTTTTACTATGTAAGGCTGGCGGAAACGTATCTTGAAAACGGACTATTTAATACCCAGTTTCCCTGGATACACCATTCGGTCATCAGCACGCTATCTTCCTCCCTCTGGTATGGATTTGGAATCTTTTTGATCCCATTTCTATGGCTAGGAGGGACGGCATTTGTGATTAAATTCGTCGGCTGGCTGCTTACAGGAGTCTTTTTGCTGTCTTTTTATAAGGTTTTAAGGAATTTCTCCGTTAAAAACCCGCTTTTTTGGACTTTTTTTGTATTTTTTGCCGGTCCTAACAGCTTAAGCCATTTTCTCAGAACCAGGCCGCAGACAATCTCTTTAATTTTGTTGCCTCTTCTCTTTTATTTCATTATCCGGAAAAAACCCTGGCCGGTTCTGGGTTTGGCCGCGGCAATATCCTGGGCTCATTTAAATTTTTCTTGGTTGCCAATAGCCATTTTGACGATTATTTTGATTGTCCGTTTGGGCATAGAGCGATCTTTTGAATGGAAGGTGGCCGGAGCTACAGCTTTAGGCGTGATTACAGGCTGGTTTTTAAGGCCGGATTTCCTGCTAGCGGGTAAGCTTCTATATATACAGCTGGTTAAGCAGATTATTGAAAAACAAAGTGGCCTGCCGTTACTTTTCGGGTTTGAAAACCTACCCTTCTCAATTCCGGTATTTTTAAGCCTATTTTTTGTATTTTTAGTCATTTTTAGCGTTGCAGTTTGGTCATTGTGGAAGAATTTTGACCGATTTGACCTGGATTCTAGAGTCGCGGTTATTTCCGCTATGCTTATTTCGGTTGTTTTTTTAATCGTATCCCTTGTTGTGGCGCGCCGGGCGCATGATTTAATGGTTTTATTTGGCATACTGGCTGCGGCAATCGTTTTTTCAAAAATTAAGATCGGCGACATAGGAAAAACCGGCTTATCGGTTGCCCTGGCTGTCGCGGTACTTTATTCCGGAAGTAAGGCGCTGATTAATTCATCCAATAACTATCCGCCGGATTATTTACAGGAGTCGGCAAAATGGCTAGAGGATAATAGTTTCAGCGGTGACATTGTTTTTAATCTTCACTGGAGTCATTTTTCCCCTCTCTTTGCCTGGAATAATAAAAACTATTACGTTGGCGGATTGGATCCCATTTTTCAATACGAATATAGCCCCAGTCTTTACTGGAAGTTTCATTATTTATCCGAAGATGTTGTTACGAAGAAAACTTGCGGCGCTCCCGCGTGTACCGTGGAAATGCTGGAGGATACCTATCAGGTCTTGAAGAAAGATTTTGGCGCTAAGTACATTATCCTGACCAAGGCTCAGAATCCGGCAGTAAATCAGTTCTTATCGGGGGATTCTAGATTTGTTAAGACGTTTGAAAACGACTCGGAGTCTGTATACTTGATTAAATAATTTCAGGCTTGTATGATTTCTGTTAATGTTTGCTATCCAGAAATCTCAGGAGATAAGCTACGCGTTGATTCGAATCTCTTTGCACGTTCGGAGATCGGAGCTTCGTCAGCGTCTTGATAAGTTAGCTTTTCAATTGCTTGAGGAGGTATCGGCCGATGATTTTGAGCTATCACTAAAGACAATCTCAAGATTAGAGAGTTTAATTGGCCTAGGTAAGGCGGTGTATGAAATCGAGCCGGTTAACGCGAAAGTAATACTTGGAGAACTCGCTTCCTTAAAATCAGAAATAAGGCACATTGTTGGTTATGGATTAGAAATAGAAGAATCTCCTAAGCTGGACGAGGTATTTTCGAAAGTTCCCGCCATTTTACACGAAGAAAAGGACTCTATAAACAATTCGGCAAATAATCAGGCAAGCAATGAAGAACCAGGCAATAATAATGGCAATGGACTAGCTTCCACTATTCGACAATCGGCAATTTTGGATAAAATACGGCAATCGCACAATAAGCAGGCACAGCTTAAGGATATAATTGCGGCCTTTCCAGAGGTAAGTGAGCGGACGATGAGATATGACCTCCAGAAGCTCTGCTCTCAAGGCTTAATTGAGCGGGTAGGTAATGGTGGGCCAGGAAGCTATTACGCCTTAAGGGCTTAGGCTTGCCGCTTTATTGCCTAGTATTATTGCCGTAATAAATAGCTAGCCCGGTCGTTATAACCTATGTAGTGACTTCGTGTGAGGCTTAGTCATTGCAATGCTTAGTTCGCTATGTTAGCATTGCTTTTAAGCCTCCCACATGGGAGAGCTTTTTTTATCCTCACAATAAAAATAAGCTCAACCTAAAGAAGGCCATTACCAACAAATTAGCTAGCAGGATAGGCTTCTATATAAATGGTCGATTCTAACCACATAGTTGGTTAAGAAATATAGAAACGATTTTAGGAAAGAAATTAAAAACAGTTAGTAAAAAAATTAATCATGAACATAACAAATAAAATTACATCAGTGTTGCTTACCGCGACTACTGCTGTATGGCTTTCTGGAGCTGCTATGTTCGTACCGGTTGCGCACGCGCAGTCCGTTACGGATTTGCAGGCTCAAATCAATGCCTTGTTATCTCAGATCGCAGCGCTTCAGTCTCAGCTTGGCTCTTCTTCAAGCTCTTCAACAGGTAATGTCAAATGCACGTTCTCCCGCTCCCTCACAGTGGGTATGACTGGCGATGATGTTAAATGCTTGCAGCAGTACTTGAATGATGGAGGCAACGCCCCTGTATCGCTCTCCGGTGTGGGATCTAAGGGCAATGAAACAATGTATTTCGGATCTTTGACCGCGGCTGCGGTTGCCAAATGGCAGGCTGCCAATGGCGTATCTCCGGCTGTAGGTTATTTCGGTTCCATTTCACGCGCGAAGTACACCGCTTTAGTTGCGGGAACTCCGTCTGTGACTCCGAGCCCGACTCCGGTTGCATCCGGCAGCGGCTTGGTTGTGACTTTGGCTTCTGATCAGCCGGCTTCTGGCTTGTTCGGTGAGTCCTTCGCTAGCCGCCCGTTCACTAAACTGAACTTCACGGCTTCTGCTGATGGCGACGTAACCGTTAAGGCCTTAACAGTTGAAAGGACTGGTCAGGGTAACGATGCCGCGTTCTCAGGCGTTATCGCCTTGGATGAAAGCGGTCTTCGCATGGGTCCTTCCAAAACCTTCGGCTCCGATCATCGCTTGCGCCTTACCGAATCCTTCGTAGTTAAAGCCGGTCAGACTCGTGCTATCACCCTCGCTGGTGATTCCGATGCCGACCAGAATGACTACAATGGTCAGTTGGTAAGCTTGGCTTTGGTTGGTGTTGAAACCACGGGCGCGGCGGTAAACGCTGGCTTCCCGATGGGTGGAAACGTGATGACAGTTAACAGCACTCTCTCTATCGGCAGCATGACTCTCGCTAAGGGCGCCTTTGACCCGAGCGCTGGTTTGACGAAAGAGATTGGCACCGTTGGCTATACCTTCTCCGGTCTCCGCTTAACTGCTGGAACCAATGAGGATGTCCTTGTGCAGGCTGTTTCTTGGAATCAGTCCGGTTCCGCCGGTACTTCTGACCTCGGCAACGTGAAAGTCGTGTTTGACGGTACAACCTATGACACGATGGTCAGTTCCGATGGCAAGTACTTCACCGCTAAGTTTGGCAATGGCATTAAGATCGAAAAGGGTCTTAACAAAGAAATGTACATCAAGGGTGACGTGTTGAGCGGTTCTGCTCGCACTGTTGACTTTGATTTGTACCGCTATGCTGACGTAAAGGTGACTGGTTTGACCTACGGCTACGGCATCTTGCCGTCTGCTACGGAAACCGGTTCTGCTGACAACGATGATGACAGCGAATTCCAGCCGGGTGAGCCTCGTTATGATGCTTCCCAGGTCTATATTGACGCTGGCACCATCTCTGCTCAGAACGCGACTTCCGTTGGCTCTCAGAATGTCGCCATTAACCTCCCGAACCAGGCCCTTGGTGGCTTGCTCGTAGATGTTAAGGGTGAAGATATTACTGTTGCCGCGATGAACTTCGATATCAGCATCACGGAAAACGCCAACACTGATACTAGCGACATTACGAACATCACCCTCGTTCGCGAGGATGGCACAATCGTTGCCGGTCCGGTAGACGGTGTTGCCGGTAGCAATAACGCGGTTCGCTTTACCGATACCGTTACGTTCAAACCGGGTCGCATGGTTTACACCTTGAAGGGTAAACTCGGCACCGACTTTGCTACTAACGATACCGTTGTGGCTTCAACGACTCCGAGCTCTGACTGGACGACTGTCCGTGGCGTCACTTCTGGCGTAACGGTCACTCCGACCCCGTCTAGCGCGGTAACGATGAGCACCATGACAATCAAAGCTGCTTCTTTGACCATGAGCTTAACCCCGTCAACTCAGGAAACTAGCTCTGCCAGCTCCACGGCACAAACTGTGGTATCCGGCACGAGCGGCTACAAGTTTACGGATTACGTTCTTGATGCGAGCGGTTCCGGAGAGGATATCCGCATTAACGCCCTTCAGTTGAGGAACACCTTCAGCTCTTCTAATACAGCTGATGAACTCACCAACTGCCAGTTGTTCAATGGCTCTTCAGCCTTGAACACCGGAAGCAACGTCGTTAATCCGTCCAACTCCGACACCAGCCCGTCTAACAAGAGCTTCTCATTCGACACAAGCTTGATTATTCCGAAAGGAACTATCGTAACTTTGTCCATGAAATGCAACCTTGTCTCAGGCGCGAATGCTAGCGGTCAGTGGCAGTGGGGTGTGACCGATCAGGACGCCTCCATTACCGGAACTGGCATGACTTCCGGCTCCAGCATCGACGGATCTGATTCCGTCTCTGGCACCGAAGACGGTCGTGTTATCTCCGCGGCTACTGGTGGCAGCTTGGCTATCACAGAAGATCCGACCACGGCTCTTAAATGGGTAATGGCTGGTACTTCTGATAACACCATGCTCTCTCTTCGCTTGAACGCGACGAACGAGGATGTGCGTGTTGATACCCTTGGTCTCCAGCTCGCTACTTCTACTGATGCGAATCACATCATGGCTTCTAACAGCCCTTCAGACGTAACGAAAGTTACCGTTTGGAACGGCTCTACCAAGGTTGGTGAAGCTTCCTTCACTTCAACCGACTATGCGACTGCTACTTTGAGCGGCGTCATCGTTCCGAAAGATGGACAGGTTATCCTGCTCGTCAAAGCGGACGTTGCCCCGATCGGTACCAGCTTGTCTGGTCGCCCTGGTCATTTGCTCGTAGTTAACTACGATGCTTCCAACAGCTCCGATGAAACCAACCGTGGTGCCGTCGGTGTAGGTATGTCTTCCGGTACGACCATCAGCTCTGCTGGCTCTGACAGCAGCTCTAACGGTGCTCGCATCGC
>CAYGEK010000007.1:17202-24432 GCA_964348885.1 uncultured Candidatus Saccharibacteria bacterium | reverse complement strand
ACTGTCTTCTGTATTTAATTCTTCTTATATACATAACTAGTAGTAGTTATTAGAAGTTGTGAATTTGTTGATAACTCCCGGAGACCTGATTACATAAAGTGATTCTTATCATCTGATCCTGTGGATACTGTTAACTTTTTGTTAACTTCTCCTTAATCAACATTATCTTATTATTCAAAACTGGATTCTTATTCACTTCTTGTGAGATTTTTTCAAAGGCGTACATAGCCGTAGTGTGATCTCTTTTCCCCAGCTTCTCCCCAATGAAAGGGAAGGACATATCCATAACATCTCGCAGAAGATACATAGCTACCTGCCGAGGTTCAACCAGTTCTTTTTTCCGACAGCGGCCGACAAGGTCATTGGAAGAAACTTCATAAAAATCCACAACAGCCTTAACTACCTGATTAGGTGTCATTTTTTGCTGAGTAGGTTTTTGTGAATTCTCCCCGACGATTTCTTCAGCTAAAGCTAATGTTATTTCTTGATTTTTAGTTTGCTGGTAAAAGATTATCCGGTTCAAAACACCCTCTAATTCCCTTAAATTCTTCTTTACCCGGTCCGCGATGAGGTCAACTACTTCCGGAGCTAAAACAACCTTCTTTTCGCTTAATTTTGAGCGCAAAACAGCTACTCTAAGCTCGTAATCCGGATATCCGATATCGCAGATCATTCCACCTTCAAAACGGGAACGAAGACGCTCTTCTAAAGTAGGGATAAATTTCGGAGGACGGTCGGAAGAGATAATAATCTGTTTATTGTTTTCATACAGAGTATTAAAAGTGTGAAAAAATTCTTCTTCGGTGCGCGTCTTGCCGCCGATGAATTGAATATCATCAATAATTAAAACATCCACCAATCGGTACTTTTCTTTAATAGTTTCCATCCGCTTATTACGCATCGCCCAGATTACCTCATTAGTAAACTTCTCGGACGGCACATAACGCACCTTAACTTTGTTTTGGTATAGATTTTTTATTTCATTACCGATTGCTTGGATCAGGTGAGTCTTACCTACGCCAACGCCGCCATGTATAAATAAAGGATTATATTTCTTACCAACCTCTTTCACGATTGCCTGGGTCGCCGCGTACGCCATTTCATTGGAAGATCCGACAACGAATGAAGTTAAGGAGTAGCGGGGATTTAAATTTGTATCAGGATCTATCTTCATTTCCGAAAAGATAGGCTGATCAGGCAGAACCGGTCGTTTGGTTCTGGAGTCGGTTAATTTTGGAGCAAGTTCCGGGTTAGCGTGAACGATAAAATCCAATTTTTTGGTTGTATCATCTATATTACGAAGGGCGCCGAGGATTATTTTGTAATATTTATTCTCAACCCACTCTTTCGCGAAGTTATTCGGGAGGGCAATCAGCGCCGCGCCTTCTTTTTTATCAACTAACTGACTGTTCTTCAGCCAAGTAACAAAATTAGGCCGTGTAACTTGCAGTTCTATTTCCGCCAGGGCGCTTTGCCAGAGTTCTTTTAAATCCATCCCGTTAATATTAGTTAATTCTAAAATTATTTTTCCGATCTTCAAAGGAAAAAAATCAACAACATGTTAATTATATGTGGATAAGTATTAATAAACAACAAATTTTTTTAAAATTTGACTTTTGACGCTGTTTTATAGTAAATTATTTGAGTTATGTCCAAAACCTATCAACCAAAGAAACGAAAGCGCTCCCGTACACATGGTTTTCTCAAGCGTAGCCGGAGTCATGGAGGCCGCCGAACGCTGAAAAACCGCCGACGGAAGGGGCGCCACAAACTAACGACGTAATGTTAGCGAAAAAATACAAACTCCCGATACAGAGCTTTGTAGGAAAAAGAGGCCGACTATTAAAAAGCGGCCTCTTTTTAGTGAGGGTCTTCCCTGCCGCTTTAGCCTTCCCGCGATTCGGGGTGACTATCAGCGCCAAAGTAGCTCCTAAAGCCTCTGATCGTAACCGATTGCGCCGTTTGGCTTATGACTCCGTAAAAAGGTACTATAATGAAATACCGGTGGCGGATTACTGGATTACCGCGCTAGCCGAAGCCTCAAAAATCTCTAAGGAAAAGTTTGTTGAAGGTTTAAAAAATCTACTTTCTTAAATTATATGGGAGCTTTCTTTAATACTATTCTTTATCAGCCTCTTTTTAACGGCCTGGTCGTGCTTTATAAGCACGTTGCTTTTGAGGACCTTGGTTTGGCGATCGTCTTACTTACCGTAGTCATCCGCGTGATTCTTTATCCCCTCTTTTATCACAGCTTTAAGAATCAGACTATTATGCAGAAGATTCAGCCTTTGATACAAAAAATACAGCACGACCATAAGGATAACCGCGAAAAGCAGGCGCAGGCCCTGATGCAGCTTTATAAAGAGCACCAAGTAAATCCTTTCGGCGGCCTCCTATTAATTTTAGTGCAGCTTCCGGTTCTTATCGTACTTTATCAGCTTTTCCTTAAGGGATTGACGACGGAAGCGTTCAGTAATCTTTATACGTTTATTACTCCGCCGGTTAATCTAAATCACACTTTTTTGGGCTTGATTGATTTAAGCGCAAAGAGTATATTGATTGTAGTTTTGGCGGCGCTCCTTCAGTATTTCCAAGGACGCCTTAGTCTTCCTAAAACCACCTCTAATGATCCGAGCGCCCGGGTTGGACGCACAATGGTGTACGTCGGTCCGATTATGACCGTCCTAATCTTAACCAGCCTGCCATCGGCTATCGGTCTTTACTGGCTTACCTCTTCCGCTTTTTCGATAATCCAGCAGTTACTTATAAACAAGAAATTAAACAATGAACGATCAATTCAAGGAGCAGGTCAGAAAAATAGTTGAGATGATCGGCTTGAATGAGCCGAGTGTTGATTTTGACGCGGAAAATAGAAAAATAATCGTCTTTGCCAACGAGGGCGATTGGTTTAAGAAGTATCTGCAATATCTTGTTTCCGACCTTGAACGAATGATTAATCTTTTAGCTAAAAAGCACGGCCTTAACGAAACAGTCTTTGTTGATGTAAATAATTATAAAAAAGAGCGCGAGAATATCATTGTTGAGTTGGCGAAAGCCGCGGCCAGAAAGGTTCAGCTGACTAAAGGAGAAGTAAAGCTGCCGGCGATGAATGCTTATGAGCGTCGACTCGTTCATATGGAGCTATCCACCCGCCCGGATGTAAAAAGCGAAAGTATGGGCGAAGGCCGAGAGCGACACGTAATCGTTAAACCTCTTCTGTAAACAAAAATCCGCCGTTAGGCGGTTTTTTGTTTTTATAAAGCTAACGCATATAACTTGCCATCAAAAGCATTAATGAAGTAAAAGGAAGATTCGTACACCGTCGGCTGATCGACGGCGATAGCAATTCCTTCGGACAATGCGTCAAAAGCCTTGAAGCTAACCGGGCTTACGGCGGCTCCCAGTCCGATTAAAGAAATTAAATGGACGTTTTCAGGGTCACGCTGGGAAAGCCGTAGATAGCTGTCAGCGAAGTTGGCGGATAAGCTGCTCTCGTCAATTGACGCTGCACAATAAAGGCGCAGGTCCGCAAACGCGCACTTCCCAGGCATCGTCTTTAAATCCAGCGTTGTTAAAGTGGCTCCGGTCTCGTTTATCAGAGTTAGCGTGCCATTGGCGAGTTGAACACCCGCCTTGCCGCTGTTATTCCAAACTACTGATAAGGCTTTTTTATCCCGCTCGAAGAAACTAAAGGTTTTATTTTTAATATTATAGGCCCAAGCGTTGGTCGCGTACTCATTAGTCGGTCGTTCGGTAAAGTGAAGATAATTAGGGGTAGGCCAGGTAAGCTCAACGTCTTTTAAATTAATCGGCCCAAGATCCTGGGAAGTTTTCTTACTCACGTCAAAGAAATATAAACGGGTCGCGTTATTAGCCGTACGGAGATAGGCTATCCGGTTATTTGAAGCAGGGTCCCAGGCAGCGGATTCCGTTCCGGCCGGCAGACCGAACCAGCCTTTGGTTGCCGTATCGTAAGCGGCGTAGGAAATATTTTGCATACCGCTCAAGCGGAAAAGAGCCAACTTCCCGTCAGCGGTCGGAGTTATTTTAGATGGCTCGCCGGTTACCTTACTGGCGAGATCCTCAATCGATCCGTCCGCGGCAATTTTTTTAATCTCGTTTTCGGCATTTACCACGTAAAGATCACCGGCTTTATTCAACCAATAACCAAAAATACGCTCGTCCGCAATTTTTTTAATCGGCGTTGCTCCGGTTGAAGAAACCGCATCAGGCGTCCCGGAAAGATTCGGTCCGGATTTTTCGCTGAAGAAATAAGACCAGCCGGCATAAACAAGCGCCCCTACAAAAACCGCTCCGGCAAAGATGATTAAAATTTTAGAAAGTTTGTTCATATTTAAGCTTGCAGAGTTCCGAGTCTTCCTTGGGCATTAAAAAGTTCTTGCTTGAATTGAATCAGGCGTTTTTCCGCATCTTTTAACGATTTATCAGCCGCTATGGCGGCGTTGCAGTAAGCGTTTCGGTCCAAATTACTGCTAATAGTACCTGCTTTGACCATCGCATCAAAATTTGAGCAAATAGTATTATTGTAGGCTATACTCGCCTTAAATTCTTTTATTGCAGCCTCGGCTCCAAGTACATCTAATTCAGCTATCCTGACTTGCGCCTGGGCTACTGCTATTGCGTCTCCGGAAGCTTGAGCCACCCCTAATTCTTTCAAAGCATCTGATTGCAGTTTGCCTAATTGGCCGACGGCGGCGCCCGCCTGATTAGCTAATTGTTTTTGGGATTCATAAAGTTTACCGATGTCGGATATTTTTGTATTAAACTGTGGCAAAGCAGGCAAGCCTGGTAGGCGTAGATTGGTCAGGCTCGGGTTGATGGTGTTGAGGATGATAAAAGCACCGAAGAGCAACCCCAATCCCCAGAGGGCGTTTTTGATACGGTCATTCGCATCGGCGATCTTGGAAGGATTGCCGGCGGAAGCCGCTCTTTCTATACCTGCAAGGATAATCAGGAACATAGCAATGATGCCGCCGATAGAAACCGCGAAATTATAAATACCGATGATATATTGAACCGGGTCGGTTACTGAGGCGCCGAGTCCGGGAATCGGCACAATCAGGCAGGTTTGGCCGGCCGGGCAGGTAGCGGCGAAAGCGGTCGGAATGGCGAGTAGTTTTGAAAGAATCATTATTTTGTATAAGTAATAGACCGGGAAGCGATCTCCAGCTCACGGATTAAGCTTTGAGCCCGTACCGATATATTCAACGCGGAGCCTGACGGAGCGTCGGTATCAATATTCAATATATCCGGACGCTCGCCCTGGCCTTCGGTGGCGATGCCGTTGGCCGACCAGGTGAACTTAGCCTGCGCCGGTGAAGCGATATTGAAGAAATAAAGAAAAGCCCGGAAAGAATCCGGTCCGCCAGTAATCGAAACGTCTGGTTTGGCAACCGGAATAATTATCCGCTTGTCATACGGGCGTCCTTTATAAGTAAAAGAAGCCGCAATTATCGGATCTCCTTTGGCTCGGTCAATGACTAGAGAAATATTTTTCAGGCCGGCGCCGGACCGGTAAAGTTCGTTATTAACGTCCCAGCGAATTACGACGGAGGAAAGGTTGGCGAATTTTCCGGCTTCAAGCATTTCTAGTCCGATTTCCACATTGGAATTTTCTGACGGTAGAACTTTGCCATTGTAGGCGGGCGGGGCATAAGAACCGGCTTTCCAGGTCAGGACAATCTCCGGCGCGACTTGCGCGTCGGCTTTAGTGACAAGAAGCAGGACGGCGACAATGATAGTGATTTTAAATAATTTCATTATTCTGAAATAGCGGTGACGGGAGCGATTTCCGCTCTTTTTGCTAATGAGCCTTTGGGATTTTTTATCGCGACAACCTTTTCTGCGGTTGTGGCTAGCTTGCTGTCCGGGTGGCGGTCAATATATATAGTAAGGAGAATGGAAGCGATATGAGCCGGGATAACGCTTAGAACCGGGAACAACTCTATCAACGATCCGACCAAAGAGGCCCCGGAAGCGACGTTTTTAAAACGGAAGTAGATCTGGGTGATGGCGCCCATCACTATCGCGACCAGAATATTTACAACCGGGATAATACTTAAAAGATCGGCAATTATACCAAAAAATAATAAGACAATTATCTCCACAACTGATATTTTTGGTTCCGTCTCCATACCTATATATTATACCCTACTGCTGCTGTTGAAGGATCTGGTCGGGCTTGGTAGTGATTACCTGATCTTCCGTGTAGGAGGCGATGATCTGTACCGCCACATGGTTCGGACCGGCAAAAAACAGACCTTGTCCTACCACGGATTCAAGTAAAAGGGACTTTTCGGCTTCGGTTAGGCCGAAAGTTTTAGCTACCGAATCAATCATCGCCGGGGATTGCTTTAGCAATAGCTGAAGGGAGGAGTTGGTAATAATCGGGCGTCCGTAAGGCGAGTTAAGGAAATCCTCCACGTCTTGTGTGATTGTCGAGATACCAAGGAAGTATTTTCGGGCGCGCTTGACCAGGCCAAACAGGAAAGAAGCGCCGTCCGGATACTTCATCATCCACCAAGCCTCGTCAATAATCATTACGCGGCGTTTCAGCTCGGAGCGGACCATGTTCCAGATGAAGTTGAGGATGATGTACATAGCAATCGGACGGAGCTCATCTTCCAAGTCGCGGATAGAAAAGACGATCATCCGGTTTTTAATATCAATATTCGTCGGGCGGTTAGCAAAGCCGGCATAGCTACCGTTGGTGAATCGATAAAGCCTTTCCGCCAGATCCTTACCACCCTCCATATTTTCAAGCACGGTTTTGAGATTTTCCAGAAGCGGCGGTTGGGTAGTGGAAAAATCTTTTCCGGCGACGATATCAAAAGCGGCATACGTTTCGGAAAGGGCGCGATCCAAGAGTGATTCTTCTTCGGCGGTCATCTTACCGAGCATCAATTTCAACAGGCCGGTGAGGTTCACGATATGAGATTTGAGCACGTCCGCGGCGCTCTCGTCCTTAGGAACGATCGGGATATCAAAAGGATTGATATGGCTCTCCGAAGTCAAAGAGATTTTAAAGAAGCTTCCGCCAACGGTATTCGCCAGCTGCTGGTATTCATTTTCAGGATCTATGATCAGGACGTCGCTTCCGGTCATCATCAAACGAAGCGCTTCCAGTTTCGTGGCGTAGGATTTACCGGCTCCGGATTTGGCGAAGATCACCATGTTGGCGTTTTCAAGGGAGAATCGGTCAAACACAAC
>CAYGEK010000007.1:0-17102 GCA_964348885.1 uncultured Candidatus Saccharibacteria bacterium | reverse complement strand
CTGACCATTCCTTTTTGCTCTTGCTCGGACATTTCCGCTTGCACCTCGGCCGCTTTTTTACGGAGATTTTTTAACGCGAACGCCGTGTCTACCGGATGGACGAAGATGGCGATGTCCAAAAGGTCAGGAAGGTTAATAATCGGCGAGAACCAGCCGGTAGCGAGATAGCGCGGATAAGTGAAGACAAAGATAGTTTTGGCGAGCTTGCTGCCGAGCTTCAGATAATTAGCATCCGCCTCCATCGCCGGAGGAGCGATGATGTCGGTGACCGTCTTGCCCATGCTCGCCTCCTTCGCAATTTCCAGGGTCTTTTTTTCAATCGACTCCGGATTGTAAAGGTTGTAGAAGAGCTCAATAACCGCCTCATTATCCAGGGTCATAGACTGCAGTCCGATAGCGGAAAGTCCGGCGAGTACCCGGTCAACCCGTTGACCTAACTGCATCGACTGGTGTTGAAAATCCTTTTCTTTATCCGCATCGGCGGTCGCCGCGTTTTTCTTTCCAAAGAGACCCAGTATGCCTCCGGCGGAGGTGGGAATTTGTGGAGCGTCAAAAGGAATCACCAGGAAGAAGGTTTTATTCATAATCGGATTCTGGCTGACAAAAGACGAGATAAATTCCCTATACCCGGCTACCTGAATTTTTAAAAGCTCATTTGGCTCCTCTTTTTCCCTGGCTTCAAGTTTTTTTATGTAACCTTCTATATTAAGGCGGCGGGAATGAATAAAGATCTGAATCGAGAAATCCAGGCTATTTAGGAAGTTTTGATAAGCGTAGGTAATCAACCCCTGCTCCTCTTCGGACTTGAGATCGAAGTTCAGTCCGGATACCATGATGATCTT
Source organism: uncultured Candidatus Saccharibacteria bacterium (assembly GCA_964348885.1). Lineage (GTDB taxonomy): Bacteria > Patescibacteriota > Minisyncoccia > UBA6257 > WO2-44-18 > JAHFLQ01. Next base: position 16,260 of record CAYGEK010000007.1, on the reverse strand, counting down.
GCGGAGCGATCCGTTCTTTAAAATAACCGTCCCCTCTTTGACGGTATCAATATCTACGAATTTTTGTGTTGGTTGAGATTCTTTTTTTGCCATAAGCTGATTAATCGCCTCTTACTATTATATATTATTTAAACGCCGCCTCCCGGTTTTGTCGGCGGTTTTTTCGTGATTAAGCCTAGCCAGGTATTTTTTAACTTGGACACAGGAGTCTCTTTAGTAGTCGGTATCTGCAATTGAGGCATTACCGCCCTCGCCTCCTCTCTTTGCCAAAGATACAAACGTGGATTCCAATAATATATGAAGGCGCTCTTCAGAATGGTTGCCAGAGGCCGGCCGTTGAATTTAAAAAAAGCGAAGGCGGCGGCAATGGAGCCGATAATCAGGGTGATGATTACCCAGATGAAGAACTTAAGAATAAAAAAAAGAAGGAAGCTGGTAAGTCCGGCCGCGGCAATGTACAGAAACTGCTTGAGCGTCAGCGGTCCGACGATCTTACTTTCTGTTTCTATGAACTGGGGTACTTGGAATTGAGGCATATTTTTATTATTGTCCGTTCGGATTCTTAAAATCTTCCGCCTTCAAAAAACCGGGAACTTTGGAAGGCATCACTTTCACCGGGATTGGAGTGACCTGCTTTGAGGGGCTAGGCGCAGAGTTTGCCGGAACAGGCGGCTGAGAGATTGGAGCAGCCGGTTGAGCCGGAATTGGAGGATTGTATTTTGGAGCGGTAAAGACTGGCGCCGGGGCCGGGCGCTGAATCAATGGCTCAACTTTTGGCGCAGGCGGCTGAGTGGGCATTGGTTTTGGAGTGGCAGGAATTGGACTGTAGACGGGAGACTGTATCGGCGGGACTCGATTCGGCAAAGTCGCTTCAGGAGCCTGTCCGGCGTTCAAGTTTGCCTTTGATTCCTGAGGATGGGCGACTTCCGGAGAAGGAATCAGGACAGTTGGTGTCGCGGAGATTTGTTCTTTAGGCTGTTCATGTGCCGGCTCGGAAAGATAAATTGTCTTTATATCGATACCTAATTCGGAGCGCAACGGGAATTCAATCGGACGCAGCATTTTTTCTTCTATCTCCTGAGCCAGAGCCTTTGCGGCGCTCGGACTGATTTCCAGGTCACGGCTTAGCTCCGGTACGAATTGCGTCGGCTCTATTTGCCCGCTGACAAGCTTCCAGAGAGCCAAAGGTATGACCGTTTCTTTCTTACCGGAAATACCCAATCTTTGATTTAGATCTATGGTAATCAGCATCAATTGAACTGACGCCAACCACTCCCGTAAATTACCGGATAGATCGCTGACTTTTATTTTTTTGTTGATTGTCTCCGTCATTTTTAAGGATTTTTATTTGCTTCTTCAAGCGCGTCGGCGAACAACGGATTGTTTCTAATAAATTTGGCCGCCTTGCTATCCACCGGTAATTTACGGGAGGCTTTGGCAATCGCGTACAGCATTTCATCGGATGATTCCTTGCCCAGCTTTTCAATATGCTTTTCCCTAAGGTTGCCGATAATCATCGGGTTAGAAAGGGCTTCTTTAGGAAGGTTAATAATATTAGAAGGCGGGAATTTTCGCATCGCCTCGTCAATCGCGGATTTCTCTGCTGTTTCTTTGGACTTGGCGTATTCGGCCGGGTACTTCTTTTGCAGATCGGTGACGCGCGGAGCGAGATCGGGGCGCGCTGCAACAATGTCCCTGGTGGCGCCGGTATCGCGGGCCGCGTCAAAGTAGACGCTCATCGTCGCTTCCGGAACTTTATCTATAAGTTTGCGCTTCACAATCTCATTTGCCAGCGCGGCTCTTCGTGATTTATCCGCAGGCATCTGCCGAGCTTTGACCAAAATAGCGTCATCACTGTCTTTTTTGAATTCTGCCTCAATTAATCCGGAGACCGCTTTCTTTTGTGATTCGGCGGCGTTGTACAGATTCGCGGCAACGTTGGTGGCGCCAGGAATGAAACGTAGAGGAGTTTTGCTTAAGATTGCCGCGCCCGCTTTTGCCGCGCCGCTTCCTAAGGTTCTACCGCCCGAAGGAATGCCGGCAGAAACCTTCATCGCTCCTAGAAGCCGGTCTTTAACGCCCGTCGCCATCCCCATAGCCGCTTGCGCGCCATAAACTTTAAGCTGGGTGGCCGCGTAAAGTCCGCCAAGCATCACGCCAACCTGTACGAAAATCTGGATGAATCCCGCTAAAGTATTCGCGGCGATTCCGGTAAGCCCGGCGGCGGTGGTTAGAGTGGCGGCGTTAATTGCCGTCCCCTGAGTGCCATCGGTGCCGAGAAAAGCTCCGACGCTTTGCGCGCTTTGCATGCCTAGATAAAGAAAGAAGGCGACGACTGGATAAAAAATATTCCAGTGGAGAAATTTTTCCCACCAGTTAGAAAAATGTTTGGAAAGTTTTGGGAAAGTGTAGGCAAGCCACGCGAGCGGCATGATAATAATCAAAAAGGTGAGCCACAAATATCGCATCAGAAGCATGATGGCGATGGCGTAGAAGGTGATGACTAGAAAAGCATTGAACATCAGCGCCACGGCGACGGAGGCAAATACGGTATAGAAGCCGGCGCCTACTTTCACAAATGAACCAAGGCCGCTATCGGTGGCATTCGGAGTGATGCCGATAATTTTTTGAATATTCAACGAACCGGCAAGATTGTCGGCGAACTTACTCAACTTTTCGTGTTCCAGGCCGCCCGGACTTGAGGCGTTGATGAAGAAATTGCCAAACACATTGGAGGCGTCAATTATGGAGCCGGCGATCAGTAAGCTGAAGTTGACCAAAACCGCGGCAATAATCAGGTTTTTCAAGAACTGCTTTGTGTCATAACTCTGTAAGCGGAACATGGTCGTGAAAGCGATCATGATGATTGCGAGCACAAAGCCAAGATTAGTCAGGTCCAAGGCAATCTTAAAGCCGATCTGGACCATCGGACTTGATAACACGTTGGTCCCAGCGCTGATCACGACCTGGATGATCGTGCCGGCGAATGATATCAGAACGCCACCTACATAACTGATTGCCCAGGATACCCATACCATCATCCAGTTGATCAGGCCGACGCCGTAGCAGAAGAAGTCAAAGGTTCCGCAGGTCTCTGTAAGTTTGACCGCGTCAAGACCGGTCGCGTTTTGCGCGAACGAGCTTACCGGAGAGAGCATCAGCGCTCCGATAAAAACCGCCAGTACGATTTTAATTATAGAGCGTTTTGACATGTGGTCAGTTGTTGGTTGAAGGTTGCGAGCTTGGCGGTAATGTTGTCCTTAATCGCTATATTCTGCTCATCAACAGCTGATTTAAAGCTGACCGCGGCGCTCGGATTAATCTGGCCGGCGATCTGGCCATTGATCTCGTTAAGTCTGACAAAGCCGCTATTGTCGCTCGGCAAGCTGATAATTTCATTAGCCGCCGCGGTGAGAGTGTCTATAATCACTTGGTTTTCCGCGAGATCGGTCTGGATCTGGGCGATGGTGGAGCTGGCCATAGCTAGCTCGGACTCAATCGCCTGTTTTACAGTGGCTACATCAACGTTAGTGCCAAAAGGAGCGCTGCTTTGGCAGGTCGTCTTTCCGGTAGCGTTGAAGGCGGAGATAAGACTATTCAGTTGAGTTTGATAAGTGGTAATCGCCGAGAAAGAATCTATCAGCGCAGTTTTGGCGGCTAGTCGCGGCTCAAGTGTCTGGTTGATCTGAGTTAAGATAGAGTCTTTCAGGAAGTTGAAATTATTCGCTATCAGATCGCTTACATTTTGTTGAGCGCCGGCGCCACCGCTGACACTGGTCTGAACTTTGGCGATGCCTTCCTGTAAAACTCGGTTGAAGAGAGCGCTGGCGATCGCGGAGGCGTAGTCGGAAAGTTGATCAGCGCTTAAAATATAATCGATATCCGACTCAACCGCTTTGGAAGTCAAACTGTTCAGGGTTGATCCCGGCGTTACGATGTTGCCGTTTTTATCCCTAGCAGATTTGAAACCTCCGCCAGCCATCGCTTCGGCGTAGGCGGTGCTTTCGGCAATACCGCGACGGCGTTCCGCTTCAAAGGTGGTCATCAGCAAGGCTCCGAAATAATTATTTTGCGGTTCCCAGGCTGTGCCGTATCCAATCCAGCCACCCGCTCTAAAGTCGTTGTAGAAAGCCTGAATGTTACCGACGATCTGGTCTAGGGTGCACTGAGCTTTTTGAGAAAACTTTGGAACCGGAAGAAGATTTATCTGAACTTGAAGACTGAAAGGAGCGCACAAAAATCCCGCCCCGATGCTCTGCGCGAACTCCCCGACCGCGCCCTGACCGGCATCGGCGAGGAATGATTTCCAGTCGGTGACGAATTGCGGCTTACCGCCGCCCTGAATGTAGCCGATGATTTGATCAACGATGACGTCCAACAGCTGCTTTTTGAGAGTGGAAATCACAAAAGTAAAAGCCCATTCGTAAAGATTTTGTCCAAGGTCGGAAAAAGTAGTCGCGGCAGTCTGGAGGTTGCTGGCGATAATTGAAGCGTTGGTCTCAAATACCGGTACTGACGCTTCGGCTTTTGTGGGAATGAAAAAGCCGGAGGTGATTGATCCAAGCAGACCTAGTAGGACGAAAATTGATAGAAGCTTTGATCGCATTAGATTTTAAGGCCGTTTTTGACTATAAAGGCGACTATCTGCCCCTTTAGATCTTCCAAACCGGCATCTACCTCTTTGGAAAGCTGAATAGCTACTAAGGCTTTCATCGGATCGGCTTCATAAACGGCAAGATTGGCAAAAATCGCTTTTTGAATGGACATTAAGCGAATCTGCTCCGCGTGCACGGCCGCCAGCTTTTGAGGAACTATCAGGGTATAGAATTGGGCTACGGATTTTTTGTAGGAATCCGATAATTTTTGGAAATCACCCGGCTCTGGATTTTTAAAATCTAGATTGAGGTTGGAAAAATTATTATTCAGAATCATCTGAAAATTCTTCAAATAATTTTCCAGGGATACTTTGTCAGACAGCGGCGCGGTTCGGATGGCGGCGAAGTTTACTTGCGGGGTGAAGTCGCTGAGATCAATATTTTCAATCTGCTCGGAAAGTATTTTTTTGGCCAACTCTTCCGGCTTAGCGGTGTTGATACCGGTAGTTGTCGGACCGTCAGGGTTTTGCTTGATGATCTCGTCGGCGATGTTCCGAGCGATTTCTCTGGTGGAATTTTCCGTGGCCCGTAGAGATTCTGTTGGAACAGATTCAGTTTTGGAAGTGATGGCGGCAGATGGTTGCGGTTCGGATGCGCGATGTTCGTTGAAAATGAGGAAGCTGAAAAAAGCTGAGCCAATCATCAACCCCCATGCGACGGTTAGTTTGAAAATTTTCATTTTAAGGAGTGCACCAACAAATTCCGGCGACCCAGAGGGCTCCTTGCGGCGGCGGGCAGAGAAGATTCAGACAGCCGGGAATGGTGCCGGTTGGCGTGTGAATATCAAACGGCGGTCCGGCAATCGGATAGCCGGTCGGAACGGCTTGCGGCGCGAGAATTCCTCCTTGTCGGAAGACGAGCGGGTTGTGAGTGGTAGCTTTTTTAAAATATTTTTCGTATTCGGAGAAGCTGGCGAGGGGTGAGATTGTTTTGAGAAAGTTGTAAGAGTTCATACCTTCCCTCAAAGTTTCATTAAGGAGCTGATGTGGTCTTTGCTGAATAGATTTTAATGACGGCAGCTTGGTATAGGTATAAGAAATCGCTTTACTTTGGTGAGAAAATAAAAAAACTCCCAGTAGCACAAAAATTACTGCGCCGAACCTAATTCTCATACCTTATTATTATAGAGGAATAGAGCTAGTTACCAAAGGGTAAAAAGGTTAATAACTTTTGAAGGTCATTTAGAGACAAATTTTGGGCCCTTTCTTCGCCGGTTAGGCCGCATTTTTTTACAATTTCTAAAATTTTTTCTTTGGGCATTTCTAGCCCTGTGGATAAGTTGTTTAAAAGTGTTTTTCGCGGCTGCTTAAATGCCGCCTTGATAAGGCGATAATAGGCCTCCAGAGCCTTCTTTTCTTTGATTTTTAGCTCTATTTCCAGCTTTATGACCGAAGAATCAACTTCCGGAGGTGGGTTGAAGTCTTTTGGCTTCAAGTTGAGTAAGATCTCCGGTTTTGACCAGATTTGAGTGGCCGCGGCCAAGAGATTCATGGATGGAGGCTGGGCCGAAAGACGCTCAGCGACCTCCTTTTGGATCATAAGGACTACCAGGGAGGGTTTTTGCTCCAGCTCCCCTATCACGCGGAGCAGTTTACCGGTGATGTAGTATGGAATATTGCCGACTAACTTCCAGGATTTAGAATTTAGGATATAGGATTTAGGCGTAGCCAGCTCTTTTAGGGCATCGCCGGTAATTACCTCAACGTTTTTTATTTTTTGAGGCAGGGCGCCTGCCAAGTTGCGATCTTTCTCTATGGCGATTAGCCGCCCTCCTATTTTTTCACAAGCTTCTGCGAGGGGAAGAGTAAGTGCGCCTTCTCCTGGGCCGATCTCAACAACCGTTTCATTCGGTTGAATATCAAGCGCTTGAATAATCGAGTTGATAGCGCTTTTATTTTTTAGAAAATGTTGACCAAGATATCTGGACATGGTTTGAAAGACAATAGTACAATACCAACAATGGCTAAATTTGAACAATCCGGTGCTACTCCGGAAGAGGAGCTACAAGAGGAAGGAATTGTTGAAGCTGAAGCGGAAGGTGAGAGCGGCGGAGAGTTTGATTTAAAAAAATCCATCAACAACAAGGAGTTTTTGAATTTTTTAAGCAATTATGAAGATGCGGCCGAGTTAGATTTGAGCGAAGCAAATCGGGCGGAAATAGAAAAGCGGTACCGGGCGTTTGAAAGCAAGGAATACATTTCCGGAGAGATGACCCAGCTTTACAAAGAGGAGCTGGAGCCGGCCTTCGGAATAAAGTTGAATAAAACCAACTTGGAAGCGATTGACGAGTATCTTGCCAACGAAGCCTTGAAAGATCCGGCCAGGCTCAATGAGCGCGCAGGCGAGCTAAAGAATTTTTTTGAATTAAAAAAAGATCGGGAAGACCTGGAAAAAGAAATTACCTTTTTAGGCGGAGAAGAAAATAGCGAGGCGGCATCTAAGGAATTGGCCCGCATGAGAGCCGAAGCCGAAAAAAAGCGCGAGATCGGCAAGTGGTCGGTTGGTTGGCGCGGGTTTTTAAATCCGAAAAATAGCGAGATAGTGCGCGGACTGATTGCTACCGTCGGACTCCTTGCCCCGTCTTTGAAAGCAATCACCGGAGGCCAGGAAGGCAGTATTCGTAAGGAATTTAGGAGCTCCGACAAGGAGGCGCGACTCGGACTTTTTCAAGGAATAGAGGAAAAGATTGATAACCTGAAAAAGAAGGAGGAATTTTTAAAGAATTATCCGACGATGAAGGCCGCGACCGAAGCTTATTTTAATAATTTGAAAAAAGAGTTTTTTGAGAATTTTGAACCGGCCAAAGCGATTATCGAGGAGACTTCTTCGGCTGTCGCTCATGAAATGGCCGAGTTTTTGACGAAGGAGCAAGCCTCCACCAATCCTATGAACGTGCTGGAAGGGGCGCATCGTTACGCGGAAAAATTGCAGAAATCAAGAGCGGAGTTGCCAATCGGCGACCTTAGGAGTCTGCCGATTAAAGCTTTCAGAGAAGAAATTGACTCTAGATTTGAATTGGTAATCGTAGATAGTATCGCGAAAGCGGTTAGCGAGTTCGCGATTAAAAATAAACCGCTGGACGAGATGCGGAAATCCCTAAAGGCCTACCTCTCTAAAGAAAGTCTAGGCTCAAAAGATCGTGCCGGAGTCAAAGATTTCGCGAGTCGTGTGCTTGCCACTGAAATCGCCAAGTTATCCGAGGGCAAGGGAAAAGGCTATAAAGAAAAAATCATGCTCCTCCGTGTTATTCTTACCGATATAGGCGCCAATGAATAAAATGAATTTTTCAAAAGTGACCGATCTCTTGAAAGAAAAAAAGGATAAAGAAGCTCATAAAGAGCTGGCAAAATATATTTCAGCGGCAAAAATGACCGAAGAGGATTTGGGCCACACGTACGCGGAAATGGCCTCGGTTTATTTAAAAGCTAATAATTACCTTCTAAAGAACTACAACGGGTTTTTGAGGGAAGTGGTCAGAGAGTTGCGCGAGTTGAATGCCAAGGAGAGTACTATGTTAGCCGACTAGTTGTACTCAATATACATATCGTCCGAATCCGGCAACTCTCCCTTGCCACCGTCTAAATCCGTGAACTCATTTAATTCTGGTGGCATTTCGTAAAGAAAGCGTGATGGTGTGCCTGAGAATGAAAGATATAAATCTTTACGGGCACGCGTCATCGCCACGTACATCAGGCGTCTTTCCTCTTCTATCTCATCTAAGGAACCGTAAGACATTTGGTGAGGCAAAAGGCCGTCCGAGCAACCGATTACAAAAACCACGTCGAATTCCAGGCCTTTTGCCAAGTGGATGCTCATAAGATTAACCGTCGCCTGCTGGGCGCGGGGATGATTATTAGCCGGTTGATCGGCGGACTGGAGCAGGGATACTCTTTCCAGAAACTCATCCAGGCCGCCTTGTTTGGAAAAATCTCCAGCAAAGCGGATAAGCTCGTTGATGTTTTCAATTCGCTCGCGATAGTTTTTATGATGCTTTTCCAGGTATTCAAAATAGTTCGTGTTTACCAGGAAAAAGTTGATTAACTCAAGGATGTTCAGGTTTTTTCCTAAGCGCGGGAGTTCCGCGAGTAAGCCGACGCCGGTTTTTTTATCAAAATTCTTCACCAGTCTGTCCGCGCTGACGGAGTCCAGCGGATTGCTGGCCAGCCGAAGACCGGCGACCACGTCCTTAACCTCTTTACGTTCATAGAATTTTAACCCGCCGAAAACTTTGTAAGGAATATCCGCGGAGATCAAAGCTTGCTCAATAGACCGGGACTGGGCATTGGTGCGGTAAAGAATCGCGGCGGAAGCCGGCTTAAGATCGTATAAGCGACCGGCGATGAAGGCCGCCTCCTGCTCGGGATCGGTTGTCTTCACTACCCGAATCAAAGACCCGGGAGCGCTGTCGGTCCAAAGAGTTTTCGGAGTCTGGAGTTTATTCTTTTGAATAACCGCGGAGGCGGCGTTGATGATGTTTGCCGTGGAGCGGTAGTTTTGCTCAAGTTTTACTATTTTCGCGTTTGGCCAGTCATTTTTAAAATTTAAAAAATTGCGGAAGTCCGCGCCGCGAAAACTGTAGATTGCCTGCTGATCATCCCCTACCACGCTAAGGTTCTCGTGCTTTCCGGCGAGTAGGCGAATCAGTTTGTATTGAGCCGTATTGATGTCCTGATACTCATCTACCAAGATGTGCGTGTAAAGTTCGTGATATTTTTTGAGTACTTCCGGCTTGTTCTCAAAAATACGGACGGTTTTTTCTATCAGGTCGTCAAAATCAAAAGCATTATTTTTAACTAATTCCTGTTCATAAACAGAAAAAGCCAGCGCGGTTGTCTTGTCAAAATCGGTAGGCTCCAGGAATTCATTTTTAATTTGGGAGATTTTGGACAGAAGCGCGTTAGGAGTGTATTTTTCTTTGGAGATATCCAGGCGCTTCATTACTTTTTTTAGGAGCCCCATCGAGTCGTCACTGTCAAAGATACTGTAGTGAGGAGTTCGGTTAGCATAAGCCGCCTCCTTTTTCAGAATGCGCGCGCAGAAGGAATGGAAAGTGCCGATAAATGGACTCGGGTTGGCCGAAATCCGATCAGCCATCTCCTTAGCGGCTTTATTCGTGAAAGTAATCGCAACGATTTTGTGGGCCGGCACGCCTCTTTCTATTATCTTGGCTACCCGGCTAGTCAGAGTTTTAGTTTTGCCGGAACCTGCCCCCGCTGCAATTAAAAGAGGTCCGTCCGGGTGCTCAACGGCTTCCTGCTGCGGTTTATTGAGTTTAGGAGTCATGACTTATATAATATCTTGTTCAATTGAAGGCTGCGACCTTGCGCTAGATTTTGAGGCTTGCGAGCGAAAGCAGGCATTGCCTGATGAGCGAGCATAACAAAAAAATCAGCCAAGGTCGCGCCTCCCGGACGGGTAATCAAATTTTGCGCGCCTGCTTTGCTTTTCGTCCTTGGAGTAGAGTCTACACCTTCGGACTCAAAGCGCGCATCCGCATCAAAATTTAGATTATCAATTTGAGAAGATATTGTATAAGTCATGACTTTGTTGCATTATGGGGATATTAATATTCTCTGGAAAATTTTGAAAAAAGTACCTCTTACAACCGGCGCGGCGGTTGTTTTGGTTATAACCGGGGTAGTCCTCAATGTACTGTTTTTACATAGAGGAGTGCAAGCAAATAGTGAGCCACCTTCTTCCGGTCTGACTGCCGATCTTCTTGCCGCCTTTATGTCGGAGGCGGATTCTTTTGAGGCGGATAATGTTTTTAGCGGAGAATTTGTGGTCTCCAGCGTGGAAGAAGAAACAGCCGGCTTTGTGATTGTAGAGGGCGATTCTGTTTTGAACGCTTCCAATCCGCTTAGTACAATTCTGCCGAATCGCGATGGGCTGCTTACTTATAAAGTTCAGAAGGGAGACTCCCTCGCCAAGATCGCGGCTAATTTCGGAATTTCAGTGAATACGATTTTTTGGGCGAATACCAACATTGGGAACAGCATCCGTCCCGGACAGGAGCTGGTCATTTTACCGGTTTCCGGAGTCGCGCACAGAATTGACGAGGGGGATACCGTAGACTCTATTGCCGATCTTTACTCGGTTCCGAGAGAGAAAATTCTTCAATATAATAAGCGTTTGGCTACGCGCCAGCTCTCGGTCGGTTCTGTAGTTGTAATACCCGGAGCGAAACCGAAAAAAACTATCGCGACCCAAGCGGTGGAAAAACTTCCCAGCTATCCCGGGTATTTTATTCTGCCGACTACCGGTCTCAATTGGGGGCAGTTGCATCACTACAACGCGGTGGACGTGGCTAACGCGTGCGGCACTATGATTTATGCTTCGGCCGAAGGTCTTGTTACCGCTTCTATGAATTACGGTTACAACGACGGCTACGGTCATTATGTAGAGTTGGAGCATCCCAACGGCTCAATAACTAAGTACGCTCACACCGAAAAGAATTTGGTTGAAGTCGGAGATTATGTTGCCCAAGGCGATCCGATTGCTCACATAGGTAATACAGGAAAAACCCACGGGCCTACGGGGTGCCACGTTCATTTCGAAGTTAAAAACGCCAAGAACCCATTTGTGAAATAATAAACCCCCGCAATGCGGGGGTTTTAGTTTATTTACTCGGGAGATTCTTGAGTGACTTCTCCGCGAGAGAGAAGATTCGCTTCCTCAATTGAGCGGATGACGGAAGCGCCGACCAGCCGCCTCTTGGCGCGGTAGTCACTGTCGTAATGATGGCTGGTATTGAGTAGCGTCGGCAGGACGCTTGAGAAGGAGTCCAGATATTTTTGAATGCCTTCGCTAATCGCGATCTGGCGCTCGGAGACCTCCGAATCGCTGACGGGAATTTTGTTTTCCCGAATCTGATATCTACGGATCTGGGCGGAGAGTTTTCCAATTTCGTTTCCGAAATCGGCCAGCCCGCCGACCCAGGATGCCGGATTCACACCCAGCTCTTCCTTAGTCGGCATTTGGCCTTCGGTAATTTCGTCTACTTCTCCGATTAGAACGGAGTAGAAGGCCATAGCGAAGGCTGCCTTGGACAGATCCTGGCCGGCCACGCTGACTTTTTCCGCTTTATGGATGTCGGGCAGAGTTAGCAGGCACAGATCGTCATAGGCCTGTTTGCAATACTCAAAAGTTTCCCGAGCTGATTCCAAATCGCCTCGCCCCAGGTGCCACAGCACCCGAGCGGCGAAATCGTTAATTTTCCCGGAAAGCTGAAATAGGCGGGACCAGGAGCGCTGTTGGAATCCCAACAGCCCCAAAAAATCCCGCGAGGCTTCTTTCAGCGATACGCTGATGCGATTCTCAAAAGACTCGCGTACTGACAGGTTCATCAAGAACCTCCTTTCAATTTTTTAAAGAACTTATTTCTGGGATCCGCTCGGAATCTCAGGAATAAATCCTCTGATTTTAAAAAGTGGGCCCACTTAGGATTTGAACCTAAGCGGGCCCGATTGGTTACTGCGCCTCCGCGGAGCCCTCGGGCTCCTGGGGCTCGACGATGCCCTCCTGGGCCGCCGGCTTCTTCTGCGAAGCCACGCGGTTGGCGGTCACCGCCATCCCGAACGCCATGCGAAGCATGGCCGCGAGGGGGTAGCCGAGACCGCTGAAGCGATCGCTCGGATCGGCGAATTCCATGATCTTGGAGTTCTGGAACAGGCCCTTGAGCCGTTCCGGAAATTCCGCGACCTTGATCTTGCCGTCCTCGGCGCGCTCCACCAGGAAGCTCACGTACGCGAACTTGTCGGTACGCGGCCGATCCCCTTCCAGCTTCGCCGTCACCTCCCAGTGCGGGAGCGAGACGACCGCCGTGCCGATCTCCTTGTCGATCAGCCAGAGGTTGGTGTTGCTCACCGTCGCCTTTGCGGCGAGGTTGGCGCGCTCCTGGGCACAGGCCACCTTGAAGTCCTCGGACTTCTTCAGGCGTTCCTGGCGCTGGAGATCGCTCTCCACCACGCGGCGGAGGAGTTTGTGGAAGAGCCAGAGGTCCTTGTAGACCGGCTCCGCCACCCGCTCGGTCAGAGTGAGCCGCTCGTTGAGGAGCGTCCGGACCGGCAGGAACCGACGGAGTTCGCGGAGCTGGTTGACCTTGCCCGCGAACTTGCCGACCGCCTCCAGGATCTTGATGTGCTTGCCGTCGCTCTCCACGAGCATCACGCCACCGAAGTGACGGGTGCCTCCGGACGTCTCGTCCGGGACGCTCACGCCCATCTTGCCGGGCATGCCCGTGGCGATCTTCTGGATGCTGATGCCGGGAGTGGACTGGCCCATGATGCCCCGGATCTTCTCCATGAGCTGATCCGTGGCGGCCTTTTCCGCCTCCGCGACCTTCGTCTCCAGAAGAGCCTTGAAAGCGTTCTGGAAAGCGTTGGTGCCGTTGACGCGATACGTCTTGCCGTACAGCCGGATGCGTGCCGCGCTCTCCTCGGGGAACTTCTCCAGGGTCTCCTGGGACAGTTCGTCGAGGAAGCTCAGACCGACCAGGCCGGGCAAGCACTGACCATCCACCAGCATCGGCCCGACCAGCGCGGCCATGATGGCCCCGCGCGTCGCCGGCGCCTTGCGGACCATCGCCAGCGCGTAGGCGTCCTTCGCCGCGATCTGCGCGACGGGATGCTTGGCGCTGATCGCCGTGTGGATCGCCTCGCTGACCTTCTTGAACTCCTTGAGGTAGGTGCTCCGACGCACCTCGTCCCCCTGGAGGCAGAACCAGGCCTGCTCGAGGTAGATGTCCATCGTTTCGCCGACCTTGTCGACGAACGCGCGGACCTTCTGCTCGGCCTCCTGCTTCTCCTTGATCGACTCCACGCTGACGAGTTCCGGGATTCCCAGGCTCTTGTCCGACATACACCCTCCGTGTACAAGCCCACAATGGGGCACACTCTTTTTGGCCTCGCCCAGAACCCAAAGGGTTCCGGATAAGCAAAGCCTTTAATGTTCTGTCGGCATTATACCAGACCTATTTTATTTGTCAATAGAGCGGAACTGTGCTATAAATTATGAGAAATCTGACGATTGCCCTTGTAGTACAATGGATAGGACACCTGGCTTCGAACCAGGAGATGTAGGTTCGATTCCTACCGAGGGCACTTATTAAATATCCCGAAAGGGATATTTTGTTTCTGTTTGCTCGGAGCGAGCCAACTGCTTGGCTCGTGTTAGGAATCGAAGCGCGGAGCATATCCGAGCTGCTGGCAGCGAGGATGCGAGCGGCGGGCTGCGAGCCGACCGTTGCAACGGTCGGACTTGTAGCCGATTCCTACCGAGGGCACAATCTGAAACTGTTTTGTTTGTTGGAAAGTTATATAAGTTATTATGGCTAGAGTTGATTATCTGGCTTCGGAATCGGTTACTGAAGGACATCCGGACAAGGTCTGTGATCAGATTAGTGATGCAATCCTGGATGCATATTTAGAACAAGACCCGCGTTCTCGGGTGGCGTGTGAAGTGTTTGCATGTGACCAGAATTTAATTATCGGCGGCGAGATTACTTCCAAAGGAAGGGTGGATGCGGAAACGATAGCAAGGGAGACGATAAAGAAAATCGGGTATGATAACGATAAAACCGGCATTGATTATCGCACCGTAAAAATAACCACGATGATTAATCGCCAATCACCCGATATCGCGATGGGGGTGGACCGAAGCGATCCTCTGGAGCAGGGTGCCGGCGACCAGGGCATGATGTACGGCTACGCTTGTAACGAGACCCCATCCTTGATGCCGTTACCGATAGCTCTTGCGCATGATTTATCGCGACGGCTATCTTTAGTGAGAAAAGACGGAACACTCCCCTTTCTTGGCCCGGACGGAAAGACACAAGTTACAGTTGAGTATCATGATGGAGCGCCAAAAAGAATTCAAAACATCCTAATCTCAACCCAGCATTCCGAGGAGGTTGACGCCGAGCAATTACGGGAAGGTCTTTTTAAAAATGTCATTAAGCCCGTGGTGCCGGAAGAATTGATTGATTCCAAAACAGAAATTTATGTAAATCCAACCGGCCGCTTCGTCATCGGCGGCCCGCGCGGCGACACGGGGCTAACTGGAAGAAAAATAATTGTTGACACATACGGAGGCATTGCCAAGCATGGAGGCGGCGCCTTTTCCGGAAAAGATCCAAGTAAGGTAGATCGCTCTGCTGCCTACGCGATGCGATGGGCGGCCAAAAACCTTGTGGCGTCTGGCCTCTGCTCGAAGGCTGAAGTGAAGGTGGCCTATGCTATTGGCATGAGCCGACCGCTGGCCTTTAACGTGAACACGTTCGGTACCGGGAAAATTTCCGATAATAAAATTACGGAAATAATGAATAAGGTTTTTGATTTCCGTCCAGCCGCGATCATTCGTGATTTGGATCTGCTCCGCCCGATATACGGGCCAACCGCGGCGTACGGGCATTTTGGGAGGTCCGATTTAGATTTGCCTTGGGAAAGAACAGATCGAGCAGATGAAATTAAAAAATCCGTCAGCTGACGGATTTTTTAATTATTGAAGAAAACCGATATCAATCCGAAAAGAAATTCTTTTAAAGTTGGATAGTATACGGCCTGGTCTTCCACCCATTGATACTCGTGTTGGATTTGTTGGAATTGCTCAGGATAAAGCATTTGAAATTCTTCCGGCGAAGATGGAATGTGTGCAGACCCCGCGGCGGCGGATTCGTCCCCTGTCGGGGTCGGTTGCCAAGCTCCCGAACTTGATTCGGGTTGGGCGATTGGCGCTACGGATGTTTCTGGAAAATTTTGGACCTGATTAATTATCGGCAATGAATCTTTTTCCTCGAGCGGCAACTCTACTCCCCCGCCATTTTCCTGATGTTTAGAAATCGGAAGTTTATCAGCACCTTCTTTTACTAAATTATTTTCCCATGCTGTTATCGGGCCCGTTTTTCCTGTTGCGATTAACGAAGTGTCGGTAGCGCTCATATCGCTAAATTCAGCGACGCCGGCATCCCGATTGCCTACTTGCGCGCCGTTTTGTTCGATGTTAATTTGCCACGGTAGATACTGATAAGCGCTGAGAGCTGTAATTATTACCACCAATAATAGAAAGCCCCCTTTTTTGTTCATGCTTTATATTTTACAATGGATACGGTAAGATAGGTAACCAAGTAAGCATCCATAGCTCAGTTGGTAGAGCAGCTCCCTCTTAAGGAGACGGTCCCAGGTTCGATCCCTGGTGGATGCACAAGGGAGCGAACCGTTCCGTACCCCGCTCAGGAAGGATTCGGAAACCGAAGGTGTCCGAATGGGGGTCGGGGTACGGATCATGGTTCGGCGAGGCTTTGGGCTATATAGCCAAAGCCGAAGCGGAATCCCTGGTGGATGCACAGAGCACCTTCCTATATATGCGCCCTTAGCTCAGCGGCAGAGCAGTCGCTTTACACGCGAACGGTCGGGGGTTCAAATCCCTCAGGGCGCACCATAGTAGCACCACAGTAATTGGGATTTGAACGCCGGAGCCTTAATTTATAGCAGGAAATTAAGGCGAGGCGGTGCCCAGACCGAGGCGAGCGACGGCGAGCCGAGAGTCGCGGGAAAATCCCTCAGGGCGCACCATTGACAAATAGCCTCAAAGTGACGTATAATATGTA
>CAYGEK010000006.1:6318-26333 GCA_964348885.1 uncultured Candidatus Saccharibacteria bacterium | reverse complement strand
TGGATTTGGACATCGCCGCGAGCTTGTCCAAGCGCTCATCAGGCACGGTAACCACACCCACATTAGGATCAATAGTCGCGAAAGGATAGTTCGCGATGGTGACGTCGTTTTTAGTGAGAATCTTGAATAATGTGGACTTTCCTACGTTCGGGAGCCCCACAATGCCGATAGATAGCTTCATAGGGTTCAGGGTATAGGGTTCGGTCCTTAATTTCAAGAACTTTGCCAACAGGCTTGTCGTAAATTACAATTTAAGAATGCATCTTGGTAAAGCATATACGCGAATCATTGGAGTGGCGTTTCTATTGGTGTTTTTTTCTTTAGCTTCCGACTATCTTGAATTTGGATTTAGGGCGGAAACGATGCATAAAATTTTTCACGTCATACTTGCAGGGATAGTGATAGGTTTTGGCTGGAATAGTGAGACATGGTGGCGAACTTTCCCACTGGCAAACGGTATTTTCTTTTCGTTCGTGGCTCTGTTCGGGTGGCTGTTCCCTGATTTCGGCGGGCTGGACGCTTTTAATACTGCCGACACGATCCTCCACTCTATCGTTGGCATTACCGGATTGTCGGTAGGAATCATTTCAGTCATACAAAATAAAAAGCGCCCTTTGGGGCGCTGATATTTAAAAATGAATCGCTTCGTAAGAAGCCCGGCTGGCCGCGAAATGTAAAACGATTAGAAAGGCCGCCGCGATCACCAGTAAAACCAATGCCAGAGCAATCATCAGAAATCCGCGTGACCGTAGAAAATCCATCATTCATCTCCTAACGCCTTGATTCTACAGCTTCTTTACTATTAACTGAAGCCAGCTCTTAAAAAGAGATTTACGCGAAAGGAAGAGTTTAGATGCGAGACTACTTCAAGATCGCCCTGACGGGCGGCCCCTGCTCCGGCAAGAGCTCGGCGAAGAAGTATCTGATGAAGGAGCTGGAGAAGCTCGGCTGGTCGGCGATCTTCGTTCCCGAGGCGGCGACCTACGTCATCGGCGGCGGGCTTGATCCGCGCCGGCTTTCCTCAGCCCAAAGGCTGGCATTCCAACACCTGCTCCTGGACCATATGGAAAAGGCCGAACACGGCATCTTTGAAGCGGCCCTCGCGATTAAGAAGGGCGCCCGCAAGGTGATGATCTGCGACCGAGGCGTCCCGGACATCGCCGCTTACATGCGGCCGGCCGATTTCCAGGATCTTCTTTCCAAATTTTTCCTGGACATCGTCACCGCCCGTGACGCCCGCTACGACGCGGCTTTCCATCTGGTAACGGCCGCGGACGGCGCTGAAAAGCACTACAACCGGCAGAACTCCTCAAGATTGGAGAACCGGGCGGCGGCGCGGCGCGTGGACGGCAAAACCCAGCAGGCCTGGCTCGGTCATCCGCACCTTCGGATCGTGGACAACTCTACGAATTTCAAAGGTAAGATGAAGCGGCTGCTGACCCAGGTAAAAAAAGCGCTGGGCATCCCCCATCGCATGGAAACGGAAAGAAAGTTCCTGCTCAAGGAACCTCCGAATCCCGACCGCTTCCCTGTTCCCGTGGTGCCTGTTGAAATCCGGCAGACCTATCTGTCCGACCGGCGGCGCACCCGTATCCGGGCTCGCGGACAAGACGGTGAAGGCGTGGTTTATTACAAAACCAGGAAGATTGCCACGGCCAAGGGCATCTCCTCCATTGAACACGAGAACCAGATTAACGAGCCGGAATATCTGCGTCTCCTAAAGACCGCCGATCCGGATTTGGATGAGATTCGAAAGATCCGCTATCACTTCGTTTATCGCAACCAGTATTTTGAACTGGACCGGTTTCTGTCGCCGGCGCGGCTTAAAAATATGTGGCTTTTGGAAATAGAACTGACAGAAGAAGACGAAACGGTGCGCCTTCCCAAGTGGCTCGGTCCCGTGACCGAAGTAACGGAAGACTGCGCTTATAAGAACCGAAGACTCGCTAAACGACCCTAGACAAAGGGTCGTTTTTTTTGTACTATGACCTCGGTTCGTTTAGAAAGATAGGAGGCAAAATGGCGAGAGCGGTCATCTTGGACGGGCTACGCACCCCGTTTCTCAACGCGACGAAGTCCATCGCGGGTCTGACGGCCCGGGCGCTGGGCGTAAAGCCCGTGGACGCGCTTCTGGTGAAAAAGCCGGAACTGCGGCAGGCCATCGACTGCGTGGTAGGAGCGAACGTCGGCAACCAGTTGTTGCCGCCGGACGGCTCCAATATCGCGCGGCTAATCGCGCTGGACGCCGGCATTCCGAAGGAAGTCAGCGCCCGGACGATCAACATCAACTGCGGCAGCGGCTTGGAAGCCATGATTGACGCGGTGATGCGTGTGGAGTGCGGGCTCGCCAAATGTGTGCTCGTGACCGGCGTGGAAGTGATGTCCGATTACACGGCCTTCTACACCCGGCGGCAACGTCCTCTGCTCCAGAAGAAGAAGTACCTGCCGAGGGTCCGGATGCCGAAGTGGCAGAAAGTGCCGGCCCAGCTCGCGGTGAACACCAAAGTGGCCTGCATGAGCCACGATCCCCTCTGGATGATTGAGACCGGCCTGACCGATCCGTACTGCCAGCTCGGCATGGACAAGATCGGCGACGCGCTCGCGGGAAAGTATGAAATCGACCGCAAGGAACTGGATCTGTTCGCCCTTCTCTCGCAACGTAAAGCGGCCGCGGCAAAAAACTCCGGCCGCCTGAACAAGGAAATCACCTGGTTCGTCGGTAAGAACACCGAAACATTCACTTTTGATAACGGCATTCGCGAAAATGCCGATATGAACGGACTGGCCAAGCTCCGCCCCCTAAACCCCGGCGGCACGGTTACGCCCGGCAACGCTTCGCAGATCAGCGACGGCGCCGCGGCTCTGATTGTGGCCAACAGGGACTGGGTGAACTCTATGGGTTGGCGGCCGTTGGCGGCCGTGCGCTCCGAAAACACTATTGCGGTCGGTTGCGAGCCCAGCGAGATGGGACTCGGACCGGCTTACGCAATCGCCCGGCTACTCCGACCGGCGCCTTACTACAAGCTGAACGACTTCGGCTTAATTGAGACCAACGAGGCCTTCGCTTCGGTGCCGATTGCCCAAAGCCGTGAGCTGGACAAGCTCGGCTTCGGAGAATTCAATTGGGAGCGTGTAAATCCGAACGGCGGCGCCATCGCTATCGGCCATCCCGTCGGAGCGAGCGGTGTTCGCTTGGCTCTGACCGCGGCGATGGAAATCGCGCTCCGCGGTGATCTGGAACGCGCGCTCGTGACGCTCTGCATTGGCGGCGGCCAGGGAGTCGCGGCTATCCTGGAAAAGCCCTAAAAACTATTGCCCTTTACTGATAAAGTAAGGGGCTTTTATTTTTACATAAAAGTGGTACAATAGCGGCGGTACATTTTTATAGGAAATCTGCTAGGAAAGGAGAAGGTTGATGAAATACTGGAAGTATTCGGTGGACGATGGTCTGCACATGGTGCTGACTTTGGATCTCGGCTCCGAGATGAAAGTGAATCTGCTTCGCGCGGACGCGATTCTGGAGTTGGATGAGTTCCTGCTGACGCACCATCCTAAGTCTCTGGTAATCGCCTCGGCGAAGCCGGACAGCTTCTGCGCCGGCGCCGATATCAGCGAGATCAGCCAGTTGCTGGACAGTCCGAATGAGGTGGATACTCTGTTCACCAGAATCGACCGCATTGCCGAGCAGCTGCGTAACGGACATTATCCGTCGGTCGCGGCAATCGGCGGAATTTGTCTCGGCGGCGGACTTGAGCTCGCGATGATGTGCACCGAGCGAATCGCTTCCGACAATCCGAAAACGCTTCTTGGTCTGCCTGAAACTTCGCTCGGCATCATCCCCGGCTTCGGCGGCACGCAACTGCTGCCGCGAATCGTCGGTATGAGGAAAGCCGCCGAGATCATTCTCGGAGGAGCCGGAAAAAAGCTGTCGGCCAAGGACGCGCTGAAGTGCGGCCTGGTCGCCAGCATCGCCAAGCAAGACGAGCTGCTCAATGACGCGAAGCACTTCGCCCGCGATCTCGCGGACATGCGGCAACATGGCGGAAAAACCCGCCGTAACGGCATTGAGAAGATTCCCTTCCTCGGATCCGCGTTCATTCTGAACCGGGCCAGGAGCGCCGTCCTGAAGGCGACGAAGGGTGTATATCCCGCGCCGATGAAGGCATTGGAAGCGATGCGCTGGAGCGGCGGCGAACTGCGTACCGGACTTGCCCGCGAACACCGTGCCTTTAAGGAATGTGTCGCGACCAACGAGGCGAAGAGCCTGATCAGCCTCTATTTCCTCAATGAATCCGCGAAGTCCCGTGAATGGGTCAAGGATCAGAAGAAAGGAATGCACGCGGTCGGACCGGTGGGCGTGCTCGGTTCCGGCTTGATGGGACGAGGCATCGCCCTCTCGGCTCTGACGGCGAATCTGCCCGTCATCCTGCACGATCCCGTACCGGGAGCGGTGCACGACGCGGTCGCTTTCATCGAACAAAACTTGATGAAGGATACGCTGCGCGGCAAGCTGACCAAGGAACAGGCCTTGCGCCGACGCGGCCTCCTCTCAATCAGCTGGGGAGCCGATCTTTCCAGATTGAAGCGTTCCAGTATTGTGATTGAGGCTCTGCGCGAGGACATCGAAACCAAGCGCAAGCATCTCGGCGACCTGGTCGCCGTTCTGGAAAATCCGGAAGCGATCATCGCCACCAACACGTCTTCTCTGCCTTTGCGGGAGATCGCCTCGCCGGTGGTCCGAAAGGACCGTTTCTGCGCGATGCACTTCTTCAATCCGGCGGAAAAGATGCAACTGGTGGAGATCGCCGGTATTCCCGAGACCAGCCCGGCCACTCTCGCCACGGCCATCACCCTGACTAAGATGATGGGCAAAGCGCCTATCGTCCTGGACAAGGAATGTCCGGGCCTGGTGGTCAACCGCATTCTTCTGCGCGGCGTCGCTTACGCGATGCATCAGACGTTGGAGGGTCACACGGTTGATCCCTGGATGATTGATCGGGTGCTGGAAGGTTACGGATTCATGATGGGTCCGTTCAAAACGCTGGATCTCGTCGGTTTCGACACCGCGCACCATGTCATGAAATTCATGGCCACCTGTTATCCCGATTCTTATCCGGATAGCGTGAAGTCGCTGAATTTGGCGGTGAACAAGCGGTCGCTCGGCAAAAAGACCGGCCGCGGGTTCTATCTTTGGAACGGACGGCTGTCGGCTATCCAGAAACTGTTCGGCAAGAAAGAAATGAAGCCCAATCCCGACATTTTCTCCGACCTTTGCCTGGAGGACAGGCTGTTCAACCGGGACGCGTCCGCGACCGCCACGGTGGCGATGGGTGTGATGCGGGCCATGCAAGAAGAGGCTCGCGACATCATGCGTGAAGGCGTGCTGAACTCGGCGGAAATGATCGACTTGAGCATGATCCTCGGAGCGGGCATCTGCCCCAACCGGCGCGGCGTGCTCGGACTTCCCTTGGAGCTGGCCAAGCAATAACCAACATAAACCGGCGGTTTATCCGCCGGTTTTTTATTTGTAATTTTAAAATTTATATTGTATAATGTCCTCGGAACATTTAAAGTTTTTACTAAGAAGGAGAGGTTAGATGGACGCACTGGCCAAGCTGGGTAAGGGCGTGATGATCGCCGAAGCCGAGCGCGATAAGCGCCGGCACGAAGGATTCCTCGCGGAACTGTTCCGCGGTCGCGCCGATTTCTCCATGTTCAAGGTTCTGGAAAATCCCGAACCGGACAAAGAGGTCGCTGACGCGATGGTTCAGAAAATCAAGGATTATTTCCCCGCTAATCTGGACCCCGAAGAGGTTGATCGGACCGACGAGATTCCCGAGCACGTCATGAAATGGCTGTGCGACGAAGGTTTTTTCGGCCTGAAACTTCCTAAGGAGTACGGCGGGCTGGATCTCTGTCAGACGAGCTACATGCGCGTCATGGCGGCGATCTCCAGCTACTGCAGCGGCGCCATCACGGCGGTGTCCGCGTCCAATACCATCGGCGCGGGATTCCCAATCAAGGTCTACGGCACGGAAGCACAGAAGAAGCGCTTCCTGCCCATATTGACCAGGACGCCTTCCGGCTTTGCTTTCACCGAGAAAGAGGCCGGCTCCGATCCCGCGAACATGCAGACGGTCGCGGTTCGGATGCGCGACGCTTTCGGCAACGTTTCCGGCTACCGCATCGTCGGCACCAAGTGGTGGACGACCAACGGTCCGCGCAGCGAAAATTCTTTCCTGTCCAAGTATCTGTGCGTCGTCGCTAAAATCGTGGACGACCCGTCGGATTTGCAGAATCCCGATTACGCATCCTGCTTCGGAGCGTTCATCGTGGATACCGGTTGGCTGGGGATTCACATCGTTCAGCGCTGTCAATTTGAAGGTTTGCGCGGCATCTATAACGGTGTCACGCGCTTTGACAGCGTGAACGTGCCCAAGGATCACCTGGTCGGTGAGGAAGAAGGTAACGGGTTCAAAATCGCCATCGAGGCGCTGAACACCGGCCGAATCACCGTCGCCGGATCGTGCTCGGCCATTTCCCGCCAAGTAGTCCTGATGGAAACCTGGTGGGGCAAGACCCGCAAGCAGTGGGGCCGCGAAATCGGAAAGCATGAGGCGATCGGCACCGGCAAGCTGGTGAAGAATCTCGCGGACGCTTTCGCGATGGAAGCGATGGCGAAGTTCGCCGGCTACCGCGCCAATGATCATCTGGACACCCGGCTGGAAGCGGCGACCGCCAAGGTCTTCGCCTCCGAGCGGGGCTGGCAGATCGTGGACGACGCCCTGCAGGTGTTCGGCGGACGCGGTTATGAAACCGCCCGCTCGCTCGCGAAGCGCGGCGAACCCGCCATTCCCATCGAGCGCATTCATCGGGCCTTCCGGCCTAACCGCATCTTTGAAGGTTCTTCGGAACTGCTCGGGATGTGGGTCATCCGTGAAGGCATCGACGAATACAAGAAGCGCGGCGAGGTGATGCTGGAGAAGGGTAAGTACTGGGAGAAGGCCACGGCGGCCACCGGCTTTGCCAGAGACGTGATGAAATTCTCTCTGCCTAGCCTGAACGGCGTCCCCAAGAACACCGTTCATCCCGACCTGGAAAAGCATCTCCATTTCGTCGTGAAGGCTTCCAAACGCCTGGCCCGGTCGGTCATTCTGGCCGCCGGCAAATATCAGAGCAAGCTGCCCGCGAAGCAGATGCTTTTCCAGCGTTTGTTCTGGATTGCCGCCGAGCTGTACGCGATTTCGGCCGTCTGCTTCTATGCGGGTAAGGCCAGTTTGGAGCACAAGATCGGCGACCCCATCTTCCATCTGGCCGATTACTACTGCCGTGAAGCGCGACGTCGGATCAGCGGCGCCAACAACCATTTCGCGGCGCTGACCGACAACGACGACGCTCTCGCAAAGACGATCGGGAAATGCCTCGCCGACGGCTACTTCGACGAGTGGCTGTGCAGCGACATCCTCCCCTTCCGCAGGTAAAACTCAAAGCCCCTAACAGGGGCTTTTTTATTTAAGACATTATTTACTCTTACTCTTTTTAGACCGAAAATACTCTTCCATCCCCGCTTCCTCCTGATCTCCGAATCGCTCCTCGGCCAACTCCTGTATCTTCGGCAAAAGCTCATTCAGCTTCTCCTCATCCGCGGCTCCCCAAAACTCCCACATATGCCTGCCGGGTTCGTGTGGAGTTTCGCCAAGCGCTCCTGCCTGATGAAACGGCTCCAGTTTTTTGGCCACTTCCTGAACTGCCAGATTATAGGCATAGCAAGTGCCCCAGTTATCGCACTCAAACGAGATACGGAAATGTTTATCATCCACATCCGGCACTTCAATCAGAATATCCGCCCGCTCAAAGCGCTCCTCCGCTTTCTCTTTTTGAGATTCAAAATTTTCCACAGGTTAAGCTAACCATGTTTTCTGGATTTCTTCCAGAATATCGTCCGGTATCGGAATCTGCTTCCCGGGCTTACTCTTGCCGGGATACCGCCAGGCGGAAATCATCGTCTTTTTTGAACCGCCGAAGCGCGGGGTCGGATTTTTACCGTCGCCGGCCGTCGCGTACATAACCCAGACCTCTTCTTTCTTTTTTGGCGTATCGTTTCGCTTCATTACCGCCAGGGTGCTCGGCGCGATTCCTTCTTCTTTGCGGTCGGGCGAACGCATGATTGTTTTGATTCTTTGCTCGGAAATACGATAAAAGAGCATTTTATTTTTTATATGCGAAGTCCAGTTAAAAAAAGAATCGTTCTTCGGAAATTTATACATATCTATTTCAAATAAACCCGGTGCTCAACGGTGAAATCGGCGTAAACCGAATTACGAATCTGACCGCTGTTAATCAGGTTAAGCAGAGAGGCGAATAATTTATCGGACGGACTAAACCGCACGCTGAAAATAAGCTTGGCGCCGCGTGACGGCGTGGCCGTAAGCTCCTGCAGATCGGCGTCGTAATGATACGCGCTGATGGTTACGGGTAAAGATCCCAACCCGGAAATCAGCCCGGCAATCGCCGCGAATCGGCCGTCGGCAAGGACCGGCTCACCGATAATCGGCCGGAGCTTCCGGCTGTCACTGACTTTGGCAATCGCGCCGCCCTCGGTATCCGGCGCTTCCGCTACCGCGATACCGTCGTGATTAACCCAGTAGCATTCAAGAGCGCACCAGATCGCGAACTGGTCGGCGTTCGGACCGGAAAGCTTAAGGATGCCGTCGGCATAGTTCTTATCAACATCAACGCCGGATATATGGCCCGGCCAGGCAAGAAAATTACTGAACCCGAGCAAGCGGCCGTCCACCCGGGACAGCACTTCCGCGCGCGCTTCTTCAAAATTAACGATTCCGCTGATTTCAACCGATTTGATTCTGAAAAAATTGGCGTTCAGAAAAAAATGAGCCACTAATGTCAGACCCAGTACCGCTGCTCCGCCGAAAATGTAGGACTTAATCCTGGCGCGTTCGCGATGCCGGCGTTTTTCGGATTTAGATAATAACGCTTTCATTAGGAAATGATCCTCTCAATCAACGGATTGATCCGGGTGATCACTTCATAGTGGCTGGCGCCGATTTTTCTGGCCAGGTCGTAAGCTGAAACCTCACTGCCGCCCTGCTTGCCGATGAGAGTTGCCCGCGCTCCCCGCTGAACTTTTGCTTTACTGGCGTCCACCACAATCATATCCATGGAGACCCTGCCTAATACGCGGCATTTTTTACCGCCAATCAACACCTCGCCCACGCCGGATAACGCCCGCGGATAGCCGTGCCAATAGCCGATCGGCACAACCGCCATCTTGGTCTGCTCATCGATTTTCTCGGTCAGGTCGTAGCCGACATAATCCCCTTTCTTCAACTTCTTCACTTCGCTGACCAGGGCGTGCCAGGACAAAACGGGTTTCAATTTAATTTTCGGCAACTGCGCCATCAGCTCAGGTGACGGCCACAAACCGTAAAGACCAATGCCGATCCGAATCGCGTCCAGGTGGTACCGCTTATTCATCAGAGATCCGCCGCTGGCCGCCGCGTGACGAAGAAGACCGGTAAAGCCCGCCTTCTCCAACAGCGCCAAAACTTTTTCAAAGCGCTTGAACTGTTCCTCCGTAGCGGTCGGATACGCCATTTCTTTTGCCGAAGCGAAATGAGTATAAACACCTTTGAAGCGGTCACCGAGTTTACCGCTTTTAATCTTCCGAATAACAGCCGGCACTTCTTCGGGGTAAAATCCCTGACGATGCATCCCAGTGTCCACCTTCAGATGAAACTCCGGCTTGTACTTTGACGAAGCCAGCTCCTTCAGAGCGTCTTCGTTGGAAACCGTGATAGTGATTCTGGATTTCGCCGCGGCTTCCAGCAGATATTTAAAAGTCGGACCTAACACTAGAATCGGTTTTTTAATGCCGGCCTTCCGGAGGCGCTGACCTTCCACCACGCTGTCCACGCAAAATCCGTCCACACCGGCTTTCGCGGCAATCTCGGAAAACGCGACGATGCCGTGACCGTAGGCGTTGGATTTCACCACCGAAAATAATTTTGTCTTAGGCGCGGCTAATCCCCGGAAAACTTTGACGTTATGCCGGATCGCCTGCTCCTGTATATTTACAAATACTTTATTTAGGGGCATGGAGTGTCTATGAATACAATATCTTGATCAATTGAAGCCGATGACCTTGTACCTGATTTCTAGGCTTGTGAGTGAAGCCAAGTATGACTTGGCGAGCGAGCGAAACGACGAAATCAGCCAAGGTCGCGGCTCCCTTATGGGTAAGGCAATTTTGCGCGTCTGCTTTGCTTTTCGTCCTGGGAGTAGAGTCTACACCTGCGGACTCAAAGCGCACATCCACATCAAAATTGCACTTATCAATTTGATGAGATATTGTATTCATAGATACTTAGTTCCTTTAATTTAAGCACAAAATAGAGTCTTTTGAAAGAGTGATGAGGAGGCGGCTATGAGCGTTCCCGAGTTCCGGGATCGGCTCAAAAAGCTGCATCCCATCGCCAAAGGCGTAGTTTTTACCATACTCGCGTCCGTGATTTTCTTTATCGAGATCTGGCTGTTGCGGAACATCAAAGGTATGACGCAGGAGGCGCTGCAGGCCTATCGTTACTATGACCTGGAGTTGCTCCGCGGCGTATTGGATCTAGTGATTGTGGCGCCGGTTCAGGAAGAAGCAACCTACAGAGGTCCTTCCTGGCTTCTGGCCATGTTCGCGGCCTATCTCGGCAGAAAACGTCCCGACCGGATCTGGGAACGGCGTCTGCTCTATTTCGTTGCTATCGTTATCCTGATAGCGCTGAACTGGGCTTGGGCCTTCAATCACGTGCGCTATCCCTATACCATCTTCGGCTTCGGTCTGGTGTGGGGAGGTTGCGTCATCGCCACTCGGAAACTGCACTATGCGATGATTCTGCACGCCGGCTCAAACGCTTTCGCGACTATCGGCATCACGCTTATTCATTATTTTTCCACAAAATAAAATCGCCCGTATTCACGGACGATTTTTTAACTATTTGATCTCTTTGATACCCGCGTACTTCTGCAAAGCTTTCGGAATCTTCACCGTCCCCTCCTTGGTCTGATAATTTTCCATAATCGCGATCAGTAACCGGCCGATGGCAAACACGGTGGCGTCATTCATATGAGCCAGCTCCGTCTTGCCGTCCACGCGCCGAATCTTCGTGCCTAACCGGCGGGACTGATAATCGGTCATCCGGTCGGCGGTATGCGTCTCACGGTAACGTCCCTGGCCGGGCATCCAGGTCTCCATATCTATCTGGCTGGCGTCCGGACCGCCCATATCACCGGTGCAGACGGCTACCACCTGATACGGCAGTTCTAATTTTTGCAGAAGATACTCCTGAATGGCCACAATGAAATCCTGTTCTTTGCGGGAATTTTCCGGAGTAGTAAATGATTCAAACTCCAACTTATCAAACTGATGCTGTCGCAGAATGCCTTTCACGTCCTTGCCGTGCGATCCCGCCTCGCGGCGAAAAGCGCTGGAAAAGCCGATATAGCGAAAAGGCAGCTGATCTTCGGGAATGATCTGATCCATGTGAATCGGCCCGAGCGTGTGCTCGGCGCTGCCTACCAGGTAAAGATCGTCCTTAGGCAGATAATAACGCTCCTCTTCCTGTCCCGGATCTAGGCGGGCCATTCGCTTAAACACATCGGGACGAATCATCACCGGCGGCAGAACGGGCACGAAAGACTTGGCGGAATATCCCTTCTCAATTTTCGCGGCGATTTTCTTTAAAAGCTTCTCGTCGGTTACCACATCAAATACCCATCGGATAATCGCCATCTCCAATAAAACCAACCCGCCTTTGAGATAGCTAAACCGTCCGCCGGAAACCTTACCGGCCGTTTCGGCATCAATCACTCCCAATTTTTCACCAAGCTCCAGATGATCCTTAACGGGAAAATCAAACTTCGGCGGCTCGCCCCATTTTCGGATGACCTGATTGCCCGATTCGTCCTTGCCGACCGGCACGTCCGCGTCCGGAAGATTCGGCAATTTAACCCACGCGAGGTCGCGCTCTTTTTCAATTTCACTCATCCCTTCTTCCAGCAAACGAATCTCGTCCTTCAATTTTTTCGCCTCTTCGATTTTTCTTTCCGCGCCGTATTTTTTCTGCAAAGCGCGCTTATCCTCTATCGCCTTCAGGGAGTGCCGCCATTTTTCATCCAGCGCCAAAAAATCATCCACCAGTTTCGGATCTTTATTCTTCTTGGCGATTCCGTCCTTAACTTTTTGCGATTCCTTTCGGATTAGTTCTGCGTCTAACATAGAGTTAAGTATACTAAATTCCCGTTCATAAATAAAAAGGCCCGTATTCCGTAGATAGGAATCCGGGTACGAGCATAAATAGTCTTCATTATAAAAAGCCCCAAAAGATTTTTAGGTCTTTTGGGGTTCCCGCGTCATCGTACGCCTGCCGGTTCTGACACGAGAAGACTCCCGACAGTGATTGAGGGGAAGCCTCAATGCGGAAATAATAACATAAAAATAAAGCCGAATCAAGTTACTGCTTCGGCTTCAGAGTCGGGAAAGCGATAATCTCCTTAACCGCGTGAGCTTTTGTGACGATTGCCACCAACCGGTCGATGCCCAATCCCAAGCCGGCCGCCGGCGGCATGCCGTATTCCAAAGCTTCCAGAAAATCTTCGTCCAGTCGGGCGGACTCTTCATCACCGGCGCGGAACGCTTTTTCCTGACCTTCCATCTGCGTCCGCTGGCTGACCGGATTGTTCAACTCGGAAAAACCTTTAACTATCTCGGCGCCGCCAACAATCAACTGGAAACTTTCCGTCAGCTTCGGATTATCGCGCTTCATTTTTGCCAGCGCCATCAGGCTTTCTGGGTAATCCGTCACAAAAGTCGGCTTCACAATCTTCGGCCGCACCTCCTTTTTAAAAACTTCGTCCAAAATCTTAGGATCAATGGATTCGTAAGCTTTGCCGGCGTATTTTTTGAAGGTGTCAGCGAACTTCACCTTTTCCCATTTACCCGGTAAAAACTTTTTCAGAAGTTTTTCGGTGAACTTCATCAGTCCTTCGTAGTCCTGGTACGCCCAATATAATTCCAGAGCGGTAAATTCCGGATTATGATCGCGGTCCATTCCTTCATTGCGAAAGACTTTACCGAGCTCAAAAATCTTTTCAAAGCCGCCGACCAGAAGCCGCTTCAGATATAATTCCGGCGCGATACGCAAATAAAAATCGGCGTCCAAAGCGTTGTGATGGGTTTTAAACGGGCGCGCTTTCGCGCCGCCGGGCAGAGACTGCAACACCGGAGTTTCTACTTCCAAAAATCCCTCTTTCTCCAAGGCGGAACGAAGATAAGAAACAACTTTTGAGCGACTGACCAGGCGGTCCTTGGTCTCCTGATTCATAAGAAGATCGAGATAACGTTTCCGATAGCGCTCTTCCACGTCCTGCAGGCCGTGCCAAACGGACGGCAACGGGCGGAGGCTCTTCGCGATCACCCTAGCCACTTTCGCTTCCACGCTCTTCTCCCCCGCTTTGGTTTTAAAAAGGGGTCCGGTAACTTCCAGAAAGTCGCCGAGATCTAAATTGGCCTTCAAGTCGGCGAAATCTTTGAGATTGTCCTTTTTTAAAAAAACTTGAAGCTTACCGCTCTCGTCAACAAGGTCTAAAAAACCGATCGCGCCCTGACCGCGCAGGCCAAGAACACGACCGGCAACCGTAATTTTCTTTTTTCCTTTAGAAAGAGGTCCGAATGATTTAATCGCGTCGGCGATGTTGTGCGTCCGCTTAACCTTAGCGGGATAAACATCGTAGCCCAGCTTTTCCAAAGCTTCTTTTTTCCTCGATCTCTCTTTGAGGATATCTTCCAACATTACTTCACGGAGACCAGTTTATATATGGCTTCGCCGCCCGGAGTTTTGATCTTAGCAGTGTCGCCTACCGACTTACCTAGAAACGCCCGGCCCATCGGAGATTCATTGGAGATTTTACCGGAAATCGGATCGGTTTCATTCGGTCCGACGATACTGTATGTGGCTCTTTTACCGTCCTTCTCAACTTCAATTGTAGACCCGACCTGTACCTTACTGCCTCCGGACTGCTTAATGAGCGAGGCGTTTTTGATCATATCCTCTACTTCCACAATCCTGGTTTCCACCTGCGCCTGTTCTTCGCGGGCTTCCATATATTCAGAGTTTTCGGAAAGATCACCAAGCTCTTTCGCGCGCTTCAGACGTTCGGCCACTTCCGAGCGCTTCGTCGTTTTCAGCTCGTTCAATTCTTTTTTTAATTCTTCCAAACGTTCCGGGGTTAGATAATGTTCCATAGTTTAAAAATTATATCAGAAGCGCCGCTTTAGGACAACTTGTAGCTCTTCTTCCAAAGCCACCAACGAATCTTAATCGCCTCCAATAATGTTTGAAAATAGGATTTCAAAGAAACGTGAGACCTATGGTCATTAACCCAGTGCACGGGCATTTCCTTAACGTCGTAACCTAATTTCCGCGCGATCGCCAACGACTCTATATCAAAGCCCCACCTATCTATCCGGCAGTGCGGAAAAATTCTCTCTGCCGCTTCCTGGGAGTAGCATTTGAAGCCGCACTGGCTATCCCTGATACCCCTCAGGAGGATCAGTTGGATAAAAAGATTGCCGACCCAACCGAAAATTCTTTTATAAAAAACCTGTGGAGGATTCATCTTCGCTCCTTTGACCGCTCGCGATCCGATGACCACCTCGTAACCCTGATCCAAGTACGGAAGCATTTTATTAAACTCAATGATTGCGGTGGAGTTGTCCGCATCCATAAAAACCCGCCAGTTTCCTTTCGCCGCCGCCATTCCCTGCCGCACCGCCGCTCCTTTACCGCGATTTTCTTTGCCGCTAACCAGTTTTAAATTGTCTATCAGCGGCTTGAACCTATCCACGATATCCGCCGTAGCGTCCGTGGAACCGTCGTCCACTACCAGAATTTCATAAGAATACTCCTGCTCGGAAAGATGCTTATCCACATCAATCAGGGTTAAAGGAAGCCGTTTAGCTTCATTATAAGCGGGAATAATAACCGAAAGATAAGGCTTGGCCATTTCCTTAATTGTAACATTTGAATGAAATAAAAAACCCCCGAATTACTTCGGGGGCGAACAGGGGTGATTCCGTGCTTAATTTGCAATTACAGAAGGCTTAGAGCTTCCCCAGTCGCATAGCGTCCGGGCGAGAACTCCTCACGAGCGGTCGCATAGCGACGGCAAGCCTTTTCTCTGACGTATAAATACTTCAAAAAGAACTGTCCCGGAGCAAGGAGGGCGCTTGTTCAAGAGTCGACCTTTCCTTAGCTCCGGTATGAGACAATATACTCTAATTTAAGGTAAAAGTCAATAGTCGGAAAATCGTTAAGGTATTTAATAAAATAAAAAGTCCCAGGGGTGCGCACCCCTGGGACTCAAACTTGCCGCCCTCCAGGCTGACAACCTGGCGCGGCCTGCTTCTGAACGGCCGATCGCAAGTCGAAGCAATACCTCCTGCGATAGCACCGCATCATCACTGGCCTTTTACTCGGGAGGCCTACCCGTTCGCTATCAGCCGCGGATGCAACCCATGTGGGCGCGAGCGGCCGATCTCAAAGTGCTTAAGTAATATAGCGGATTGTGACCGAAATGTCAACCCCCTAGCTGAATATCAAACTCTCTAAAAAATTCGCGATTGTCCTAAAGACCCAGACGAACACGCTTCCCACTCCCTTCAACAAAGTCAGGAAAAGCGACCAGATTACTTCAAGAAATCCCCTCGCCGACTTCCCTTCTCCGGTCAGAGTATTTTCAATCACGTCGGTATTGGAGCCAAAATCAAACCTCTCCAGCATATTGAAAAAATTTTTCACGGGCGCGGGAATAACCCCGAGAAAATCATCCAGCAGCGGAACGGCGGCATAACTCTGATTGGTCAACAGAAAAATACCCAGAATTACTAGAGTAAGAATGGCTAATTTCCTCATAAACCTATTTTACCATTTAGTGACTGGGCAGGTAGTCCTCGGGGCTGACCGCGATGCCGATCGGCACCTGTCCGCAATTGCAGTTGGAGACGTATTGCAGCTGAACGCCGCGGCCAAGGCTGGCGTCATCCCAATAAAGACCGAGGTGAAGATGCGGTCCGGTTGAATATCCCGTGTTACCGCTGCGGCCGATAACCTGACCCTTGCTGACTTTATCACCGACCCTGACCAGGTCATTCTTGGAAAGGTGGGCGTAGAGCGTCGCCAAATTGTTTTCATGATGCACTAAAATATATTTACCGTACTGGTACTTGCCGTTGTTGCCTACGGCAGTAATCGTGCCGTCAGCAACCGCCATAACCGCCGAACCGATCGGCAAGCCGAAGTCCATTCCGTTGTGCGGCTTACCGTTGTATAAAAGCCTTCCTTTGTAACGGCTGACTTCCCCGAAGTGCTGGGTAATAATCGGATTTTCCACAGGCCAGCTGAACATTCCCGGACGTTTCGCCGGCAGGAGTGAAGCGTTGAAATTTTTCCGCAGGTCTTCCTCGATTTTATCGATGTCGCCGCTGATCTCTTCCTGCTTCTGCTCCAGCTCGGTCAGTTGCGCCTGATAAAGCTTTTCCTGATTTTTAGTCTGCGCCAGAAGAGTTTGCTGTTCGCTCTTCTGCTCCGCGACAATCGCCTTCCGGCTCTTCATTGATTCGGACTCCCGCTCAATGGCCCTTTTCTTACTCGTCGTCTCCGTCAGCTTGGAATTCATTTTTTCATTCAAAGTCCGCAACTCCTGTAACTCCACGGAGAGGCCGTTGTTTAAGCTGGCGATATTCTGGCCCTCCTGAAAGCTGGCGGCTAAACTTTTATTTTTTAAGATTATCGCCATCAGCCCCTGACGGTCTCTTTGGTAAAGCTCCCTCAGTAACTCAATTACCGCCAGTTTCTTTATGCTGATTGCGCCGTTAATATCATTAATCTCAAGCTGCAAACCCTGCACCTCTAGGCCTAGCTTTTCCGTGTTAATCTGGCTGGCTTTGATGTTCAGATTCAACTGGCTAATGGTGTAATCAATTTTCTGGATCTCCTTACTCAAACTTTTTGTCTGGGTTTGCGTGGCGGAAAGCTTCTTTTCGGTTTCCAGAAGCTTGGCGTTGATTTCCTGTTGCGCCTTAACTTTGTCCTGAATCGCCTGTTTCAATTCGGCTTCGGTCACCGCCAAACCAGAAATCGGCGCGGCGAAAACCGACAAAAGGACCGCAAAAGAAATTAGTAAATTAATTTTCTTCATGATCATTTAAATGGCCAATAGCAATCTGAATTCGGCGTAATGATTCTTTTTTGCCGAGCGTATCCATGATTTCAAACGGCCCGGCGGAAGCCTCCTGTCCGGAAAGCGCCACTCGGAGCGGCCAGAGCAAGTCGCCCCGTCCCCGCTCTTCGGCCATCGGCATTAATTTTTCCTCCAATTTTGATTTGGAGAAATCCGCATCATCCAGAGCTGAAATAATTTTCTCCAGTAATTCAAGATTTTCCCTGGCTCCGTTGGCGGTGGATTTTTTCCAGATCAACGTCTTCGCTTCATAGTCCGGCAACTCAAAGAAAAACGCGGCGAGCTCTTTGAAATCGGATAGTTTTTTCATCCGTTCACGCGTCAGCTCAATAATTTTCATATTGGCGTCGGTGGCCTTCATATCCAAAGCGTTCGCTAGGTCTTTCGCGCTCATCATTTTCAAATACTGCGCGTTCAGCCAATCCAGCTTCTCCACATTAAAGACCGCGCCCGCTTTCTGGACACGCTCCAATTCAAAATCCTTCGCGATCTCCTCGCGAGTCATTATCTCTTTGTCGTCTTTGGGATGCCAGCCGAGAAAAGCGATAAAGTTAATCAATGCGTCGGCGAGATAGCCCTGGTCACGATACTCCTGGATTGCCGTCGCGGAAAAACGTTTGGACATCTTACTTCGGTCGGCATTCAGGATAAGCGGAAGATGCGCGTACTGTGGACGCGGAAAGCCCAGCGCCTCCAGTATGGCGATTTGACGGGGTGTGTTGGCGAGATGCTCTTCGCCCCGAATTACGTGGGAAATTCGCATATCGGCGTCATCAATAACCACCGCGAAGTTATATAACGGCGAGCGCTCATCTTTGGCGATCACGATATCGCCGATTAACGCGCCGTCAAAAGAAACGTCGCCTCGGATGATGTCTTTAAAAGCGATGGGCGCCGCGGGGATGCGAAAACGGATGACCGACGGTAATCCGGCTTTCTTTTTTGCTTCTGCTTCCTTGGCGGTCAGCTTGGCGCAAATGCCGCTGTAGCGGAGCGCCTCCCCCGCCTTGGTCATCTTCTCCCTCTCGACATCCAATTCCTCTTTAGTGCAAAAACAATAATAAGCTTTACCGGTTTTCAAAAGAGCGGCCAGGTGTTTTTCATAGATATGCAGGCGGTCCGTCTGCCGGAACGGGCCCTCGTCCCAATTCAAGCCCAACCACTGCAGGCCTTCTATAATATTCTCCTCAAATCGTTTCTCCGACCGCTCCAAATCGGTATCTTCAATGCGTAAAATAAACTTACCTCCCGTATGCTTGGCGAGTAGCCAATTAAAAAGCGCGGTGCGGGCGGTGCCGACGTGCAAATACCCCGTCGGTGACGGAGCGATCCGGACCCTTACTTCTGGATTGGATTTTGTCATAGTTCGTCAACCGCCGATCGGTGGGATTATACGCTAAACACGCCACAACGACAATATATCATTAGCCACTTTTCCCGCCGCTTCCGGCGTGGAAAAGTCCTTGGCCGCGCCGCTCATTTTCCGCCAAATATCCGCGTCTCCAAGAATCTTTTCAGCCTGGGTCATAAAGATACTCGGCAGGAGGTTCTCCTGCTCAATCACGATTGCCGCGCCGGTTTCGGCGTAAGCGTAGGCATTGGCCTTCTGATGATCGGCGGAGGCCTCCGGGAACGGCACTATAATTGACGGTTTACCCTTGGCCGCTATTTCAAAAATAGCTCCCGCTCCCCCGCGGGACACGATTAAGTCGGCCGCGTCCATCGCCCGGCTGGCGTCATCCAGGTAATCGGAAAAGACGTAACTCTTCGTGAGTACAGGCGAGAAATTCTTCGTGATAAAGTCGTACTGCGCTTTGTATTCAGCGAACTTCTCCTTGCCGACCGAATGAATGACCTGAAACTTCAGCAGCAACGGCTGGAGGTTACTGATGACAAAATCGTTCATCCGGTTGGAACCTTGAGAACCGGCCAGAAAAAGAATCGCAGGTCGCTTCGTATCAAATCCCAAAAGCTTCTTCGCTTCATTTTCCGGAACGCCGACAAGAAACTCCTGCCGGGTCGGATTACCGGTCACGGCGACCCTGGCCTTGGTATTGCCGAAATTGCCCGCGGCGGAATTGAAAGCCAAATCCACGACGGCGGCGAACTTAGCCGATATTTTATTCGTCAGTCCGAGTACGCTGTCGGATTCATGAATGACCAGCGGAATCAGGTAAAATCGGCTAGCTACTACTACGGACAGAGCGCCCGGTCCTCCTTTGGAAAAAACCACATCCGGCATAAACCAATAAATCTTCCAAAGACCCTCAAAGATTCCCCAGAAGAATTTGAAAAAATCCACAACGTTGAGCAAGGAAAAATAACGGCGCAGCTTGCTCGCGGCAATGTGGCTGATCTTGATATCCTGCGCGGCCAGCATGCCCGCGTAATTTCCGGGCTGACCAAAATATCGGAAATCGGGCTGGAATCCGTTACGAATCGCCCATTCACGAAGCTTAGCGGCCACCGCGACAATAGGATAAATATGCCCGCCCGTGCCCCCTCCGGTAAATAAAATACGCAACTTCTTCATCCCGTTAGAAAGAACTGAGCATATTTTTTAATAATTCAGATATGGTCATAATATAAAGCGTATGCATCAAATTTTTGGCCGATAGACGGTCGTCCGTGACGACCTTTTTCTAACGGGATGCATTTACTAAATTATATCACAATAAAAAAGCCCGGTTTATTGACCGGGCATGTAT
>CAYGEK010000006.1:4145-6218 GCA_964348885.1 uncultured Candidatus Saccharibacteria bacterium | reverse complement strand
CATTTACTAAATTATATCACAATAAAAAAGCCCGGTTTATTGACCGGGCATGTATTGAACGAGCTCCTCTTTGCCGTTCTTATTCGCCAGCTTGAAATAGATAGCGTTACCGAGTACTGGAAGCTCAACATCAGATTGGTATAGCCGGACCGAGCCGTTGCCAAGGTCCTTCAGTATTAGATAGCGTGTCTCGCCATCCTTGGACTGACCGATGAACTGGTAAACGGTACTAGCACTAAGCTGATTACAGCTGGCAGGATATCCGGCGAATCCGGCATCAAATAACATGCCCGATCCGCCAATTATCAAAATAGCCATAACAGAAACCAAGAATACTGCTTGGCTCGATCTGGAGCCGGGAGTATCTCCCAACATATAAGCAACGGATGCGACGACTAAGAATCCAACTACTAACAGAAACAAACCAATCCACACCATTCGAGCCACCTTCCGTTCAAAGTACACGCTATTTATACATTAAAAAAGCGCCCGAATCAAGTCGGGCGCTGGATGTTCTTTTTCATTTCCCGGCGTTTCTTCTGGGTTATATCACAGACCTTCATCAACTCATTGATGGCGAGCATCTTCAACTCCTCCCTCTGCGCCAGCGGCACTTCGGAGGTCACTATGGAAAGCGCCTGGAGTATCTGCGCCGTGATGCAGATATCCAGAAACTCGCGGTCCTTTTTGGCGGTTTCGGGCGCCATCCGGATCACGTACTTCGGGTCTATCGTGAGGACAATCTTACCAAAGCGACCGTCCTCTATTTCAATGATCAGCGGCTGGGTGATCACTCATCACCTTCCTTTCCAACTACTACCTATATTGTACCCGACTTAGGAGTGTCGGGAAATATTAGCGATCATGCCGCCGATTGTCATAAAGATTGCCAGCGCGCTGCCGCCGTAGCTTATAAAAGGCAACGGCACGCCCGTCAACGGTAAAATTCCGGAGATCGCTCCGATATTCACGAATACCTGGAGGCCGATGACCGAACCGTACCCTACCAGCAGAAGCTTACCGAACTTGTCCGGCGTTTTATTGGCCAAAAGAAATATCTTTACCACCAACAGACCGAACAAGACGATTAAAAATCCCGATCCGATGAAACCGAACTCTGCGGCCAGAACCGCGAAAATGGAATCACCGATCGGCTCGGGCAAATGACTGATCTTGGCCGTTGATTGTCCGTAGCCGACTCCCGCGATTTCTCCGGAGCCGATCGCTATCTGCGCCTGAATCTGATGATAGCCACCGGCCAGCGGATCGGCGTTGGGTTTTAAAAAGTTCGTGATTCGTTCCAGGCGGTAAGGCGTGATCATTACCAGCGCGCCGACGACCGCCGCCATAATCAAAGTCAGGAGAGCGATATAGCGTATTTTCGCGCCGCTCAAAAAATAAATAATCATCGCCGCGGCGAAAATAATCACGACTGTAGAGGTGGCGGGCTGATACAGAAGCAAGCTGCAGACCAATCCTAAGAGAAGCATCATCGGCACCGCGCCCCGCAGAAAATCCCGACTCCGACTTCCTTGACCGGAAAGCCAGGCGGCCAGATAAAGAACCACAGTCAGTTTGGCGAGTTCTGCCGGCTGGAAAGTTACCGGGCCGAGCTTGACCCAACGCTCCGCGCCGCCGGCGCGGATACCGAGAGGCGTGAACACTAAAGCCAAGAGGACGATGCTGATTAAGAGCAAGGGTATGGCTAGCTTCTGATAACGCCGATAGTAAAACTTATAAGCGAGAAAAAAACCTATCAGGCCGAAACTCAACCCGTAATAAATTTGGTGCTTTAAATAATAAAAACTGTCGCCGAATTTTTCCTGACCGAGATGAGAGGAAGCGCTGTTCAGTACCACGAGTCCGAACAGGACCAGAAAAACCAGGGCGGTGATGATCAGATAGTCGGGGCGGTGCGTCCTCATTCTTTTAGCCGCGCTTCAAAACCTTGCCCGCCAAAGCGCCAATCGCGTTCCGCCCCTGAACAGCCAGTTTACCGTTCACCAAGACGTGCTCAACGCTAACCGCGCCGGATTTTACGGCAATCAGATTCAGATCCGCGAAATACCCTTC
>CAYGEK010000006.1:2317-4045 GCA_964348885.1 uncultured Candidatus Saccharibacteria bacterium | reverse complement strand
GTGAGCACCATCAGCCGGACCAACGCTTCGCCGACGCCGACCTCCTGACTATCGGCCAACTCGTGCACGGTCTTGCCCAGCAGATACTCTCGCCCCGTCGCCTGCGAGATTCTAATCCGGTTCCCGTCAACGCCGGCTAGCTCATGCACCACCCGCGCCCGCGTGTCCGGGTTGTCCAAATAAGAAGACATCACTTCAAAATTTCCCACCTGCGCCCAACGAGGCAAAAGTGTGTAAAGCGGCACAACAGTTTCGGTGAACGGATAAGAATCCACGTGAATATTGAATTCGCTCGCCGACGCGTGAATCATTGCCAGAGCTTTTCGGTATTCATTTTCAAATCCGATCTTCGGCTTGAAATGACTGACCAAAGTTTTTACTCCGGTCTCCTCGGCGATTCTAATGGTCTCCGCCACCGAGGCCAACAGGCCTTCGTCTTCGTCGCGAAGATGCGTCGCGTATACCCCTTTCTTTTCCGCCACTACCGACGTAAGCTCCCTGATTTCCGAATATGGTACCTGACGCGCGTGCGCGTAACCAAGCCCGGTGGAAAGTCCGAACGCTCCCTCCGTCATTCCGTCCGCGATTAATTTTTTAAAAGACGCCAATTCAGAAACGGTTAGGTCGCGGGAATCTTCGCCAATCATGGCGCGTCGGATTGTAGAATGTCCGATCAAGGTGCCGAAGTTAACGCCGAGCTTTCTCTGATTAAGCACTTTTAGAAACTCCGCTACTGAGTGCCAGTTGATATTCATCTGGCTGGTATCGGTCCACTTCCGGATGGAATCCAAAGTGCCGTAGATCAGCGGCGCGAGCGACGAACCGCACTGCCCTCCGAAAGTGGTCGTAACACCCTGCAGCAAAAAATCCTGCTGTTCGGGATTGGTGAAAAGCGAGAGGTGGTGGTCGGAGTCGGTGTTCACGTCAATAAAACCCGGAGTCAGATAAAGACCGAGGCCATCCAGTACTAAATCGGCTTTTTTCGTCGGAAATTTCCCGATTGCGGAAATCTTATCGCCTGTTACCAACACATCCGCGACATAAGGCGAGGTCACGCCGCTGCCGTCAACAATTTTGGCTCCTTTAATTAGGACCATTACTATCATTGTAACATTTCAAAATAAAAACCGACCTTTACGGTCGGTTTAAAGTACTTTTTCTCCGCATTCGGGGCAGTGTCCCCTCATCGGATAAATCTCTGCCTGCCGGCAATCAATCGCGGAAAGCGCGGCAATCATCTTATGGTATCGCTTGCCGCAAACTCTTCCAAAAACTTCACGTCCTTCCCGATCCTTGCTCTCACGCTCGGCAATTACGGAGGGATCCCTGGATTCGGGCATCTTAGCTCCGCAGGCGTTGCAATGACGGGCCAACGAACCCATCTTATTCGGACACTTCGGACACTGCAGCTTGAAAGCTTTACGGTTCATCTGGTCCTCCACATGTCGGACAGTTCAAGCGAGCGCATCGGACAAAACCTTCTTTCCGGCTTCTTAGAACCAGCCGACATACCAGTCCTCCAAGACGTGCGAGGCAATAGCAGCCGACAAGGCAAGCCACAACAAGTAGCGGCGCATGCGCAACTCTTCCGTCGGGGTGACCGAAGAAGAGCGTAACATGGTCAAGATCAATCGCGACGGCAACCAAGCCGCCAAGAAGCCCAACGCGAAATGCAAAAACGGGGCGCGCATCGCATAGGACCAGTCGAAGGTAGGCCAGGTAAAGTCG
>CAYGEK010000006.1:0-2217 GCA_964348885.1 uncultured Candidatus Saccharibacteria bacterium | reverse complement strand
CAAAAACGGGGCGCGCATCGCATAGGACCAGTCGAAGGTAGGCCAGGTAAAGTCGATGCCACCAACGGCGAAGCACATCATCACCTCGCACTGTTAAAAATCTACCTCTATCTTGCCACCTTTACAGATACTGGGTCAAGGCGAACAAAGCGAGGCCGAGCGCCACGGAAATTACGGAAATAATCCAAAAACGCATCGTCACTTTTGATTCCGGCCAACCGATGGCTTCAAAGTGATGGTGAATCGGCGTGGAAATAAAAATTTTCTTTTTCCGGAACTTTTTGCTAAACAGCTGGACGATTACCGACAGAGATTCCAAAACCAAAATCGGCGCGAACAGCGGTAAAAGCAAAGTGGTATTGGTAAGCATGGCGATTACGCCCATGGTGATGCCTAGTGACATTGAGCCCGTATCGCCCATAAAAAATCGCGCGGGATAAATATTGAACCAAAGAAAAGCGAGCGTCGCGCCGATGATAACTCCGCCGAGCGTCGCGAGATCGAAGCGTCCCAGCGAGAAAGCGACTACGGTGAGGGCGATGTACGCGAACAGCATCACCCCGCCGAGCAATCCATCCAAGCCGTCGGTCTCGTTGGCGGAGAAAGCGCTGGCGACGATGATAAATATGAAAAGAGGTATATAAAGCCAGCCGATATTGATGCTGCCGATGAACGGCACAAATAAAACGTCCCAATCCAAACGGTAATAGAACCAGAGCGCGGCGATCACCGCGAACAAAAGGTACATCACTAACTTCTGACTAACTCGTAAACCTCCCCCGTGCGGACCGATTCTCAACACGCCGAGTAAGTCATCGGCGAGACCAAGCAACGCCGCGAGGAACATCGCCGCAAGCGGCAAATAGGTCTGCGCCCGGTCAAAGAAATTAAGATAACTCCAAAAACCGTCAAAGATCCAACTCAGCAGTAATAAAACTACCCCGATACCGAGCACCGTCGCCCAGATAATCACGCCGCCCATGGTCGGCGTCCCCTCTTTTTTCGCGTGTAACTGGGAAAATACGGGCGCGGATTCGCTGGTGCGGATCTGCTTACGGATACCGAACTTATATAGAAGCTTGCTGACCAGCGGGGTAATAAAAAGCGCCACCAAAAAGGCAATAACGGAAAGTCCGATGATTCTGACGGCCTGGAGAACTACCATTGGGTATAAGTACTGTACAAAGCTTGCGTATCCGCGGCCCGGTCCTCGCTGCCAAGCACGATAATCAGCATCGGCCGGCCGGAGTGATTGAATAATGATATCAGATTGCCGCTCGCCTCATCAATGAAACCGGTCTTCCCGCCGAGAAAATTGCTCCGATCAACGAACGGATGGATGTTGCCGCCTTCTTTTTCGGTGGTCAGGGCCAGAATCGCGGGATGGCGGTTAGAGATGTGCATTACCAGTTTTTCCAGATCACTCACCATAGACTGATTCAGAGCGGAAAGACCGGTCGGATCAAAGAACCGGGTATTATACATTCCGATAGCCACCGCCCGTTCGTTCATCAGGCGGATGAAACGCTCCGGCCCGATATGCTCGGCCAACGCGACACCGGCGTCATTACTGGAAACTTTCAAAAGAGCGCGGAGCAGATCCTCGCGCGAATACGCGCGCCCGGCAACCAGACTACCCGCTCCCCCCTCGGTTTCAACCGCGGCGGCGCTGACGGTCACTTTTTCATCCGGACCAATCTCCTCCCGGGCGATGACCGCCGTCATCAGCTTGGTCAGCGATGCCACCGGCCACTGCTGGTAGGGATTAAGAGTGAACACGCTCTCGTTGGTGGTCAGATATTTAACAATAGCGGAAGCGGCGCCGATCTTCGGCGGCTCGGGCGCCAGCGGCTCAACGACGGGAGCCTGCTGCTGAATCGTATCTTTAGCGGTAGCAAGGACCGTAGTAGACTCGGGGTGCGAAACGTACACCACATCGTCCGAACTGCCGGAACGCGCGTTACCCATCAGCGCGCCGACGAGAACTATCAACGAAAGCGCCAGGCCGTAAAGTTTAGTTTGATCCATTATCATTCGGTTTTACCTCGGGTGCTTTCGGCGGTTCGGCCACGACCGGATTGCGTAGCTTCTCAATCAGCTCACGGAAGCGCGCGTACTCGGGCAACTCTTCCACGTCGGCGATGCCAAGATGCTTAACCAGATCCAAGGTCGCGGAATAAAGAAAAGCGTTGCCTCTGGACGGATCCTGGGAACGCT
>CAYGEK010000005.1:0-33313 GCA_964348885.1 uncultured Candidatus Saccharibacteria bacterium | reverse complement strand
TGGCCGCGTTCTTCGCGCCCGCAAGCCTGATCTCCCCGTTAAGTTTTTTGCCGCCATTGATAATGAATTTCATCGGAAAAAGATAGTTGTAGTATACCGATTATATGACCGTGAAGCCAATACTTTCATTACACAAAAACACCCCGCAAGGGGTGTTTTTGATTTTCTTTAACGCTTAGCCCACTGCGGACTGCGGCGAGCTTTGAGCTTGCCCGGCTTCTTACGCTCAACAACACGGGAATCACGGGTCATGAAACCGGAGCGGCGGAGAGTGCCCTTAAGGCTCTCATCGGCTTTCGCCAAGGCGCGGGCAATCGCGTTACGAACCGCGTCCGCCTGGGCATTAATGCCACCACCGGATACGTGAACGGAGGCGCCCATCTTCTCGTGAATCTTCAAAGCGTCAAATGGAGCGAAGGCGGTAATCTGATTACGCAAAGTTTTGAAATACTGCTTGTAGTCCTTGTCGTTGACCAGGATACCTTTACCGGAAAATACACGAGCGCTAGCATTCGCGCTCTTTCGGCCTCCTTTGGCGGAGAAGAAACGCACAACAGTCTTCACTAATTTTTCAGTTGTTTTCTTTACAGGTGTCATATTATTTCTCAATAGTTAAACGATTCAAACGATTCTGTTTCAAATAGTTCTGAGGCAACATGCGCTTTACGGCAAGCTCGAAAACCTGCTCCGGAGACTTCGCAAAATACTCTTTATAAACGCGCTCCCGTAAATGGCCCATATAGCCGGTGTGGCGATAGTAGATCTTCTGCTCCGCCTTGCGGCCGGTGACTACGATCTGGGAAGCGTTCTTGACCACCACCTTATCCTTGCCGGGATTGTGCGGCAAATAATCGGCATTTTGCTTGCCCTGAAGAAGCTGGGCAACCTTGGAGGCCAGACGACCGAGCTTTTGATTTTTGGCGTCAATTACGTATTCCATATTGTTTATTTAACAAATTCAATGAAGGCCAACGGAGCGCCGTCACGCTTGCGGGATTTCGCTTCTTTAATGATGCGTAAATAACCGCCGGTCCGCTCTTTATATCGCAGAGCGATATCAAAGTAAAGCTTCTCCGCGGACTTCTTCGGAAGCTTGGCGAGCAAAGTGCGGAAAGCCGGCAGCTGCTGCTTTTTAGCAACCGTGATCATCTTTTCCACGATCGGACGAATTTCTTTAGCCCGAGGCACGGTGGTCTCGATTCGTTCGCGCATTATTAAGTTGTTCGCCAGGCCTTGGATAAAGAGCTTCCTTTGGCCACGCATGCGATGGAACTTACGATTTGCCATAATTATTCTTCTTTTTTCTTACGGGGCTTTTTCGCTTTCTTTTCGCCCTCTTCGGCGGCCGGAGCGGCTTCCGCCTCCTTAACCTCAACGCCGGAGATCTTTACAAAGTGATCCTGCAGAATGTTGCTGGCCTTACGCAAAGCGGCGGACGGGGTCAAGCTGCCGTCAGTTTCAACAACTAAACGAAGCTTGTTATAATCGGCTCGCTCGCCTACACGCATGTTCTCGATGGTAAAATTAACCTTCACTACAGGGGAAAACAACGCATCCAAGGCAATTACGCCGATCGGAAGCTTGTCATTCTTGCGGCTTTCAACCGGAGAGTAACCCAAACCTTTTTCCACGGTGATCTCCATCTCTAAATCGGTGCCTTTGGCAGTGATTGTGGCGATATGTATATCCGGAGTAATCAGATCAACGTTGCTGTTTGTCTCAATATCAGCGGCGGTGATCTCGCCTTCGCCCTTCATCTTCAGAGTCAGAACCTGCGGCTCATCCGTATGGATTCTGAAGCGAATCTTTTTCAAATTCAAACCGATCTCAACCACATCCTGGGCAACGCCGTCCACAGTAGAGAACTCATGGTTAACTCCTTTAATCTTGAACTGGGTAATCGCGGCACCCGGCAAAGAAGACAAAAGCACGCGACGAAGCGCGTTACCTACGGTCAGACCGTAACCGGCGTACAAACCTTCCGCCTCAAACACACCCTCCCGATCATTCTCGGAGACTTTCTTTACACTGACTGTTTCGCTTAAATATTGATATTCCATTGGTTTATTTAGAATAATAGTCTACGACCATGTTTACATCAAACGAGGTGTCGGATTCCTTGGGGAGAGCCACAACGGTTCCTTCCAATTTATCGGACTCCAGCTTGATCCAGACGGGCGCATCGTACTTCTTCAACTTTTCCGAGAGGTCTTTGAAGAGCAGATACTCCTTGGATTGCGGTCGGACCGCCACTACGTCCTTCACTTTCACCTGGCAGGACGGGATATTGGTCTTTCGTCCGTTCAGAAGGATGTGCCCGTGATTGACCATTTGTCTGGCCACGGATCGGGACGGGGCGATACCCATCCGGAAGACCACGTTATCCAGCCGGCGCTCAAGCATCTGCATAATCATGTCACCAGTGACTCCAGAGCTGTGAATCGCTTTCTTCACCAAGCTCTTCATCTGCGTTTCGCGGATTCCGTAGGTGAAGCGAATCTTCTGCTTCTCTTTCACCTGCTGACCGAATTCGGAGAGAGATTTGTAAGACTTACCGTGCTGTCCCGGGCGCTGAGCGCGGCGCATGGTCACGCACTTCGCCGAATTACAACGATGCGGCTTCAAAAATAGCTTTGTTCCGACTGACCGTTCCTTTTTTTCTCGTGTGTCAAACATATTGTTT
The DNA here is from genome assembly GCA_964348885.1 of uncultured Candidatus Saccharibacteria bacterium. Classification (GTDB taxonomy): domain Bacteria; phylum Patescibacteriota; class Minisyncoccia; order UBA6257; family WO2-44-18; genus JAHFLQ01. The sequence continues at coordinate 30,630 of CAYGEK010000005.1, read as the reverse complement.
ATTTTATACGCGACGTACTTTTGCCGGACGCGGACCGTTATGCGGAATTGGGGTTACGTCTTTAATAGAAAGAATATTGAAGCCGTGATTCGGTAAAGAGCGGATCGCAGAATCTCGTCCGCCACCCACACCGCTGACGATTACGGACACGTTGACCAAGCCGGATTTCTTCAATTTCTCCGCTAGCGCGGCGACAACTTTAGAGGCCGCGAAGGCGGTCGCTTTTTTCGGACCGGAAAAACCGAGGGCGCCGGCCGAGCTCCAAGCCAAAAGATTACCCTTATCATCGGTCACTGAGACCAGCGTGTTGTTGTAGGAAGCGTTTACGTAAACCCGGCCGTTTTCAATTTTTTTAGAAACAGCCTTCTCCGGCTTAGCCGCTTCTGTAGCGGCCTTAACCGCCACGGTCGCATCCGCTTTTACTGCCTTCGGCGCTTTTTCAGCGGCCGGCTTAGTTGTTGATTTCTTGGTTGGCATTTTCGTTGAGAGGTGTCGCTTTACTTGAGCTCGGTCTTACGCTTACCGCTACCGGCTGTCTTACGGACGTTGCCGCGGACCGTGCGGGAATTGGTTTTCGTGCGCTGTCCCCGAACCGGAAGACGGCGGGAATGCCGGGCGCCGCGATAACTCTGTAAATCTTTTAAAAGATTGATGTTCTGCTTGATAATCTGGCGGAGCTCACCTTCCACTTTATATTTCTTTTCAATAATATTCTGAATCTTGTTCACTTCGTCAGGGGTCAGCGTCTTCGCACGCTTATCCGGATCGATGCCGGCTTCCTTGACTACTTTTTTCGCGAGAGAAGCGCCGATGCCGTAAAGATAACAGAGCGAAACTTCAATTCGCTTGTTGTCCGGAATATTTATACCAAAGATACGCATTTGATTATTTTATTTTTAGCCCTGGCGCTGTTTGTGTTTCGGATTTTTGCAGACGACATATACCCGTCCGCCCCGGCGCACGGTTTTGCAGTTAATGCACATTGCTTTTACGGAAGATCGTACTTTCATTGTTATAGTCTGCGAATTATCCGGCCGCGCGCGTCATCATACGGAGTCATCTCCAGAATGACACGGTCACCCGGAAGAATTTTTATATAATGAAGACGCATTTTTCCGGAAACATAAGCGAGAATTATCTTGCCGTCGCCGATACTTACCCTAAAAGTAGTGCCCGGTAACGCTTCCTCTACTCGTCCTTCCAGACGCTTTACGTCCTGCTTGTCGGCCATGTAAGTAAGAAGTGTAGCAAATAGCTATAAATTAGTCAACAGATACGGTTATTTTAGCCTCATTCGTCGGCACGGAATTAACCCAGAATGGCCATAAGTCTATTTTTGTCGTTTCCAGGGCTGGAATACTAAATAACAGATCCCGTAAATCCTTTTCCGATTTACCTCGGATATTCGTCTTAAGCGCCTCCGCGTTAACCTTTCTAACAATGCTGGCCTTGTAAGTTACCGGAAAACTAATCTTTCCCGCTGTCAGATCGGCGCGTCCGGCGCCGTAAGCAATAGCGGCAGTCTTAACCTCATAGTCTGTCCCCTTGTCCCTTTCAAGCTTGCCGGCGAGCATCGCGACTACGTCAATCTCGCGGAAAGCTACCGCACTGATCTGGCCTTCTGAAGACAGGGTGAACATCCCTTCGGCGGCGGACGATTCAGTAATCACCGAATGCTTCAGAACTACGAATTTTGAAGAACCGTCAATAATCTTAAACTCTGACGGGATTCTGGAAGCGATTCTTTGCTTCGCCGCCTCCTCAAGCTTACCGGTCATGTCCGACTTGGCTTTTGTCAGATCGCCGTCGGTCGGATAAGCGACCGTGCCTACGAATCCTCCGGTCATCGCGGCGGCCGAGTCGGCGTAGAAGGCCGAATATTTTGGCGTGCCTTTCAAGCCCGGAATGGTAAAATGGCTGACCGGTCCGACATTATATTCCGCTCCGGCCTGATCAGCGATTACATCCGTCACCAGCGTTGAAGGAATAATATTGCCCTCAACTATCTTCGCGCCCGGTACCACAACGCTTTTCACTATCCGAAAGATTTTGCCGTCCGGAGTGAGTAATCGGGTTGTCGCCACTAACGGCTGAGGATCGGAACTGTAAGCGTTATAGATGGTCACCTTGCCGACGGCTTTTTGCTGAACTGCCCGCTTGCCGCTTGCCGGATATGAAGCCTGGAGCACAGGTTTTTCAATAAAGACTTGTCCGGGAACAGTAGCGGTACGAGAATCCACTTGGGCCAGCTTCTGCGCTACGACAGTACCGGAATAATCCCAGTCGGAAGCGGCGCGGGTAAGATGAATTGCCGCGCGAGGCAAAACTGAATTCGCCACCATAAAAATAGCGCTCAATGACACTACGAAAATACCAAGCGCCAAAAATCTTTTTTTAAGATTGGCCGGGCGCCTGATCTTGGATGGCTTTCGTCCGACTGACTCCACCAGCTTTCTTTTTAAAATATTATCCTCGTCCGCCCCCTCTTTCGTCTGTCGAGTAGAGACGATATCGGAAAACTGGCGCTTCGCGCGCGAAAGGATCGGGTTCCAGGAATCCATACCGGCCACACCGGCCAGGTCGATTACTTTGTCATCAACGGACTCGATGATGATTTTTTTCTTCAAAAGTCCCGCCTCCCTTTTTAAAAGATGAAAATTAGCCAGCGAATCCGCCAGCCGTGAAAAGCGCGGGATATTCAAAACCACCTCCTTCGCGTCGGCGTCTATCACCTGCTCCACCACCGAAGCCACTTCGTCGCTCTTGCTGATGGTGATCTTTTTTATTTTATGTATCGGAACTTTGGTCATTGATTGATTTTAAACCGGCGACAGCCACCGAACGCGCCGCTTGGCCAACTGACTCATCTTGTCATCCTGCGGAGCCAGGTACCATTCCACCAGGGTCGCCAAAAGACTAAAAGAATCGGCCGCGTCAGCGCTATTTTTGAATTTTATATCAAATCCAAATTTTTGACTAATTAAGTCAAGGGTAAGCGGCTGAATAACCACACTACGGCCAAACTGATTCCGGAAGCCGTTGGCAAACATATCCGGCAAGCGGAAGGACGGGTTGAGATAGATAGTCCGCGTATCGGTTTTCCTGACCGCCTGATCCAGCCCTTTGGCCAGAACCGAAAGTTCCCGCGCTACCATCACCTCCATCCGATGCCGGAAGGTAGGCGAAGCATCGACGCGAACGTATTTGCTCAAGATTAATCCGGCCGTCTCCACCTCAACTCCCAATTCGTCGGCGATAGCTTGATTCAGACTCTGCTCTCCCCAGAGAAAATGGTCGTGGTAGGCGTTCTGACTACCGTCGCTGAAAAACACCTGAGTCCGAGAAGGAGAGATGTTCGCGAGAAGGAAATTCTTTATCGCCGAATCCGCCTTGCCAATTACGCTGGACCACGCGGTACCGTTCTCGCTCATCAGAACAACTTGATTCAATGGCAAAACTTCTTTTAAAGAATCAATAAGACCGCGAGAAAGGAAGGTTTGGCTAAACTGCACCTCTACTGTCTTCGCGTTAAAGCCGAGCGGATTGACTACCTTGTGCCCGTCCAGCTTTATCCCCCGGATGCGGACGTCGGTAAGCATTATATCCAGATCGGCCACGCCGATCTTGCCGGCGACTTTATTACGTGAGCGGTCAAAAAATTTCCAGATAGCCTGTGAAAGCAGATTATCCAGCTCCGGCTCGTCTATCAGAGTTTTATGTTGCTCGCGCGGAATCACGATAGAAGAATAAATCGTGGAAGCGAGATGGGAATCCAGGCCGACGACTATCTTGTACCGGCCGAGGCGGCCGAATTTTTTTACCAGCTTCTTAAGATCGGGATGACTCCGGACTCGCGTAACCTGTATCTTTTTACCGGAGAAATCCGCATGGATGACCGCTCCTTTTACCTTATGTTCCAGGATTTCCAGCACCAAAAATCTATCGTCCTTGCCTTTAAGCAAGGGCTTAATTGAGGCCGCTATGCTAGTCAGGGTCTTCCATGCCACTTCCTATATTATAACACAAATACTGTGGATAACTTTTCGCTCAACAATCACCCGGGTACGCTGGGCGGAATAGCTTTTCGTTTGCGAAAAAATAAAAAAACTACCCGTATGCGGGTAGTTTAGAATTTTTCACTGCTTACGGCGAATCGAAGGAGAAAAAGCCCAGGCAAGAACTCCGGCAACTGTTAGAGAAACAGCGAATACGATAACAGAAGCCGTCATCTCTTACCGACCCTTTACCGGAACGATGTTCCAGTCCAGATCGAACCGAAACACTCCTTGGTTAAGAAGACTGGCGACAACCCGGCCGAAGCGAACGCTGAAATTCTCGGCGGTAACCAAAGCACGTTCGGCCTCGGAGATTTTAAATTTGAACAGTGCTTCCAGAGCCTCCCGAGATGAGACTTTATTACTGGAAAGATTCCCGTCCATATCTATCACCAAAACCGCGAGTACCTTGAACTGCAGGTAGGCCTCAACTTCTTTGGAAGAGCGGACGTTGAGTAACAGCTTAAGATTCTTCGCGTCGAGCGGTCCGAAATGCTTCAGCATTCTTCTGACCAAGGATTCCAGAATGGCGTAAACTTCATTCGACATTTTGTCTTTGCCCAAAGCAAATCCTCCTTCAAAGTTCTGTGCGGATTTTACGATAAAGAGCAGCTTTAATCAACAATGGCTCTGATCCTTCGCACTCCCGCTCCCACTGCTTCCTCCTTCATTACTCTAAATTTTCCAACCTCAAGAGTATGCGTAACATGCGGGCCGCCGCAGAATTCTTTAGAAAACGCGTCGTCCAAAGTATGCCCCGCGAAATATACTTTTACGCGCTCAGGATATTTCTGTTTGAAGAAATAAAGCGCGCCCGTCTTTTCCGCTTCCTCTTTCGCCATTTCTTTAAAGCCCATCGGCAGATCCTGCGCCACCGCCCCGTTGACCAACTCCTCAACTTTCTTAATTTCTTCCGGTGTAAGTTTTCTAGGAAACGCGAAATCAAACCGCGTCCGTTCGGCGGTGATGTCCGATCCCCTCTGCTGGACGTCCGGGCCGAGCACCTTCCTGAGCGCGGCCTGCATCAGATGAGTGGCCGTATGAAGGCGAGTTACTTTCTTGAGTTCAATCTCGTCCTTCGCCTTCAATTCGCCGGTATCTAATAGAAGACCGTGGCCGCCGAACTTCTTCTCCGCTCCCGCGCGGGAAAGCTCCTGATGCTTTTTAAACGCCTCATCAAATTCTTTTCTATCTAAGTCTTTGGAAGCCTCCGGAGCCAGCTCTTTAATCAACTCAAACGGCAGGCCGAACGACTCATAAAGATGGAAGGCTTCTTTTGTGCCGATTGCCGCGTGTTTTTTTATCTCCCTCAAGCCCTTGGCAATGGCTGTTTCAAATTTTTCTTTTTCCGAATCCATTACCTCTAAAATCCTCGGGTCGTTTACTTCGGGATAGAGCTTGCCATATTTTTCCTTCACAGCCGCGTGGGCGAGAGCGAAAAGATCGGCATGGGCGTCATAAATAGTCTGATACGCGATGACGCGGCGCAAAAGCCGACGAAGGATGTATCCCGCTTCTTTGTTAGACGGACGCACACCGTCGGCGATTAAAAATATGGAAGAACGCAGATGGTCGGCAAAAACTCTTACCTCCCGGTCTTTTAAGGTCGGAGCGACCTCGTTGATGTTTTTAATTAACCCCTCAAAAAGATCGGTCTGAAATACATCCTCCACTCCCTGCATCATAATGACCAATCGCTCCAATCCCATGCCCGTGTCCACGCCCGGAGTTTTCAGCGGCTCCAGTGTCCGATCGGATTTTTGATAGTACTGATTGAAGACGAGATTCCAAATCTCCACGCCATCGGCATAGATCTCGGTGGTCGGGCCGCACGGACCCTCATTGCCGGTCGGGCCCCAGAAGTTATCGGCGCGGCCGCACTTTTTTATTTTCTCAACCGGCATGCCGATTTCCTTATGCCAGATATCAAAAGACTCCTGATCGTACGGCACGCCGTCCTGACCTGCGAAGACCGTTACCGTCAAACGATCGGAGCTGATGCCCAGTACTTTAGTTATATATTCATACGCCAGATGAATCGCTTCTTTCTTCAGATAGCCACCAAAAGAAAAATTACCCAGCATCTCAAAGAAAGTCAGATGGGTGCGATCGCCCACTTCTTCAATATCGGAAGTGCGGAAACACTTCTGCACGGAAGCGGTATTCTTACTACCAAAATCTTTTAATGCATCCAGTTCGCCCGTGAAATATTTTTTGAACTGCTGCATACCGGCGGTGGTCAAAAGCACCGACGGATCGTCCGGAATGAGCGAAGAGGACGGCACCACGGAGTGGCCTTTGGAGTTAAAAAAGTCTAAAAAACTTTGGCGAATCTGCTCTGACTTCATAGCTTCTAATATAGAACAAAAGAGCCCGGGCTTAAAGCCCGAGCTCTTTCCCTCAAATCAGCTCCCTAGTCACAATCTATCTACTTTCTAATTCTTTCATTCTTTGCCCGCCCATGGCGGTAACACTAGAATCTACACACAAACTACTAACGCTTCCTCTAACTCAAAAACTGAAATTACTGAATAAGCTGCTTTTTGTATGAATTCCGACTAGGGAGCTGCCCGGAGGCAGCTATTTGGATGTGCTACTTACTCGCATATAATACACTATTAATTAGAGTATGTCAACCCACTACCAAAACTACTAAAATGTGCTATTATATAGCCAGTTTCAAAAGGAGGTTTTATGGAGCCGAAGGATTGTTGCGTTATCTGCAAAGCTGAAACTAAGTATCCCGTTAGCACTCCCATCGAAGGTCGACAGCATTATGTCGTAGGCAGCGGCCAACTCTGCGCTCCCTGCTGCAAGCGTATCAATGCCTGCGACGGTAACAACTGCCCTGCCGCCTACTTCTAAACCGCAACTCCCGCCTGAGCGGGAGTTTTTTATTCAGCTACCTCTACCGTGCCCGTCAAAGACGGATTCAACTGATCGTGGTATTTCAGAATACCGGCTTTATCAAATGTGAAGGAGAAGGTTTCTCCCTGGCTCAAACCGTTCTTCGCGTCAAAACCGGTGATGACTTTCGTGCCGGCATCGGCGACCGGCCAATGCGGCTGGACGTCTTTATTGAACCAAGTCACTTTCGTGCCAACTTTTACTTTAAGAACTGTCGGATCAAATCCGTCATTGGAGATTACCACCGTGGCGGAAACCGGCACTTCGGCCGCCGAAAACATCATCGCCGATGGAGCGGACTTCTCCGCCATGGTCGATACCGGATTAAACGCCCAGTAAATCAGCTCATCAACCATCGAAAGCGTCACGCGCGCGCTCTTGGTCGCCTCAGCAATCAGTTCCGGACGGGCCTCTCCCTCTATCAGCTTGGAGATACCAATTAGCTGTTTTTCTATATTGGTAAGATAAGAGAATACTTTCGGATTTTCCACAGACGGGAAATCGGCATCCTTAGCCGCGGCGGACAAGGTGTCATAGTAAGAACGCAATGATTCGGAAACATCGCTATTACCCATCAAACCCGGCACTAAGTGGTACCAAGCTTCTTTAGCGGTAGCATAAGCGGCGCTCGCCTGACCTACCGCGCCTTCAAAATTATCCTCTTGGAAAAGCTTTTCAGCCTGTTCCAAATTGTACTTTGCTCGGCTCAACCCTTCGCGAACCACGGCTTTATTACTCGCCGGAACGGAGGCGATAAAAGCGCGAGCACGCTCCATAGAGCTTACCGCCGTAGCCTCATTCAGACGATCAAGAGCGTTTAACTGACCGAGGAAATGCGGGCGAGAGAAACTTAGCGTATTATGCAAATCGGAATTTTGGGTAAGCTCCCTAGCCTCATCAAAAATGCCGAGCAAGGTCAGAGAATCACCGGCGCGACCGGTGATAAGATCGGAAATACCTTCCGGATTCGCTAACTGCGCTCCTTCGAGATGGCCCACCAGATCAAAAAGCAAGTCACCTTTCAAAGCGCTGGCGAAATCTTTATCTTCGCCGGAAAGAATCTCGGCTAAATCGCCGGCCAATTCTACCGCCGTCACACCCCGCAAGCTGTCTGCGCCCGGGCGGGTCATCGCCACAAAGCGAGTCCTAAAATCCCCTGCCGCCTCTACTCGGGTAACGATTGCGGCCAACATTTCCGCCATAGCTCGGTTGGCGGTGCTCACCGCTTCGTGAATAGCCTGGTCGCCGGAGAATTTGAAATCCAGCTGATCAAAAAGATTACGATGCTGAATGGAGCGGGAAAGAATATCGCCGACCAACTGGCTGACCGCGGGATTAGTCACCGTCTCGGTAAAACCAGTCAAGCGAGCCTCAAGATTGCCGACCGCCAGCGTGTAGTTATCAAAAGCGGCAACCAGACCAACTTTGTTGTTCGGGGTAATCTCAACCAAACGGCCGAGCTCGGCGGCCTTCTCGTTCACAACATCGAACTCCAAGCGGGCCTTCCGGACACTGCTGGAAGTGAAAAACTTACGTACACCCCTGCCCCATTCTTTAAGGAAATAGAAAGGATTGGACGGTAAAAGACCGACGTTTTCAACGCCGAGATCAACCGCTTGCGCCCTGACGAACCGGACCAGAGGCGCGGATGAGGCCATAGCGGCAATAATTAAAGTCGCTACCAGTACCTTTTTCATATTTAGTTAGGGTTTACCGGGAATGTGGCGTTCCCGGGAGATAGTCATGATTAATGTGGTTATTAACCGGTAGCTTGCGGGCTATCCAGCCAACAAAAAAAGGTGTTTAGCACCTTGCATACATCCTAGCATACTTACCCCTCCCTGCCAATACTTGGCTCTGTGGATAAAAAATGGCCTAATATCCCTCCAAAGTGTGGGATTTCTCGTGTCCTTTGATGCGGGCGAGGGCTTTTGCCTCAATCTGACGGATACGCTCACGGGTAACGCCGAACTCCTTACCAACCTCTTCCAGGGTGTGGGTCACTCCGTCTTCCAGGCCAAAGCGCATGCTTAAAATCTTCTGCTCACGGGGAGTCAGGTCAATCAAAATCTCTTTGATCCGATCCCGAAGCAGGGTTTGAGAAGCCGTTTGTGACGGGGTTAAGTTCTTTTCATCCGGAATAAACTCGGACAGGGTGGAGTCCTCGTCGTCATCGCCGACCGGAGATTCCAATGAAACTACGTCCTGGGAGATCTTCTGGATGTGGCGAATCTTCTCTACGGGCATGTTCATTTCAATCGCTACCTCTTCTGCCAGCGGTTCACGGCCCAATTCCTGGGTTAAGCGGCGTTTTGCCTGGGTATATTTGGAAATTGTTTCCACCATGTGCACCGGAATACGGATTGTGCGGGACTGATCGGCTAGCGCGCGGGTAATCGCCTGGCGAATCCACCAAGTTGCATAAGTTGAAAACTTAAAACCGCGGCGGTAATCAAACTTATCCACGGCGCGGGACAAACCGATGTTCCCCTCCTGAACCAAATCCAGAATAGAAAGATTCGGCGTGCGATTTACATAGCGCTTGGCGATAGAAACTACCAAGCGGAGGTTTGCCTGAATAAAAAGCCGGCGAGCCTCCTCGTCGCCTTTTTCAATTCGTTTCGCGAGCTCGCGTTCATCTTCAGTCTTCAAAAGCGGCGTTTTGCCGATTTCTTTCAAATACATCTGAACTGCGTCCGGAAGATGATCTCCGATAGTCGCCTCTTCCAATTCTTTCTCGCTAATCTCCTCTTTTGGAAGCTCAATTAGCTGCGTGGTTTCCACGACTTTAACTCCCGCCTGCTCCAATTTGTCGTAAATCTCTTCTAAAAAGGCGATATCCTCCTCAACATGAGGGAAGTAATGCAAAACCTCCGTATCGGTAACGAAGCCACGGCTCCGGCCACGATCGGTCAATTCGGCTAGGGCCTGAAGATCCAGGGTTCGCTTAGCCTCCTTCTTGGCGGCCTGCTTACCTGCCGCCTTCTTGGAGATTTTTTTAACCTTTTTCGCCGGCTTCCGGGATACTTTTCTCCCTTTTTTAATCGCCTTCTTCTTATTTTTCTTTTTCATTTCACGCAAAGAAAAGTACGCGGGTACTTCTAATATGACAATTATACCACCTTGGCGCCCTTGACTTCAAGACGACGAAACTCGTCCGCTATCTTCTGTTTCTCCGATAAGAGTGGTCCGATGTCTTCACCTTTAATCTCGGCTACGCGAATTGCTTCAGAAATCCGGTAACGCTGCTCCCTCAAAGATTCCAGCCGAATCTCCAGAACCAACTTTCCCAGCTCCGTGTCCAAAGCCACCTCATCTTTAGGAATTTCCAAGGAGGCCCGCATGCTTACCACATCTAATAACCGCTGATGCTCCGCGGTCAGCTCCACCGACTCGCCGCCACAATTACTTCTTAAAATATCCCGATACGGGCCGGGCAGATCATTCATTATAGGCGCCAGTATCGGATATTTGTTCTTGGCTCCGATAACCAACGAGGCTAGTCTCTGACTAATCAGATCCTTACGCGCCATCGGCTCATTCTCTCGAACAGACTCATTATCTCTGGCCGGACTCGCGACCTGCACCACTTTGATGGCCTCCAACTCTTCAATCAGATAGTTCTCTTGAATGCCACTACGCCGGGAAACTTCCTTTAACCAATGTGCCCGCTCTACGGGACTTGTGAGAAACTTTATTTTAGAAAGCACTACTCGTGTGTCCTTTTTAATTTCGGTAGCGCTTCCGCCTTTGAGATACCGGCTGAAATAATACTCCATCGCCGGCATCGCGCTTGTCGCGAGCGATTTTAAAAGCCCCGGCTTCGCTACCGCGATATCGGCCGGATCCTTAGCCTCCAAATCCGCCGGCATATCCATAACCTTCACGGCAAAGTCCGCGGCGCCCGCCAGATCTATCGCCCGCTCGGTGGCGACGCGTCCGGCCTCGTCCTGATCAAAGGAAAGAATCAAAGTTTCGGCGGCGCGGCGTAACGCTTTCAAATGCTCCACCGTCAGCGCCGTACCGGATGTCGCCACCAGATTCTTTACTCCATCCTGCCAGGCCATGATGAAATCCATCTGACCCTCTACCAATACCGCAGCACCCGCCTCGCGGATGTTGTTCTTGGCCCGGTCAAACCCGTAAAGCACTTTTGATTTATTAAATACTGGAGTCTCCGGCGAATTCATATATTTGCCCGTGTTCTCGTGCTCGTGGCCCGGCATGATTCGGCCGGTAAATCCGACTACCTTCCCGAAATGGTTGTACAACGGAAAAATAATTCGGGCCCGGAAGCGGTCCATAAAAGTTCCCCGCTCTGTCCTGAAAACCAGGCCGGCGCTTTCTATCACGGAAACGGGAAAGCCTTTGCCGGTTAAATATTTCAGCAGAAGATCTATGCCATCCGGCGCGAAGCCGATCTCAAACTCCTGGGCCGTCTCCCCGGTCATCGCCCGTTTCTTCAAATATTCTATCGCCGCCTTCCCTTCCGGTTGTCGCAACATATGTTTGAAAAAAGTCTTCGCGGCATTGTTGACCTCGTATAAAATATTGACCTGCTTTTGATCATTGTTGCCCACCCGACCAATATCCACCCCGGTTTTTTCCCCGAGAATCTTCAGAGCTTCAACGAAGTCTATGTTCTCGTACTTCATCATAAAGGCGAAAACGTCGCCGCCAATACCGCAGCCGAAACAGTGCCAGGTCTGGCGGTCGGGAGAAACGATAAAGGAAGGAGTCTTCTCTTTATGGAATGGGCAGAGTCCTTTCAAATTGCGTCCGGCAGGATGCAGCTGAACGTAAGTCCGGACGAAATCGGCGATATCCAGCTTCTCTTTGATTTGCGTCGTAGAGTCGGTCATGTGCTTTCAATTTACTCTCATTGGCGATGATTTTCAATAAAAAAACCGCTATTTGAATAGCGGTTCCAGGTGATTGTATTGTGATTCCGTAAGAAAGCCATGCTCGTGAAGCATCTTCAACTTCTTCTGATAACGCACGTCCTTCTTGAAATGAGGGTTCGTTGAAATGGACGAGTACGTTTTGCTGATATAGAGGTAGTAGTAACACTCCTCCACCCACTCCGCGATATCTTCGCCGATATTGGTCCGGCCGTAATCCGTCAGCACCCCTTCGGATTCGGGCACTTTGGCATCTTCATGATACACGTCGCCGGCAACTTCGCCCCAAATTTTATAAAACTTGTAGGCGCCGTCATTTTTCAGATACTCGCTAAGATGGTAGGCGTAGATGTGCGTCGCCTCGTGCCAGATTAGCTGCATGGACAAATGCGGAGATCGCACGCAGATAACTCTGGGATTATCCGGGCAACGATGTCCGATTGGCATGATGACTCGTCCGGAGCTCTTAAAATGCGCCAGATCCTGGTCGAGTCTTATCTTCCGAATCGGATCGCTCATTACCGCCGGCATCTTCGCCAGAGCTGCCAAAATCAGAGTCTTCTGCTGGTCATCGGCGCCGATGATATCGGGAGTCCGATAGCTGACCGGCTTGCCCGTCGTCAGGTCAGCCGGCAATCGGAATCTTGAAGCGCAGCCCATCTGCGACAAAATAAGGATGAGCGCCGACAAATAACGCATACTGCCCCCGTTCAAACAACTTCCCACACTATAAAATAAAACCCCTTATTGGAAAAGGGGCTTAAGTTTCTCATAATCGGCGTCCGTGAAGAATCCGTGCAAGTGCAGCAATGCTAGCTTCTGCCGATAGCGCGGGTCGGTCTTCACCGCCAGATTACCGGTAATGCAACTATTCACGCCTTCGGCGAGATACGCGTAACATTCCGCGACCCATTCGGCGATATCCTCACCGGGATTGCCGCGACTATAGTTCGTGAGAATGCCATCAGTATTCGGAAGCTTCGTATCCTGAATATATACCGGTCCCGCAAGCGCTACCCAATCAAGATGAAAACGTCGGGACTCGCGATTGCGGCGAGAATGGTAGAGATGCCCCACTTCATGAAAGATTGTCCGGTAGCAGATATAGTTGGCGCTCATGCACACACGACCAACGCCGATATAGCATAGGTGCGCGGCGGCACTGCCGCCCATCCAAGTTTTGCCAAGATGAACCGAGTCGGGCTCTAGAATATGAAAGACAATCTCCGGCTTGGTCATGTGGCGAACCATCTTAATCGCATTTTCAATATAATCCAATTTTTCAATCGGAACATCGTTAGCGTATACCACGAAATGAACCCCACTCCTCTGGTCAATTAAAAGTGCCCGGGCGCAGCCGAGGAGCGGCAGCAGTAATATGATGATTGCGATTACGAGCAGCCACTTCACGTCACACCTCTCAAACAACTTATTTAAGAATACAGCATTAAAAAATAAAAATCCCCCGCCCAGCTTTCGCTGAACGGGGGTTACTGCTTGCCGTGTCGGGATGCTTCTTTCTAACCGGATGCTGCTCTAGGTGGTAAGGCTAGAGCGTGTCCACGATTTTGGCCTTTGTTTAGCCAACCCAGAAGCCACTTTTATCGCAGCTCCTCGGGACTTTTGGCGACCCCTCTTAGTGGGCCTAGGTTCTACGAAGCATTGGCCCTCCTCCCTGAATCGTTCGGGGATGGGGCGAGCGGTCGAGCCCTCACGTTTTGGATTCAATCTTCCGACTGGATCCTTGGGTGATTCTCGGGCCGCTCGCCCCAGCGGTCGGCGATGCGTTGTTCAAGTGTATTGCGGTTTGTTTTTTTAGGTCGGGGCCCGCCCACCCGACCAACATCTACAGAAACTGCCTCAGAAAACGTAGCACGCAGCCTCCTCGATTGTAGAACAGGGGGAACTAGAACTGCCGGATGATGGCTCCCTTGCCCACCTCGATTTCGCCGGAACCTTCCAGATTGATGGTCCGCGGCTGCCTCGCGTGATACCCGCGATTCATCGCGCGCATCGCCCGGGACCAGCCGCTCCGCCCCTCGCGAAGCTCGTTCACGAACTGCTCGTCATCGTCGGCGTCCGCGCCGGCGTTCACGTTCAATCCGTAACCGTTAAGATTGTCCATTTCGCCGCCCTCCCAACAAAACTATATTTCAAAAAGCACAGAAAAACATTCTACCTTGATTCCAGACCACGACGCAATCGTCACGGACTGGAGAAAGGTGGCCACCTACTGATTTGTTTTAGTGGCCAGCTACTCTACTGCCGAAATTCACTTCATCTTATTATCCTCCTCCATATCAGACCGCAACCGGAGGTTGCGAGCTGATTAAAGGCGGGGAGGAACATCCTCCCCAAAAACCTTACGCGTAGGATAGATCTACTGGAAGATCCCGATCGCTCTGGCCATCAGGCCGGTCGTGGGATCCACGAGCTGCAGGGGCCGCCGGTGATGCCAGTCCTTCTTCAGGACCTCGCTCTCCTGGTCCAGCTCCTCCAGCACTTCCTCGGATTCCTTGTCCGCGCCCAGATTGTCCATGATCAACCCTCCTAAAACACTCTTAATGTACCCGAACAATATAGCATACTAAACCTAATTTGTCAACCCCCACACCATAACGAGGATTCCTGCCGGTCAGCGAAGCTGATCCTCGTTTGGTGTGGGGGTCAATCCCCTGCTTCTGACGCATTAAAAATCCCCTTATGCCGATTGGCGATAAGGGGATGTCCTAAGGGAGCGAAGCTTCCTCCAGCCTAACTCTCCTCGGCGAGCTTGTCCAGGTCCACGCCCTCGGCGCGCGCCTGACGCGCGTTCCGGTAGAGCTGGCCTACGTGACCGGCGATATTCTGCTCGCGCGCCAGATGGCTCTGAAGGCGGCGACGCAGCTCGTCGGGGGTCAGGATCTCCAGACCGCACTCCAAGGCGTCCCCCTCACTCGCCACGGCCTCGCCGTCGGATCGGGTCGCCAGCTCGTACTGATCCGAAAGCGCGGAGATGGCCTGCCTGATCCGCAGCTGATTCATAGCTTAACCCTCCTCAATTTTCTCATAAAAATATACCATATTGTATGGCAAATGTCAACCCCCACACCATAACGAGGATTCCTGCCGGTCAGCGAAGCTGATCCTCGTTTGGTGTGGGGGTCAATACTACTAATCAAGCGGGCGAATAAGGAAGTCAGAGGCCTTGGGAGCGGAGTTGCGTATCCGATCAGCCTCTTTTTCCACTACCGGCCCTTCATAATCCCCTGAATGCGCCGCTGATCCCGCGTATACCGGGGCTTTCTGGTCTAGATGAAGGCTCAAAGTAGCGCTATCCCCTTTGCCCCAAACGGCATACACGTGAAAACGCGGGTACAAGCCTTCCGAGAGAGCTTTGTAAAAGCATAGCTCCTTTGTCTTCTGATCTATGCCGTCATTGCGATAACCGGCCGACCGCATGAAATCGGGAAGATTGCCGCCAAAATTTTTCAATTCAAACTTCATCCCGTTAGAAGCAACTAAGCATAATTTTTGATAATTGTATTGTGGTCATAACTAAAACATTTCAACAGCGAATCCGGCCGAGCAACGGTCGTCCAAGACGACCTGCTTCTAACGGGATTCATGATTATTTAACTATAATAATGCCTTTCATATCTTCTACGCCAGCATCCCCGTTATAAGAATAAAATCCGGGCTCATTCAAAACTACAGAAAAAGCGCCGGCCGGTGGGAGCTCTCGCGGCGGCGTGGACCAAATATCCAGTCCGATAAAGTGCGGTACGGCATCCTCGTTCTTCCAAAAAATATTCACTCCTTTATCCGCAATAATAATGCGCGGATTAAAAGTTGAATCCTGAATAGAAACTAAAACCTCTTTCCGGCCCCGAAGATCGAAATACTCTCCTTCTTTTAATTCCGCTTCGCTGGTCGGAAGTCCAGCCGCGCGCTCAACCGGCGCGGTAGTCAGCGCCGCCCGCGTAAGCCACCATAGTAAAAATATACCTGCTCCGAGGACCGCTCCGATAACAAGTGCCGATAATATTTTCTTCATTGTCGGGGTGCCGGGAATCGAACCCGGCCTACATGCACCCCATGCATGCGTACTGCCGATATACTACACCCCGATTCCAGTATCCTACTAAAAATCCCCTCCAAGCGGAAGGGATATTCTAGAAATGAATCCGAGTCATTTTTGCCCGTGCCCTGCGAAGCGGGTATTTTACTTAGCGGCTGCCGCGGTAACTTTAGCTGCCTCCTTCGCACTACCTTTGGCCGAAGGCGCTTTCACCCAAGTCGCCTTGGACTTGGTTTTGATGCACTGCACGCACATCAAACCAGACTTCCCGGACGGAAGCACGTGTTTCTGCAAATTAGGATATTTACGGGTCCAGTTCGTCGGATTGTAATGACCGCGAAGTAATACGCGGGTGCCTACCATCTTTGAACCTTTCCCACAGACCGCACACTGTCTCATAGGTTTCTATATTATACGATTTGGGGTTTTTGGTCAATCCCGCCTTAATAATAAGAGCCCGGGCTTAAGCCGCGGGCTCTTCTTTGGAAAACTTCTTCGGATCCAGGTTCAAATTCAGACCCAACGACGCCACCGTCAGCATCGTGTCTTTAATGAACCGGCCGGTATACATAACGTTACACTCCCGACGCAGGATCAGCTGACCGGTCACCGAAAGCGGCGTAGTAGCTGGGCCGACTATCAACAGCCACTTCACTTTTTCCCCGGAAGGATTACCGGGATAGATGGGCAACATCACCTCGTTCATCACCTGTCCGATTGCCCAGCTGCCGGCAACGTACTCAAAGATTACTTCCGGGAATTTACCTTTCGCCAATCTGTCCGCGTCTTCCTTGTTGAAAAGATAGCTCGCGAAAATAGAGACGATGGGTATCTTATTGCAGATTCGCAGGCCCAGTTCCCGAAAGCCTTTCCAAGACATCAGGAAGCCGGCCAGAAACGGCAGAAGCAACAGAAAGATCAGAAACAGCCAATGACCGAAAACGGTCCCTATAATTTTCTCGTTGAAATAACCGGCGGCATTCCAGATTGCTTCTCCAATTTGGAGAACTACCAGAATGACCACCATGGGCAAAACCGCCGTCAGTATTCCGGACCGGTACTTGGACCAGAACCAGCGCATCTAACCTCCTGCTAATGTCTTGAAAAATCTTGCAATCCCTTGATTAACAAAATCAACGGCCATCCCCCAGTCTCCATGAGCTGACAGACCTATAAGGAAGGAAGGGACTACCGGCGCAATATTTGCCATGCCAAACAAGCAAAGTGCGCGTATGAAACGGTCGGTTAATGAAATATTCCTATCAAACGGACTCAAGAGAAGTACCCAATCGCTTTCTTCCTCCACTTGTATCTCCTTATTTAGTAATCAAAGTTCTGGGAAGCAATGATTTTACCACGACAGCACCGATTAGTCCAGTTAACAGGCCGGCAACAATATCCAACGGCCAGTGCACCCCGCCGGCTACGCGAGACGCGCCCATCAGCAACGTCGCCACCAGCAGAAAAACGCCACGCTTCCGGTATCCGGAAAAATAAATCGCGAAAGCCAGGGCGAAGAAAAAGGCGGCGTGACCGGAAGGCAAGGAGGCACCGGCATCATGATTGATCAGCTGATTGAAATCCATCAACTCGAAGGGACGCGGACGCGAATGCAAAAATCTTATAATCGGAGTCAGGATACCGCGGGAGATAATGATTGCTAAGGCGATAAAAGAAGAGTGATAAAGCTGCAGCCGCCAATTCTTTTCCCGCCAGATCCACCAGACCGCCAAGACTACGATCAGATACGCTGAATAATTTCCAAGAAAAACGATAAACCAGTCGAGGATTCCCGACTGGTTTACGAGCCCATTCAAGGCTTGAAAAATATTAACCTCCAAATTCATAGATTAACGACGGACGAAGGCCAGCAATCCCATATAGCGTGAGCGCTTAACGGCTTCCGCGAGTCTCCGCTGATGACGGGCGCAACTTCCCGTATAACGTGGGTCGGTAATCTTGGCGGAGCTGGAAACAAAACGGCGCAAAAAAGCCGCGTCCTTGTAATCAATGACTTCTATATTCTGGGAGCAAAATATGCACTGTGTAGGTTTAATCATAATTTTAGAATGGAACATCCTCTGACTTCATGTCTTCCTCTATCTCTATCGTCGGCACGGGAGCTTCATTATGGGCGGCGGGAGCATTATAGTCGCCCTTCGGAGCCCCACCACCGGCGCGCGGTCCAAGCTGGATGCGCTCTGCGATAATCTCAGTAGTCTTACGATTCTGGCCCTGCTTATCCTGCCAGCCGCGGGTTTGCATGCGCCCCTCAATGAGGGCGAGGCCGCCTTTGGTAAGAAACTTGCTGGCAACCTCCGCCTGGCGTCCCCAGACCACGATGTTGTGAAACTCAACCGCTTCCTGCTTCTGACCGGCTTTATCGTTCCATACCCGGTTCGTCGCGAGCGAGAAGCTGGCGACCTGCTGGCCGGAAGGAGTAGCGCGGAGAACCGGATCGGCGGTCAATCTGCCTAAGATGAAGACTTTGTTCAGGTTCATATTCTCAATATACTCTTACTTCAAAATTTCTTCCAACTTTTCCGACAATGCTTCGTTGCTGAGCATTCTGGATTCGGCAACCGGCTTCTTCTCGACGCGTGTCGCTCCCCTTTCTACCTGCTCGGTTGTCGCGACCGGCATTTTTACCGGAGGCGTCAGTATCAGAAAGCGCAGCACGCCCGTAGCCAGATTCAAAGCGTCTTTCATTTCCTTGAGCACCGCAGGCGTGGCCCGGAAGTGATAGTAGCCGAACATAGCCGAGGAGTGGCGCTGAATCTTATAAGCCAACTGGATAGAGCTTGCCGGCTTCTGGAAGAAAACTTCCGCGCCGAGCTTAGCGAGTATTCCATTCAGCTCTTTCTCCCCTTCCGGAGTCGCCAGAAGGAAGGAAATCTCATATTCTTTTTTTGTTTCGTCGTTCATTTTTAGTTTCGCCTACTTTAGCATTATTCTTCGTCGCTTGCAACCTCTTCCTTAACACCCTCGCCGGCCATCCTGGCCGCGAGCCCGGTACCAACCGGAATCAAACGACCGATAATGACGTTCTCTTTCAAGCCGCGAAGTGTGTCCACTTTGCCCTCAAGAGCGGCGCCGATGAGTACGCGAGCCGTTTCTTGGAACGAAGCGGAGGACAGGAAGCTTTCAGTGGACAAAGCGACCTTGGTGATGCCCATCAAAAGCTGGACCGCTTTAGCCGGAGTCTTTTCGGCTTTCTTCAAGGCGCGATTCACTTCCAGGAAACGGGACTTCTCTACCACGTCGCCTACCACAAATTCGCTGTCGCCGGAATCTTTGACCTTTACGCGAGAGAACATCTGGCGAACGATAACTTCCAAATGCTTATTGTTGATGCTGGCACCTTCCGATCCGTAGATACGCTGAACTTCATTAATGATGTAGTTCTGCGCCGCCTCTGAACCGCGAAGAGCGAATAATTCTTTAAGGTCCAGGTTGCCTTCGCAGAGCTGTTGGCCTTTCTTAACTTCCTCTCCAACCTTGACGAAGACGTCCACCATACGGGAAACCAAGTATTCCTTATTTTCTTTATTGCCGTTAGTGACCTGAATAACTTTGGACAAACCACGGTCCTCAATATTGGCAATCACGCCGTCTTCTTCAGCGAGAAACGCGCGGCCTTTCGGAGGACGGGCTTCAAACACCTCTTCAACACGCGGCAGGCCGTGCGTAATATCCGAACCGGCAATACCGCCGATGTGGAAAGTTCTCATAGTGAGCTGCGTACCCGGTTCGCCGATGGACTGCGCGGCAACAATACCGACAGCCTCGCCAATCTTAATCGGTTTGTTATTGCCGAGGTCATAGCCATAGCAGGTAGAGCAGACGCCATACAAAGATTTGCAGGTAATCGGGGATTTAATCTTCACTACATCAGCATCGGACTTATTAATCATCTCGGCGGTAACGCGGTCAATGGTCTCACCGGCTTTCACAACCGTCTTGCCGTCAACTTTAATATCTTCCAACGCGGTGCGGGAGAACAAACGGGTCGCTAAAGTAGAGCCAAAGTCCACGCCTTCGGCGCGAGCCACGGCAATGCCTTCCTTGGTGCCACAATTCTCTTCTCGAATGACCAGGTCCTGAGAAACGTCAACTAAGCGACGGGTCAGATAACCGGCCGAAGCGGTCTTCAAAGCGGTATCGGTGGAACCCTTACGAGCGCCGTGAGTGGAAATGAAGTACTCAAGCACGGACAGACCTTCCTTATAGGAAGAGCGGATTGGAAGCTCAATGGTTTCGCCTTTCGGGTTAGCCACCAAACCTTTCATACCGGCCATCTGTACCGGCTGGCTCCAAGAACCTCGAGCGCCGGAATCAATAATCTGATAAACGGAGCTGTCCTTGCGGAGAATAGTCGGAACCAACTTGGCGAGCTCACCCTTAACTTTGTCCCAAACCATAATAACGCGGGCGCGGCGCTCGCTATCGGTCAACAGACCCTGCTGATACTGGTCGCGAATAACGGCGATATGCCCTTCCGCCTTGGCAATCATTTCCGCTTTCTGCGGCGGCGCGATCAGGTCGTCCATACCCCAGGAAATACCGGAGATTGTCGCGAAATCAAAACCGACTTTCTTAATCGCGTCCAAATAGGTGCTGGCTTTTTCCACGCCATAACGATGAATGACCTCGGCCACCATCTTGGACATTTCTTTTTTGTTCATCACCTTGTTCACAAAACCGAAATCGGTCGGCAAGGTCTGGTTGAAAATAACACGACCGATGGTTACAGTTTCCGCTTTCGGAGAGCCGATTTTGATCGGAGCGTTAATAGCAATAATGCCATGATGATAGGCCATCATCGCCTCTTCGTTGCTGGAAAAAATCTTACCCGCGCCTACGGCGTCTTCTTTCAAACCGGTCAGATAGTAGCAACCGAGTACGATATCCTGCGTCGGCACGGTAATCGGATCGCCGGTCGCCGGCTTCAAAAGGTTGCCGCTGGCAATCATAATTTCGCTGGCTTCTTTCTGAGCCTGCACGCCGAGCGGAAGATGAACGGCCATCTGGTCGCCGTCGAAGTCGGCGTTAAACGCCGGGCAGACCATCGGAGGAATACGGATCGCGAGATCTTCAATGAGCACCGGCTGGAACGCCTGCACACCAAGACGGTGGAGCGTCGGAGCGCGATTCAAGAGCACTTTACGTCCAGCAATCACCTCTTCCAGAATCGCCCAGATTTCGGACGGAGCCTGCTCAATCAAGCGGTTCGCATTACGAATGTTGTACGCCAAGCCGCGCTCAATAACCTTGTTAATTACGAACGGCTTGAACAATTCCAAAGCCATCTTCTTAGGAAGACCGCACTGGCCGAGTTTCAAATCCGGGCCGATAACGATAACGGAGCGGGCGGAATAGTCCACGCGTTTACCGAGCAGGTTCTGACGGAAGCGTCCCTGTTTACCCTTCAACATATCCGCGAGAGAGCGGAGCGGGCGGCGCTGGCTGGATAACTGCTGTACGCCGAAACGGGCAGAGTTATCGATCAACGCATCCACAGCTTCCTGCAACATACGCTTCTCGTTAACCACAATCACGTCCGGAGCTTTCAGCTCCATCAGCTTTTTCAAACGGTTGTTGCGGTTAATAACGCGGCGATACAAATCATTCAAATCGGAGGTCGCGTAACGTCCGCCGTCCAAGGCCACCATCGGACGCAGGTCCGGCGGGAGCACGGGCAATACGGTCATAACCATCCACTCCGGCTTAATCTTGCTCTTATGGAGCGAGGTCGCGAGTTTCAAACGGCGAAGCAAGAGCTTCTCCTTCATCGGATCTTTGGTAGTTTCCAATTCTTTTTCCAAAGACTTGATCAACGGCTTGAGATCCAGGCCAGCCAAAATACGCTGGATAGCTTCGGCGCCGGTGCTGGCGTCAAAAACGTCCGCGAAACGCTTAGAAAGATTGAAATATTCGTTGTCGCTCAAAATCTGACCGACTTCCAAATTAGCCAGTTCCTTTTTCGCGGCGGACAATCCTTGACGAAGCTCGTCAGTTTTCACGCCTTCTTTTCGGGCGGTTTTCTTGCGGGAATCAAATTCCTGTTCCAATTCCGCCAGTACGCGCTTCTTATTGGCTTCATTCACGCCGGTCACGATGTAAGAGGCGTAATAAATAACTTTCTCCAGCTTGCCCAGCGGCACGTCCAAAAGCACGCCAATCTTGGAAGGGACGTTCTTGAAGAACCAGATGTGCGCTACCGGCGCGGCCAACTGGATGTGCGCCATACGATCACGTCGGACGATCGCGCGGGTGACTTCCACACCGCACTTATCGCAAGTCACTCCCTTATAACGAATCCTGCGATATTTACCGCAGTAGCACTCCCAATCTTTGGTCGGACCGAAAATACGCTCGGAGAAAAGGCCGTCCTTTTCCGGGCGCTGGGTGCGGTAGTTGATGGTTTCCGGCTTGATGACTTCGCCGTAAGACCATTTCAGAATGTCTTCCGGAGAGGCGAGTTTTAATTTAATTGCGTCGAAGTTCATAGGTTTATTTTAGTGGCTGTCTTCCATCTTCCTTCCGCCCTTTTTGTCTAAGTCGGCTCCAACCAGCTCCACATTCAGGCCGAGAGCTTTCAACTCACTCACCAACACGTTGAAAGAGGCCGGGATGTTGGGCGCTTTGATTTCGCCTCCCCGGATGATCGCCTCGTAAACCGCGGAGCGTCCCACGACGTCGTCCGATTTGACCGTCAACATTTCCTGCAAAGTGTGCGCGGCGCCGTAGCCTTCCAAAGCCCAGACTTCCATCTCGCCGAAACGCTGACCGCCGAACTGCGCCTTACCGCCGAGCGGCTGCTGGGTAATCAAAGAATAAGGACCGATAGAACGCATATGAATCTTGTCCTCTACCAAGTGGTTGAGTTTCAACATATACATTACGCCAACCATAACCGGTTGCGCGAACTGTTTACCGGTGCGGCCGTCATACAACGGCACCTTGCCCGTGGTCGGCAATCCCGCCGCCTTCAGCTCTTCCTTAATCTGCTCTTCCGTGGCTCCGGCGAGTACCGGAGTAATGGCGCGATAGCCGAGCTTCTTCGCGGCCCAACCCAAATGGACTTCAAGAATTTGTCCGAGGTTCATACGGGAAGCCACACCGAGCGGATTCAAAACTACGTCCACCGGAGTACCGTCTTCTAAATAAGGCATATCCTCTACCGGGCGAACCTGGGAAATTACACCCTTGTTGCCGTGGCGTCCGGCGAGCTTGTCGCCAGCGCGTACTTTACGAAGCTGAGCGATTTCCACCTGGATGCGCTTGATGATACCGGGCTCCAGCTTGTCACCGCGCTCGCGGGAGAAGATCTTGATACCGATAACGCGGCCATTCTTACCGTGAGGCACGGTGATGGAAGTGTCCTTAACGTCACGGGCTTTTTCGCCGAAGATAGCGCGAAGCAAGCGCTCTTCCGAGGTCAGCTCACTCTCGCCTTTCGGAGAAATTTTACCAACCAAAATGTCGCCGGATTTAACTTCCGCGCCGATGCGGACGATACCCTCTTCGTCCAAGTTCTTCAGTTTCTCTTCGGACACGTTCGGAATATCCGGAGTGGTGATTTCCGGTCCGAGTTTGGTGTCGCGGACATCGCAGTAATAATCTTCAATATGAATAGAAGTGAAGTTGTCGTTCTCCACTACCCGTTCGGAAAGCACGATCGCGTCCTCAAAGTTGGAACCTTCAAAGGAAAGGAAAGCTACAACGAGGTTCTGGCCGAGCGCCAATACGCCGTTGTCGGTGGACGGACCGTCCGCCAACACCTGACCCTTCTTCACTTTGTCGCCCTTGGCGATCAACGGACGCTGGGAGATGCAGGTGAACTGGTTGGAACGCTTGAACTTGTTCAAAGGATATTCAATCTTATCCCCGTCTTTGGTCTT
The DNA here is from genome assembly GCA_964348885.1 of uncultured Candidatus Saccharibacteria bacterium. GTDB lineage: Bacteria > Patescibacteriota > Minisyncoccia > UBA6257 > WO2-44-18 > JAHFLQ01. The sequence goes on along the minus strand of CAYGEK010000005.1, from coordinate 6,803 downwards.
CAAAGTGATATGCTTGGCGTCTACTTCATCTATAACGCCATCCTTTGTAGCCAAAATAAGGTGCCCGGAATCATAGGCCGCTTTATCTTCCATACCGGTGCTCACGAACGGAGCGCTGGATTTTACGGAAACGACAGCCTGCCGTTGCATGTTGGAACCCATCAAAGCGCGGTTGGCGTCGTCGTGCTCCAAGAAAGGAATCAGGGAAGTCGCCACGGACACGGTCTGGTTCGGAGCGATATCAATTAAATGAACCTCGGACTTGAGGCAAGTACCAGGCTCTCCATTAATACGGGCTTCAATAACCTCGCCAATCAAGTTACCCTTCTCATCAAAAGGCACACCGGCGTGGGCGATATTTTTGCGCTCTTCCTCTAAAGCGTTTAACCAGAGGACTTCTTTGGTTACTTTTCCGTTCTTCACTACTGCATAAGGAGTTTCAATAAAACCGAGGTCGTTAATACGGGCGTAGCTCGCCAAATGGTTAACCAAACCGATGTTGGCGCCTTCCGGAGTTTCGATCGGGCAGATGCGGCCGTAGTGGGAGTGGTGCACGTCACGAACTTCAAAGCCGGCGCGCTCACGCGTAAGACCGCCGGGACCCATCGCGGACAAACGGCGCTTGTGCTCCAATTCGGCCAACGGATTGACCTGGTCCATGAATTGAGAGAGCTGGGAAGAGGAGAAGAACTCTTTCACGGCGGACATCAACGGACGGGCGTTGATCAACTGCACCGGGGTAAGCGTGTTCGGCTCCAAGGTAGACATTCGGTCCTGCACAATGCGGCGCATACGGGCAAGGCCGAGGCGGAATTTGTTCTGCAATAATTCACCGACCGCGCGAACGCGGCGGTTACCGAGGTGATCGATATCATCCGGCTCCATATTCTGGCTGTTGTTCATCCGAATCACCTCTTTAACGATGGCGACCAGGTCGGCAAGCTCCAAGAGACGGGATTCGCTCTTGATGCCGGCGGCGCCGAGGCGCTGATTGAACTGGTAACGGCCTACCGCGGAAAGATCATAACGATCCAAGCGCTGGAACATAGCGTCAATCAAGCTGGAAGCGTTTTCCACCGTGGCGAGATCGCCCGGGCGGATGCGCTTGTAGATTTCAATATAAGATTCGTCCTTGTTCTTCGCGGAATCTTTCTTCAAAGTCGCGGCCATGTATTTCGTATCGCCGTTGTCCACATCGGCGAACGTTTTCATGATGTCGTCATTCTCGGTCATGCCAAAAATGCGGAGCAAGTTGGAGATCGGAGCTTTGCGCTTGCGATCAATTTTAACGCTGATCACTCCGTCCGGATCAGTTTCCAACTCCAGCCACGCGCCGCGATTCGGAATTACTTTCGCGCCGAAGAATTTGCGGCCGCGATACAAGTTGGCGGTGAAGTACGCGCCGGAAGAACGAATCAACTGCGGAACCACCACACGCTCAACGCCGTTGATGATGAAGGTACCGCGCGGAGTCATCACCGGAAAATCACCGAAGTACACCTCCTGTTCTTTGGTGTCTTTGGTTTTATTATTGATAAGTTTCAGTTTGACGCGAAGCGGAGCTTCAAAAGTCAGGTCTTTATATTTCGCGTAGGCTTCATCGTACTTCGGTTCGTCAAAGAAAGAATCTACGAACTTGAGTTCAATGTCCTTGCCCGCGTAGTCCTTCATCGGGAATGTCTCTTCGAATAATTCCGAGAGACCTCCTTTGAGGAACCAGTTGTAGGACTGGGTTTGGATTTCGACTAGGTTTGGCTGCTCAAATAACGCTCCAGGATGAGTGGAGAAAACTTTGGTGGGTAATTTATTAATCATTCGGCCGAAATGATTTGATTTTTTATAATATTTTTTTCTTTTTCCTCCACCACCATTAATCGAAACTGCGTTTCTCCAATTGGTTCGCTCGGAATAAATGAATTGCTATTCACTCATTCCTCGCTGCCAATTGAGCAGTCATTCCGGAAAAAGAATGCGATTCGCGGATCGATAACGCGAAAAGCGACAAAAACCTAAAGTCCGTTTTAAAAACGGAATTGATAAGGTTTTAAGTTATCTAGAGTATATATTACTTTTACTCGCCTTGTCAACCCCCACACCATAACGAGGAGCATGTCAATCCCAGAAAGGCGGCACTTCTCGTTTGGTGTGGGGGTCAAGCATTTTTAGCTTAAAAATACTATTTTTACTAAAAATCCACGATTTTAAGCTTATTTCTGGGGATAATTCCCCTTGACTCAACTCGCTGAAACCAATAAAAAACCGGCTATTCGCCGGTGAGAAAACCCTTGTCTTGAAGTTTGTTGTAAATGCGACTGACCAAAGAAATTCCAGAGAGGCGCACTCGGACCGCCTCTTCGGCGTCACGCTGCGCCTCCGCGATCGCTTCCATGACCAATTCGCTTTTCGCGTCAGATTTCAATTTTCCGGCACTGGCAAGTTCAGCGAAAACTGCGTATTTGAAATTATCGCCTTCCCCTCGCGCGCGAGCGATCAACTTTTTGGTTTCATTCCAACCCGCGGGATTTTCCAATGCGCCTCTCCTTAATAAACTTCAGTCAGATTAGCAAAGAGAAAACCCTACCGCAAGTATTTAAACTTATTCGCAACGTGCTCCTCAAAAGTTTTTGAGAAAATTGTTTTGCGGGTCTTCGGATCGGAAAGATAATATAGATATTCAGATTTTTTAGGATGGACGGCGGCAGCCATCGCATCGGCGCCCGGATTGGAAATCGGAGTTTTCGGTAGTCCCGGCTGTTCATAAGTAATCGGAGCCGCATCCACCTGAAGCGCCATGCCGATCGCGAGACGACGGTACAAGATGCCGGCCACAATCGGACGCTCTTCGGTAAAAGGTACTTCTTTTTCAATAATGGAGGCAATAATTAACGCGCTATAAGCGTTCGGCGCGTCCTTCAAGATAGGCATCGCTTTATCATAAAAATTTCCCATAAACCGGGCGATCACGTCCTCGGGAGTGGAGCTTGGAAAAAACCGGTAAGTATCGGGAAAGAAAAATCCTTCCAGAGAGCGGCCGCGCCGCTTGGTTAGCTCTCCCTTCTTAATCACGCCGGCGCTGACCAATGAAGCTTCCACTTCCGCCATCGTCTCCCCTTCTATCACCGTAATTGCCACGTCCTCTTTCGGACCGCGGACCAGTTCCGAATTCAATTTCGGCAAACTCATCGCCGAGCTGAGCACGTACCGACCTGGTTTTAACTCATCCGCCGAACCAGTCAAAGCGCTGTACGCGATAAAAACTCCCGGCGATTTTATAAGATTCGCCGCGTAAAGACCGGTGGCAATATCTTTTACTCCGCTGCCTTTCGCCACATCAAACGCGAAAGCTTTACCACTCGCGTCAACGGCCGACAAAAAGTAAGCGGGGAAAGGCGTAATCAAAAGAATGACTGCTCCGGCAATCATCACGGCGCGCTTTCTCGCCGACAGAAAATCAAATATTTTTTCGGGAAGATCTTTATACATTTTAAAAAACTTCGCGGGTCGCCACGAAGGACGACCGGATAGCGGTGCTTTGGATTATGCCGATGAGAATGGCGCCGGTCAACACGCTGGAACCGCCGTAACTTAAGAATGGGAAAGTGATGCCGATGACGGGTAAAAGTCCGAGCGCCGACCCCATATTTATTACAAAATGCCCTAGAAACATCATAGCGGTACCTAGACAGATGAGTTTGGAAAAATTATCATGCGCAATCGCCCCTATATGAATAATCCGAATCAGCATCAGGAAGAACGCTCCTATCACCATGATCGCCCCAAGCAAACCCCACTCTTCGGTGAAAGCGGAGAAGGCGAAGTCGGTCGCCGCCGCCGGCAGAAATCCTAACTGCACCTGCGTCCCCTGCTGATAACCCTTACCGAAAAATCCGGCCGAGCCGATGGCAATCTTGGACTGAATCACGTTGTAGTTGAATCCGAGCGGGTCATAATTAGGATTCACAAAAGCGAGAATGCGCTCCTTTTGATACGGTTTCAGAAACGAAGCCCAGGCCAGACCGAACAGCAACGCGAGAATCAGAAAGCCGATCAGGAGGTGCTTCCACTTTATGCCGCTCACGAGGAGAAAGCCGAACCAGACGAGAAAGATGCTGATTGTTGAGCCAAGGTCCGGCTGGCGAAGAACCAAAAAGGCCGGAACACCAAAATAAACCATGGATTTAAATAGTACGCCGAGCCGCGCGATGCCTATGTGCCGCTTAGCGAAGAAATAAGCGAGAAGCAAAATCAGCGCCACCTTCGCGAGCTCCGAAGTCTGAAACTGCACCGGTCCAAGCACGATCCAGCTCCGCGTGCCGCGGATGGACGGGGCAATGAATGCGGTCAGAATCAGTAATAAAATCGCGAAAAGGTAGAACGCGAAAACGATTGATTTGTAGTTGGCCAAAGGCCGCCAATCCACCGAGCTGAAAAACCAGATTATACCGACAGCGAGCGCGAAAGATACGGCTTGCTGAGTAAAAAGCTCGGTATCCAGGCTAGACAGGATTAATAAGCTACACAACGCGATAAACGCCACCGCTCCGTTCAAAAACCAATCCTGCTTCATCCCGTTAGAAGTGGAACCGATTTTGCGACGTAAGATTAATATTCATAAGTTTATAGTGTTATCCGGCAGAAGAGAGACGGCCGATCCGGGCAGCCGTTTCTAACGGGACGAATTATCTTTTCGCGGCGGTAAAAATCTGCGTATCGATATCGGCGATCTTCAGAGTCGCGGTCAGCGGAATCAGCACTTTGAATGCGCGTTCCTCAAAAGGCCGGAGTGCCTGCAGAATCGTCTTGGAAGAACCGACCGGAGATTTGTCGCTCTTTTTCGCGAGCATGACGCCGACGGCTACCTCGGCCACCGAAGAGGATTCCCGATTGGCTACCAAGCCGCTCACTGTCGCCACCGATCCGGATACGGTAGTGCTCAACTGACGGAGCTGGATAACCGGAGACTGAAACTCCCCTTTCGCTTTCCAGGAAATATTGGACAAGGTTACTTCCGGAGCGCCGAAAATCGCCCCAGAATTAAACGGAAGATTCGGCTCAACGATCACCCGCTGGGCTTCGGCGGAATAGATGTAGGATTCCTTGGTCATTGAATAAAGCTTCTGACGGTTCACGTCGTAAAAATCAGCCGTATAAGAAAAGGTCGCGCCGTAATTCAAATTCGGATTGGAAAAAATAAGTATCGCGTTGGTATTATTGGCGATTGAGAAGTACTGAACGCTGGCCGAGATAGGCTGAAGATGGGCCAGCTCACAGGATTGGCAATTCGGACCTCCGCAATCCACTTCCTCCTCCTGCTGATTCAGTCGCCCGTCCATACAGGTCGGCGCGGCAAAAAGATTCAGCTTGTATAGTCCGAAGCCGAGCCCGCCGAAAATAGCCAGATAAAAAACTCCGTAGATAAGCTGTTTGACGAAGCGCATCCCTTTATTATAAGCTACCCAGGTTCTTTTCTAAAGAAGGTGCGTATGGATCAGGTAAACGCGAATGGCATCGGCAAGGTCAGTAAAGTGCTCCTAGCCGTAGCTGTTCTGATTCTGATTGCCTCGACGATTTTTCTAATCAAGGTAATGATTGATCTATCCGAGAAGCGTCAGCGCGCCTCCGAAACGCGGATGCTGGGCAATCGAGCAGTAGTCCTGGCCGAGCGGGCGAACGCTCTATCTAAAGCGGTTACCATCGAGCACTCGTTGGCTCTGCTGGACAAGCGGAATAACCGAGGCGAAGACCTGGAGTTGCTAGAAGCTATTCAGCAAGGCGTCGACGAAATATTTTCCACGCTGGTGACGACAATCGAACTGATTGAGGAAGACCAACTGGAATTGGCGGCTGACGGACTACTGATTGCCGAAGAAGCGCTACAAGGATTTGAGAAAAGCTACAACCAACATTTTAATAAAAAGTACGTAATGAACCCAAAAGCCCGCACAAAGTGCGGGCTTTTTTTGCCTCTCAGTTTCACATAAATCTCAGGCGCGTTGTCAGCTAAAATATTTGATTCGCGAGGAGCGGACGACTCCGGTGTAGACTCTACTCCGAGTTGGCCGCGACAAAGCGAGCGAATATTTTAGCGACAACCCGATGGGATGCGGCTATTTTCTCGCATAACGTCGTCTTCGGCTCGGTAGAGATTTCTATACCTTCGCCCTCAAGCCTAGTTCTGCGGAGAAAATAGCTCGCATCGCGTCCGGGAGCTTATGTGAAACTGAGAGGCTTGTCTTCAGTGATATCCCGGCGAATCCTACTTTCCCGACCACCGAAATGGCAAGTATCATTGGAGTTACGATTTTTCACTTCTCTGTTCGGAATGGGAAGAGGTGTTGCAACCGTAACTAAATCACCGAGAGATCACTGAAGACAACGGGCTTCAGAATCTGAAATTGTAAATGTTAATCAGTATTTAAGGTAAATACCATACCAGTACTGTGTCATGCGATAACACAGCACCAAAACAACTGCGCTCAATATTGAGGGCGCAGTACGGTTTATTAGTACTCCTCAGCTGAAACCCTTACGGGCCTTACACTTAGAGCCTATCAACGTGGTAGTCTTCCACGAACCGCGTCCTTGCGGACAGTGACTAATCTTGGGCTTGGCTTCGTGCTTAGATGCTTTCAGCGCTTATCCATTCCATACATAGCTACCCAGCGTTTCACTTGGTAGTAAAGCTGGTAGACCAGAGGTATGTTCATCCCGGTCCTCTCGTACTAGGGACGACTGCCCTCAATCACTAACGCCCGTAACAGATAGAGACCAACCTGTCTCACGACGGTTTGAACCCAGCTCAC
>CAYGEK010000004.1:19984-38813 GCA_964348885.1 uncultured Candidatus Saccharibacteria bacterium | reverse complement strand
ATTGAAAAGAGGCTGATGAAGCCTCAATTTTTGGATCAGATGGAGCTGGAGCGGGAACGCGGCATCACTATCAAAATGGCGCCGGTTAGAATGAATTACACGTTGAACGGACAGCAGTATATTTTGAATCTGATTGATACCCCTGGGCATGCCGATTTTGCTTATGAAGTTTCCCGCGCGCTTGCCGCTGTGGAAGGCGCGGTGCTTCTGGTGGACGCGACGCAGGGAATTCAGGCGCAGACTCTCGCTAACTATGAAAACGCCCGCAAGGCCAATTTAAAAATTATCGGCGCGGTGAATAAAGTTGATGTGGCTCAGCCCGATCAGGTTCAGGATGCGGTGCTTGATCTGGCCGAGCTGATTGGAGCCGCGCCGGAAGATATTCTCAAAGTTTCCGGAAAGACAGGGGAGGGAGTGTCGTCTTTGTTGGAGGCCGTGGTAAAGAATGTTCCGCCCCCTAAGGACTCACAAGAGAAAGTCGGCCGGGCCCTGATATTTGACTCTCTCTATGATGAGCACAAGGGTGTGATGGCTTATGTGCGGGTTTTTGACGGCAGCTTTGCCTTGAATCAGGACGTCCATCTTCTCGCCACCAAGTCTATCGGCAAGACGAAAGAAATAGGCACTTTTTCTCCAAGGCAAACACCGGGAGAGATGTTGAAAACCGGCGAGATAGGCTATATCGCCACCGGGCTGAAAGATCCGGGCAAGCTAAAAATCGGCGATACTATCGCCACAAGTTCGGAGGCAAAGCAGCTGGGAGGATACGCCGAGCCGCGTCCAGTGGTGTTCGTTTCTTTTTATCCCGAAGAGGGCGATCAGTATGACGAACTAAAACAAGCGTTGGGCAAGTTAAGACTGACCGATGCTTCGCTCTCCATAGAAGCTGACGCCAGTGAATTTCTTGGCCGCGGATTTAAGGGCGGATTTTTAGGCCGTCTGCATTTTGAGATTATCGCGGAGCGCCTTTTGCGGGAGTTTAAGATTGAGACAGTGCACAGTTTTCCTTCCGTAGCGTATCGCGTGGACGGGAAGATGATTACCAATCCGAAAGATTTTCCGAACGATTATAAAGTTGCCGAAGAGCCAATGACTCGGACGGAGATCGTCACGCCGCCGGAATATCTCGGCGCGGTAATTCGCTTAAAAGAAGTTTTTCGCTTTTCGGAAATGACCACCGAGACCCTGAAGAATAAAACTGTCGTTAAATCAAAATTACCGCTGGCGGATCTGATCCGCGATTTAGATGACCGTCTGAAGTCTGCTTCCCAGGGCTTCGCTTCTTTCTTCTACGAGTTAATCGATTTCGCTCCCGCCGACGTGGCAAAATTGGAAATTCATGTCGCGGAAAATCCCGTGCCGGGATTGACGCGCATTCTTCCCAAGGAGGATTTGGAAAGGGAAGCCAGGGCGACTTGTGAGAAATTGAAAGATCTTTTGCCGAAGCAGCAGTTTTCCCAAGCGATTCAGGCGGTAGTGGGCGGAAAGATTATCGCCCGTGAAACCATTCCTGCTATGAAGAAGGATCTCGGCGACTTCGGAAAGAACGGCGGAGACCGGACCCGCAAAATGAAGCTCTGGAAAAAGCAGGCCCGCGGAAAAGAAAGGCTTAAAGAAAGAGGAACTAGCTCTAACATCAAGATACCCGCCAGCATCTTCAAGGAATTACTTAAAAAATAAGCCTTATCGGGGTATTATAGTTAGGTGAAGCTTTTTGCCTGGTTTTTAGCGATTATTTTGGCCGGAGGACTATCCGTTCAACTTTTCCGTTTATATCAGAGTAATAGTGATTTGGATTCCAGGCTTAGCGCCGCGCAAGCGGAGGCTTCCGAGCTGGCCGGCGAGCAGGCCCGATTGCAGGCCGATGTAGAGTATCTGGCGATTCCGGAAAATTTGGCTAAAGAGCTGAAGACCAGGTTTGACTTCAAGCGGCCGGGCGAAAAACTTATAAAGATTCAATGACCAAAAATCTGATTTTGTTTTTGATGATTATCTTTATCGGCATTGCCGGATATTATTTCGCGCGTTTTGGTTATTACCCCGTAGCCTTCGTCAATGGCGAGATGATCACCGCGCGGGCTTTACAGGATGAGCACGCGGCGGCGTTTCAATATTATATCCGGACGCTTACGCAGAAGCCGGAATTTGATCCCCGGAGTCCCGAAGTTCAGCGGGAGTTGAGGCGAGCTTCGTTGCATGATCTGGTAGACAAGGAGCTTATAAGTCAGGAACTGGAGAGGCGTGTCGGCAAGGATCTTGGTGCGGCGGTAGCTGGCCGCATCAGCGGTGCCAATTTGGACAATAAAGTGCTGGCCGATGCGGCGAAATTACTTTACGGACTGGAATTAGCAGATTTTAAAGAGATGGTGCTGGTGCCGCAGGCGAAGAAAGAATTATTGGAGGGAAGTCTTTTTTTGGAGCAAAAGAAGTTTGATGCCTGGTTGGCTGAGGCTGAAGCCGCGGCCAGTGTCACAATTTTGACACCGGAGTTTGCCTGGGATAAAACTAAAGTAGTTTTGCGGGCGAAATAAGCAGGTGTCGTATAGTGGTAGTACATGACCTTCTTCCCGTTTTGTATGAGCGGAGCGAATGCACAAAACGCAATGCCGTAATTTTGCGAGGTTAGTACAATGGTAGTACATATCCTTCCCAAGGATAGGACGCGGGTTCGATTCCCGTACCTCGCTCACTTAAGCAAAATTAAACGGCCCAAGCTCATTTATTTTGGTTCGATTCCCATCACCTGCTCATTTGAATATCTTTTTAGTCTCGTTATACTTTGCTTAGTTCATCGGAGGTTGGAATGAGGATTCTGGTAGATCAGGATGGCGTGCTGGCGAATTGGGAGCTGGGTGTTTTGGAAAAGTGGCGATCAAAGTTTCCGGACGCCTTTTATGTGCCGATTGTGGAACGTAAAAGTTTTTACACAGGGCATGACTATCCGGAGGTCATGCGGCCTCAGCTGGAGGCAATCTATCACGCGCCGGGATTCATTGCCGGATTACCGCCGGTTGCCGGCGGCCCGGCAGCTGTTAAGGAAATGGTGGCATCGGGTCATGAAGTTTGGATTTGCACTTCGCCTCTGTCGGCATTTGAAAATAACATTCTGGAAAAATTTCTTTGGGTCGAGAAGCATCTCGGCAGGGATTTTACCAAGCGCATCTTTATTGCTCCGGACAAAACTTTGATAAAAGGAGATATTCTTATAGACGACAAGCCGGAAATTACCGGATCCGCTCGGCCGGCGTGGGAGCATGTGATTTTTGACGCTCCGTACAATCGGCATATTGCTAATCGACGACGTATAGCCGAGGATTGGTCTAACTGGCGGCAAATTATTGAGGCCTAACGGCCTCTTTTTTAATTTAAAAAAATAGGCTAAAGTGGCTCTAGCGCCACCTTAGCTCAGCAGGTAGAGCAATGCTTTCGTAAAGCAGAGGTCCCCGGTTCGATTCCGGGAGGTGGCTCAGAAAAAAAGAGGCATTATGCCTCTTTTGTTTTTTGGTAAACGCTCAGAATATATCGGCTTTTGTAGCCGATGGTTATGATTGACGCGTGGTCGCTGAAAATGATGAGTTCCCCGTTTTTCCTAATAATTTTTTTCAGATTTGAAATAAATTCCCCATATATTTTCGTTACCTCTTTTTTCTGCTCTTCGGTAACGAAAGTGAGTATGCTGTAATTGTTAAGTCCGATCAGATGCAGATAGTCCGACCGGGTGCGCGTCAGTTTTGCATTAAGAGGACAAGATTGCGGCGTTTTTGCCAGGTTTTCGTCGCACAGAATGGAATTTGCCCAGTTCCGGACAATCGTGCCAGCGAAGCCATCGGTAAAATCAGAGAGAATCTCAAGATCCTCTTCCTTCGGCGGCAACCCGACCGCGCCGCGCGTTTCATTGAGGATTTTTTCTATTAAGATCCATGCCGCATGATACGGAATGAGCTTAATGAGAAAGTTGATCTGTTTTTGTCGCTTGGCGGCATCCTCCGGCGTGGTACCTTCCAGTTTCATTCCGATAGGCAGTTGTGTCGCCACTAAAACTCCTTCAAAAAACTATTCAAAGGTTAATAAAATTTGTATACTTATGTCAATGTTTAAACCACTTATAGGAAAATATGATCAGGGGCCGTGTCACTTAACCATCTATCCCGGAGTCGGCGGCGATGACGCTAAGGATTGGGCGCGGATGCTTTTTAGAATGTATCTTAAATACGCGCAAAAAAGAGGATGGAAAGTTGCGCAAACCGAAGATCACGGACTCTCGATTCACGGTGATTTTGTGTACGGTACGTTGAAGCAAGAGATGGGAGTTCACAGATTGGTGCGCATCTCGCCATTTTCTTCCAAACAGTTGCGGCATACCTCCTTCGCGCTGGTAGAAATTGTGCCGATTTTGGAGGACGTGGAGCATAAGAAGTTAATTATTCCTCCGGAGGATTTGCGTTTTGAAACTACCCGATCCAGCGGTCCGGGCGGCCAGAATGTTAATAAACGGGAAACGGCGGTTCGGGTTGTTCATATTCCCACGGGACTCGCTTCCGAGTCTCAGCAGGAGCGCTCCCAGCCGCAGAATAAGGAAAAGGCGATTGCGTTATTGAAGTCCAAGCTGATGGCGCTGATGATTGCGCAACAAAAACAGCAGTTGTCGGATTTGCGTACAAAAGTTAAACCGGAATGGGGGAGTCAGATTCGTTCATACGTGTTAAATCCTTATAAAAAAGTAAAAGATCATCGTACGGATATCGAGTCGTCTCAGCCGGATAAGGTTTTGGATGGTGAGCTTGATAAGTTCATTGAAGCGGAGCTACAATTAGAGTTGTGATAGCCTTTACTAACGTAACCAAGTCTTACGGAGGCCAGAAGGCGCTGGAGGACGTTAATTTTAAGATTGCTCCGGGAGAATTTGTGTCGGTAGTCGGTAAATCCGGAGCCGGCAAGTCGACTATTATCAAGCTCCTTATAGGCGAGGAAAAGCCGACCAAGGGCCGAATTGTGGTCGGACCGCATGAGGTTAATAAAATGGCCCCTAATGAGATGCCACAGCTACGCCGGAAAGTCGGTATTGTGTTTCAGGACTTCAGATTGTTGCCGACAAAAACCGCTTATGAAAATGTGGCGTTTGCTTTGGAAGTTGAGGGTAGGCCGCAGGAGGAGATTGAGGAGCTAGTGCCGCAGATGTTGGACCTGGTCGGCCTAGCTGACAAGCGGGATAATTTTCCGCACGAACTTTCCGGCGGAATGAAGCAGCGCGTGGCAATTGCCAGAGCGATGATTCATCGTCCGGCGGTGATTATCGCTGACGAGCCAACCGGTAATTTGGATCATGTTAACGCTCAGGAAATTATGAATCTTCTTTTTAAAATTAATGAACTGGGAACGACCGTAATTTTGGCTACTCATAGCCGTGATATAGTAAATAAGATCAAGAAGCGCGTCCTCGCTCTTGATGACGGCAAATTGGTTAAGGACGATCCTAATGGCAACTACGCTTTTTAGAATAATAAAGTTCGGATTGCAGACCTTCTTTCGTAACGGCCTTCTTTCGGTTACCACCACGGCCATTATGGTATTGGCAGTGCTGGTTTTTAACGGCTTACTAGTATTCAACGTGATTGCTAACTCCGCCGTGGATTCCCTGCAGGACAAGATAGATATCAGCGTTTATTTTAAATCGAGCGCTCCCGAGGAGCAGATAATGGATTTGCAAAAGGGTCTTCAGGCTTTGGCCGAAGTGCGCGCGGTGGAGTATGTTTCCCAAGAAAAAGCTTTGGAGATCTTCCGTAATAATCACGGAGATAGCGACGCTGTTTCGCAGGCGCTCTCGGAACTGCAGGTTAATCCGTTATTGGCCTCCTTGAACATTAAAGCCAAAGATCCAGAGCAGTATCCGACTATCGCCGGATTTTTTGAGAACGCCAATTTGCAACCGTTGATTGAGAAAGTCACTTACGGAGAAAATAAAGATGCCATCAATCGGTTGGCCGCGATTATTACGACCGTGAAAACCGTCGGCTTGGGCATGACTATCTTCTTGGCCGCGGTGGCGGTGCTGGTAACTTTTAATACGATTCGGCTGGCCATTTACTCAAACCGGGAAGAGTTGGCGGTAATGCGATTGGTAGGCGCTTCCAACAAGTTTATCAATGGTCCGTATGTGATTGCCGGTGTTATTTACGGAGTTTTGGCCGCCTTTGTCGGAATACTTATTTCCACGCCCCTAATTTTGACGTCTTCTCCTTATGTCCACGCCTTTATTCCCGGCCTTTCGCTAGCTTCTTATCTTGGCAGCCATATACCGCAATTTATTTTGTATCAGTTGGGATTTGCCGTGATTCTCGGCGCCGCTTCCGCCGTGGTCGCCGCCCGCCGCTATCTGAAGATTTAATTATTATTTAGCACTGACAGCGCCGCGGCGCTGTTGATATTTAGCACAAAAGTAACTTCGCCGCTTCTGGAGGTGAGACCGAGAATGCAGTCCCGGGTAGCATTGAATGCCAGGCCGCCTGACGAACCTCCGAATTTTTTTGCATCAGTCACAACATAGTCCGGCGCGCCTGAGCGCGCGTAAAAGAACTCTCCGTCGTTGATATTCAAAAATTCAATAACGTGACTTACTACGCGCAACATTTCAAAGCCGCCGGAAGCTGAATTGATAACTTGCCAGTCAAAATGCATGACCCGATCCTCTTGCGAGGCTTCGTCGCAAAAGGGGTATGGAATGAACGGAAACGGATCGCCGGTAAAGCCGTAATATTTTTTCCAGTACTCCAGCTGCTCCCTGAATTCCTTATTCTGTTCTATCTGAAGCAGGGCGATGTCGTTATCGTTGTTTCCGGAAACAGCTACTATTTTAGCTGGAACTGCGCCCAGGGCTCGGATAGAAAAGCCCGTATTCTCGCTGAATCCTGGGAATTGGATCTGGCAGGCGCCGTCGGAGCCGCCGTTGGCGACATGATTATTCGTGGCGATATAGCCAAAATTATTCAGGACGATGCCCGATCCGGAGAGTGTTTTAACTCCGCCGACTACGTCAAAAGAGCATTTTACCGCAACCACGCCGCGCCAGAGTTCCTGTTCGTCACGAGGATCAACGCGTCCTAGCCGGGCCTCCTCCTTAAGGAGCGCTCCATATTTAGAAATTGCCGGTGCGGCTATAGGTTGGGGTAAAGTGGCGGGCGCGGTATCGGTTTTGACAGGAAGAACCGCTTTGGCAATCGGTGCCGGCTGAACCGGAGCTTGTTCGGCTTTTGAGTTAATAGTCGGCGAGATGACCGGCGCGGTGAATTCCGGCATTTCAAAAGTTTTAACCGGCAGCTGCGGCTGCGGATTTTCTACATTAACCAAATAGGGTATCGCGGCCAGTGAAATAAAAACGCCGGCGATTATGATTGTAATCTCTATAATCCGCGCCAGTCTGTCCATAGCTTAAGCTTACACTATCATTGTTCCGGGACAGGGAATCGGCTACAAGTCCGGTCGCCGCAGCGACCGGCTCGCAGCCCGCCCCTCGTCAGCGATTTTCTGCTGAAAATCTGGACTGCGGTCTTCGATTCCCATCTAAAAAATAGCATTAGTAAAACGTGATGTTCCGGGACAGGGAATCGAACCCCAATTTCATGGTTCAGAGCCATGCGTCCTACCATTAGACGATCCCGGAATAGGCAACTCTTCAATTATCGCTTAGGCTATATTATAATAGAATATACTTATGAGCAAATACAAAAATATCCTTGTCACGGGCGGAGTGGCGGTGGTGTTGGTGGTTCTGTTTATGATCCCCAGATTTACCGATCCTAATCGTGGCATTGCGGAGGTTTGGGCAAAGGAGGGAGTGGGGTGTCTTCCTAACGGACATGGAAATCTTTCACAGCATTTTCATCCTATTGTGCAGATTTCGGTTAATGGACTTAGCGAGCCGATACCGGCTAATGTCGGATTAGCCCGGGATTGTATGGCTGAGGTGCATACTCATGATGCTTCAGGAGTGATACATATAGAATCGGCTACCGCAGGCAAGGTTTTTTATCTTAAAAATTTCTTCACAGTCTACGGCCAGTCCCTGGAGCGCCCGGGTTATTCCGTAAAGGTTAGCATTAGCGGTAAAGATATCGCCAATCCGGCGGACCTGGTTTTCAAGGATAAAGATGTGATTATGATTGATTATTCCGCGCAATAATGAGAATAGATTTTAATTCGGAAAAGAATAAATTTTCCAAAGACCTTCCCGGCATTACCAAAAAGATGCTGGACGAGCATTTTAAGCTTTATGAGGGCTACGTAAAAAAAACCAACGAGATCCAGAAGAAGATTGAGGAGGCGGATAAGTCGGAGGCGAACGGAGTTTTTAGCTATATCGGCGAGTTGAAGCGTCAGGAAACTTTCGCCGTTAACGGCATGAAGCTGCATGAGGTTTATTTTGGCCATCTGGGCGGCGACGGACAACCCAAGGGAGACTTGGTGAAAATGATTGAGAGGGATTTCGGCTCAATGGACGCCTGGAAATTGGACATGATCGCGACCGGAATTTCCGCTCGTGGCTGGGCGATTTTGGCGTATGACTATAAGGATAATCGTTTGCACAACTATGGCTCCGATGCCCATAACGTTGGCGCGGTCTGGGCGGCGGTTCCGCTGATCGTGCTGGATGTCTATGAGCACGCTTATTTTATGGACTATGGCGTGAACCGCAAAGATTACATCAATTCTTTCTTTGGAAATTTGGACTGGAACTTCGCGAATGATATTTTAAAAAAATATGTTAAAGAATAAAAAAAAGATACTGCTGGTGGATGACGATCCTTTGCTGACCAAGCTATATCAAAGCAAGCTTACCCAGGAAGGTTATGAGGTTTTTTTCGCTCATAACGGGCTAGACGGGCTCGCGCTCGCGAAGGAAAAGATGCCGGATCTGGTTCTATTGGACGTGATGATGCCTAAAATGGACGGCATTGATACTTTGAAGGAGCTGAAGAAAGACCCAAGCACAAAAAAGATTCCGGTAGTGATGCTAACCAATCTGGGCGATAATGAATATCACGTTGAAGGCGCGAAATTGCTGGGGGCGGAGGAGTATCTGATGAAGTCCAATACTGACCTGCATCAGCTGCAGGAGGTGGTTACGAGAATATTGAATTCTTAGCATTTTCGTTGTATTCTTAGGCCGTTCTTTGAAAGGCTATTTTGTGTACGATGGAAGACCAATCCGATCAGATTCCAATCGTCTGGGAATAAAGAATTTTCGGCACGTTGATCTGGTGCCAGCGACCATGCACGGTCTTTTAGAGGATCTGGTGCCCGGCTCCGCTATCATGGACGAGTTCCTGAAGGAATTTGAAATGAGTGAAGATGACTCTTACGGGGAATTTTTTTCTTATCCTCGTCTGGGCCATCTGGTTCGTTTCGCGCCAAAGCGCTGGCATCAACTCGCGCTTTTGATTCGGAACGCGCTTTTGATCCGTGATCCGAGCATGATTTTGTACTGGCAGGAAATCCGCGCGGTCTTTGAAAAGGCGGTGATTGCCGTGACCGGCTGCAGTGTCGGCAATAATGCCGCGCACGCTTTGGTACGGGATATGCGACCGGGGCTAATCAAAGTTGCCGATCCGAAAGATTATCATCTGACCAACGCGAATAGAGTCCATTTGACCTACGCAGACTTCGGCCGTAATAAGGCTCTGGTCACTGCTGAGCAGATCCACTCGGTTGATCCTTACATTAAGGTTAAGCCTTACGCCGAAGGAGTGCACGAGGGTAACCTTGATGAATTTCTCGGCGGTGTGACATTGGTAGTGGAAGAATGCGACGATATCAATATGAAAATCATGATGCGGGAGAAGGCCAGGCTATTGGGCATCCCCGTGCTGATGGTCACTGATATCGGTTCCGCGGCCCAGTTGGACGTGCGGCGCTTTGATCTGGATCAATCATTACCGATTGCCGCTTGTGGCGTTTCGGATGATGAAATCTACGCGATTCAGAAAAAGTGTCAGGCTGATCCCAATCGGGAAAATTTCTATGATTTCGTGTTCGCGATTGTCGGACGGAATCATATTCATGCGCCGGAATTCAAAGTGTTGGCGATGAAAGAGGAGCCGCCGGTTTTCGGCGGTGTTCCGCAGCTCGGTTCTACGGCGATGATGGCCGGCGGAATGGTGGCGGAAGCCGCCGCCAGGCTCTTACTGGGCTTTGACCTGCCCGAGCGAATGTTCATCAATAAGTTCACGGGTAAGGTGATCTTTGAGGGGAGGCGGATGTGAGCGGAGCTAATTATTCGGCTTGGGATATCCAGACGTTGCCCGCGGGCCAGGTTGATAAAAAGGCGTTTTACAGGAATCTGGTAGGCTGGGCTGTTCTAGCCGCTAATTCCCATAACTCCCAACCCTGGCGCTTCCGGGTGTCACTCGCGGAAAACCGGGTGGATATACTGGTGCCGAAAGCCGGGGTCTTACCGGCTTCTGATAAAAACGCCAGGCAGGCTCAGATCAGCGTCGGCTGCGCGATGGCGAATATGTTCTTGGCGGCGCAGGGCTACGGCGTTGACTCGGCAGAGATGGATTTTTCCGGAATGGGTCCGGACCAGGCCGGCTCCGTAAAGATGGATTTTTCCGGAGTGATTAAGGAAGTTCGGCCTTCGGTTTTTGCTGCCATGAAGAATCGTAGGATGAATCGCGGAAAATATAGTCCCGCGCAGCCCGTGCCTGAAGCTACTATTGAGGCACTGAAGCAGTTTGACAGGAACCTGTTTCGGGACGAAGGGCTTTCGCTGCATTTTATTCAGGACAATCCGACCCGATTCGCGATTGCCGAAATTCAGTATCTGGCCGATAGAGCGGTGGTCGCGAGAAACGACTTCCGGGCAGAATTGGGAAACTACTTTCTTCCTAATGACAGTTCGGAGGCGATTGGCATGCCCGGGAGCACTTTCGGACTTAGCGACGCGATGACCGCGCGGATGCGCGATGAGCTCAAGAAGGTCGGATCGTTTGATCCCGACCTCGCGCATGGCTTTGCCGCCGCCGACCGGGACGGTATCAAGAGCGCGCCGTTGATTGTGGTCGTCAGCGCGAAAAGCGATTCGCTGGAGAGCAGAGTAAAAGCGGGTATGATCTTCGGCATGAGCTGTATCGCCGCGGAGCATTTTGGACTGGCGGTAGCGGTCCATGCCGCGATCGTGGAGGTTACCGCCTTCCGAGCCATGCTCAAGTTACGGCTCGGCGCTATCGGCAGTGTGCCTCTGGTACTTTTCCGGATGGGATATCCGACCGAGCAGAGGCCTCATTCGCCCAGGGCGAGCGTTGACAGCGTACTGGAATTCGTTTGATAGTTTGAGCCCCTTCATATAGTATGGAGGGGTTCTTTTATATTCGGAGAGTAGATTGGAAAAAATACGAAGCTTGCTTGGGCAGCTGCCTAAGCCGTTGTCCAGACTTCACTTCAGAAGTTTTTCACTCGGGAAATTCACGGTTGAAACTTATCGGGTTAAAAAAATCGGTAGCGCGGGAACTTGGGAAAGCGCTGCTCTTAAAAAGATTCTTACCATTGCCAGAGGATCTTCCAGAATATACGGTAACAGACCTCTTTATGACGAATTGGACAAAAAGGCCGCGATTTATATCGCGCGCGTTGTTTATCCGCCATTTGAAGAGTGGCTGAGCTACCGCCTTGTGCCTCCGGCGCAGGAGCCGATCGGAGCGGGCGAGCTGGAGATGTTCCGGTATCGCGAGCGGCCCGATAGCGCGCCTTTGGAGGTTTCGGATCTAGTGCGGGAAAAGTTGGGCAAGATAGATATTTTTGCTACTTCCAGGATGTGCGGAATTCATCCATTAAGAACCGAATCCGGCGATGAGCGGATAGCTAGGCACAGATTTTCCGCTTTTTGTTATCAGGCGATCAGTTATCACATGTATCAGGATTATCTGAAGCCGCTAGGAATTAAATATACAAGCGGCATTATTCTGAATCAGTTCGTGACTAATACTTTGCACGCGAGCATCAACGGTACGCTTGTGGGAGCGCTCTTTACTCCGGCCACCGTTACTCTCGGCTTACGGCCCGAGAGCATCAAAGTAAACCGCAAAGAGTACGGAGAATATGTCTATGGCTTTCCGGGGTACTGGCTGAACTTTAAGGAATTGCTTTCGGAATTGAGCGTAAAGATACACTCGGGCATTCTAAGCGAGAACTGCGTCAGGCACTATTTGGGGCTTCGTAAAGATTTTACGAAAATTTTGCTTCAGGACATTCCAACCATGAAGCTGATGAAGATATTTAGCCGTCTTGGCAATCTTTTAACCGCTACGGGCAAATTGAAGTACTGCACCGATATGACAGGGGAGCTACTGCGTGAAAGGATTGACTGGAACGTGGAGGACGGACCCGAGCTGAAAATCACTGAAACCGAAGCCATTCAGCGAGATGTTCTTAAATTTTTTGGCGCCGCCACTCTCGGTCCAATACATTAACCCCGCTATTCGCGGGGTCTTTTTTATAATCAATACTTTTTATGCTCGTGCCGGTATTCCTGTCTACGGAATACCGGCCTTTTTTATTCACAGAGGGCCGCTTGCCCCCACACCAAACAACTAGTTGTTTGGTGTGGGGGCTTGCCATGGAATGGTATAATAAACAGGAAAGATGATTTTTACCTCGATTAATCCCACCGAGATAGTTTTGGGCCTTATCGCGTTCTTCGCGTCCTCTACAATCGGCTTAGCTGTTTATATTAAAAATCCGAACAGCTGGACGAACCGGTTCTTTTTAATGCTCTCAGTAGTAATCTGCTTTTACATTGGGGTAAATTATTTATCCCTGCATCCGCCCGGACAAACTCCCGAGAGCCAACTTTTCTGGATAAGGGTCGTGATGTTCTCGGCTTCCTTTATGTCGCCGATATTATTCCTGCTGGTGCATACTTTTCCGCGTAATGAAATCCGTTTCTCTCGAGCGTTACTTACCTTGATTTGCTTAAGTATGCTTCTCGCCGCCGGCCTGTCCGTTTCTCCTTTTGTCTTTTCCGGGATTCAGTACCCAGAAGGTCAGCCCGTGCCGGTGCCGGATATAGGCATGGCTGTTTTTGTCCTGAATTTTGTCGGTTTTCTTATTTTAAGTTTCATTAATCTTTTCGCGAAATATCGGAGCTCCCAAGGACAGGAGCGGGCGAAGGTTCTGTATTTACTTTTCGGAGTGCTCGCCACTTTTTCTTTGATGACTGTTTTTACGGTTGGCTTTGTAGTGATCGCGAAAAGCTCCGCCGGAGTTTTTCTCGGGCCCATTTTTCCGGTGATTCTGATGGCCGCAATCGGCTATGCGATTGTTAAGCATCGTTTTTTGGATATTCAGCCGATTATCGCCAGGGCGGTTTCTTTTGTTACGTTCCTTCTTCTTTTGGCTATAGGCTACGCCCTGATTTTTCTGGTTGTTTTTAGACGACTACTGGACACCACAGTGAGTACGCCGGCGTTGCTCTTGTTTATGGCGCTGACGGTGATAGCGATGTTGAGTTTTCAGCCGCTGGAAAAGCGTATTAAAAAGTGGTCCGGGCGTTATTTTTTGCGGGCCGCCTATGATAAAGACGAACTTTTATCCCGGTTGACCCATATTATGGCGGAAAATATAGATCTTAAGGATTTGAGCCAAAACATCCTGGACGCCCTGATGAAGTCTATGCGGCTAAGCCGGGCGGCCTTTTTGCTTATAGATAGTCACGCGGTCAGCTCGGTACAGGGGATTGGCTACGGCGGCGACCGGCAGAAATACACAAGATTGGAAAAGCTTCTGCATAACGGCGATCGCGGACATGTAGTTTTGGATGAGCTGGAAGAAAGTGAGCTTAAGACGCTTTTCCGTGAGCTGGAAATAGCCTTCGCCGCTCCGATCCGGGTGGAAAAGAAGGAGACGGCAGTGCTGATTCTTGGCCCGAAGCTTTCCGGAGAATCATATTATGCCAATGATATCGATGTGCTGGACATATTTTCCGCCGAGGCCGGTATCGCCATTGAGAATGCCAAAGCTTATGAGGAAATCAAACAGTTTAACAAGGAACTGGAGGGCAAGGTTGAGCAGCGAACGCACGAACTGAAAGAATCACAAAAAAGAGAATTGGACAAAGCGCTCTCAATGGCCAAGCTGAAGGACGAATACGTCTTTTTGGCGGCTCACGAATTACGCACCCCAGTTACCGTGATACGCGGTTTCCTTGAAATGATTGAAGACTCACAGTCCAGAATTTCAAAAGACGTTAAGTCCAGTCTCGGTTCTATCGGAGAGGCGAGTCGACACTTGAATGATCTGCTGAACGACTTATTGGAGATTGCCAGAGCCGACGCCGGAACGACCAAGTTAATGACGGTTAAAATGGACATTCTTCCGGTAGTCAGAGGTGTCGTGAAGGATCTGATGGCGATAGCGCGCAAGAGGAAGATCACCATCGAGATTGCGGCCGAGCCCGGTTTAGGAGAGGCGTTGGCCGACGCCGGTAAATTAAAAGAGATACTGATTAATTTGATAGGAAACGCGGTTAAGTACAATCGTGAAGGCGGTCGTATTGTAGTCTCGGCTACGGCGAATTCCGGTCAGGTGGCAGTGGACGTGCGCGATACGGGATTTGGCATACCCAAGGATCAGCAACAGAAAATCTTTGAGAAGTTCTTCCGCGCTCAATCCCGGGAGGTTCAGGAGATTACCGGTACCGGACTTGGGCTTTTCATAGCAAAAATGCTCACCGAAAAAATGGGCGGTCGTATCTGGTTTGTCTCTGAGGAAGGTAAGGGCAGCACCTTCTCCTTCTCGTTGCCAGCGGCTATTTAATCGAGATTGTTATAATGAATAATATAAGCGCATGTTTAAAAAGGAAGCCTTAGCGAACTACTTGGCCA
Source organism: uncultured Candidatus Saccharibacteria bacterium (assembly GCA_964348885.1). GTDB lineage: Bacteria > Patescibacteriota > Minisyncoccia > UBA6257 > WO2-44-18 > JAHFLQ01. The sequence goes on along the minus strand of CAYGEK010000004.1, from coordinate 23,940 downwards.
AGTCGGCGGTTTTTACCGGTATCTATTTTTTGATAGCTAAGATAGGTTTGTCTTTCGCAGAGCAAACCAGCCAGGCGACGGTGGTCTGGCCGGCAACCGGACTCGCAATCGCGATGCTGTTGATTTTCGGGGTTCGGTATTGGCCGGCGGTGTTCTTCAGCGCGCTTTTCGTTAATCTGACATTGAACGAACCGGTTCTGGCCGCGTTCGGAGTTGCGATTGGTAACGCCTTGGAAGCGGTAGTGGCGGCGCTACTCCTTCGGCATTGGCACTTCTCCGAATCATTGCGGCGAATCGGCGATGTCGGAAAGTTTATTTTCGCGGCGGTTTTATTTGGACCGGCAATTAGCGCCAGTATCGGCGCGATTAGTTTAAGCTCGGCCGGACTGGCAACTTTCCAGGATTTTCTTTCCGTCTGGTTAGTCTGGTTTGTCGGTGACGCGATGGGCGCCTTGGTAGTGACGCCTCTAATTTTGACGATTAAGGAGCGTGGATACAGAGCGATTCTTTCTGCCAAGAAGACGGAGGCGACCATGATTCTGACGCTGACGGCGGTAGTGACGGCGATAATTTTTTCCAGTCAAATGACTAACTCGCCGGTGTTGCTTCAGCTGAAATTTGCCATCTTCCCGCTACTCATCTGGTCGGCAGTCGCTCTGTCACAATTAGGCGTGGCCGTTTCCGTGCTCCTGGTGAGTATTATTTCTATCGCGAACACTACTCTTGGTTCGGGACCGTTTACGGATTCGTCGTCATTTGAGAGCAATTTGATACTGCTCCAGGTGTTTATGTTCTTTGGCGCGGTTTCGGCAATGGTTCTTTCTGCCGCCGTGAGTGAGGCGAGTGATGCTCACGATAGGACGGCTGAAAGTGAACGGAGATACCGGCAGTTGGTCGAGTTATCGCCGGACGCGATTTTTATTCAAAGCGGCGGGCGTTTTATCTTTTTAAATTCAGCCGCGGTCAAACTTTACGGCGCCAGCCATCCAGACGAGTTGGTCGGCCGTTCTGTTTTGGATTTTGTTCACCATGATTACGCGCGTATGGCCGGCCACCGGATTAAGCAGTTTACGGAGCAGAAGATTAACAGGCTGGACGGAGCGACGGTAGTGGTGGAGGCGGCCGCGGTCCCATTTATTTACTCGGGTAAGCCGGCGGCGCAGGTGATAATGAGAGACATTCGCGCGAGAAAAGAAGCCGAGCACAAGCTTAATATTTCCATGGAAAGCGTTGAGCGCGAGCGGGCTCGTGACGAAGCGTTGCTGGAAAGTATCGCCGAAGGAGTGGTGGCTATTGATAATGCCGGTCGTGTTATCTATCTGAACAACCAGGCTGAAACACTGCTCGGGTATAAGGAGGAAGAGCTGCTGGGCCGGGTTTTTAACGAGGTCGTGCCGGCGGAAGACGAAAAGGGAACGCTTATCCCGTCTGACAAACGTCCGTTCCATTTGGCGGTTACCACTCGTAAGCGCACCACTTCGGCAGCGGATTATATTATTATCAAAGACCGCACCAAGATTCCGGTCTTGGCCACTGCTTCACCGGTTATGCTTGAGGGTCGCGTAGTTGGCGCCATCGGCACTTATCGTGATATCTCAAAAGAAAAAGAGATTGAGAAAGCAAAAAGCGAGTTTATCTCGCTGGCCTCGCATCAACTACGCTCGCCGCTGACCGCTTTTAAGTGGGTGATTGAATTGCTGCGTAAGGATAAAAAAGCGAACAAAAACGTGCGGGAGAAAGTTGAGTATCTTTATCGTTCCAACGAGCGCCTAATCACTTTGGTCAATGATCTTTTGAGCGTTTCTAGAATAGACGTGGGCACCGCCCTGGTTCATAAGCAGCCAGCCGATATTAAAAAGCTGATTAACGACACGGTCTATCTTTTAAAACCGGACGCAGAGGCGAAGAAACAAAAAATCAAACTAAGTCTTAAAATTGAGCTGGTGAACAGCGTTATTGATCCGAGCTTATTTACAGAAGCTTTTAAAAATATTCTTGATAACGCCATCGCTTACGGTCCGGCCGGTACCGATATCGCTATAGGTATAGATCAGATGGGTATGGAATACGTCGTAAGTATCCATAACGATGGTCCGCCGATTGCCGACCAGGACAAGGCCAAGTTATTTACCAGATTTTATCGGGGCGCCGGGGCGACGACACAAAAACCGACCGGCAGCGGCCTCGGTCTGTTTATTTCACGATCTTCTATTGAAGCGAACGGCGGTCGCATCTGGTTTGAGACGGGCGAAAAAAAAGGTACGACATTCTTCTTTACCGTTCCCATTACTTCTTAATGTGTTAATATTAAGACCATGACAAAAAAGAAAATGATTTTTGTGGTAGAGGACGAGGAGATTCTGGCTAATTCAGTTAAGGAATTCCTAGTGGGCAACGGTTATGATGTGGAAATTGCGCAGAACGGAGCCGAAGCCTTAAAGAAGCTGCCGATTGTTAAGCCGGATATTATTTTGTTGGATATTGTTTTACCGGAGGTTAACGGTGTTACCTTTTTAAAAGAAATGCAGAAGCCGGACGGGGAGTTTAAAGACGTGCCTGTGCTTGTTTTAACCAACTTACCGGGCGATCTGGATAGCTTCCGGGGGATGGGCGTGAATGCAAACGGTTACTTTGTTAAGGCCAACACCAAGCTTGAGGAGCTGGCTAAAACGGTTAAAGAGACTTTAGGTAAAAAATAGCGTCCTTCACTTTCTTCGGAGTCCTGCCTTCATGCTGGACCGTCTCCCGATCGATGATTTTTACGCGGAGTCCATTTTTGATAGCGTAGGCGCCCGGCTGTGGATTCAGGGCGCGAACTTTACGGTAAAATTCCTCGGTCGTCATTTTTTCAGCATCAACAAAACCGTCTTCCGTTTTGAATTTCTTAGTCATGGTTGCCTCCGTTTCTATTTGCGGAATCGGCTTGATTGCGCCTTGTTGAAACAGCGGCAGCTTCTCAATTAAAAGCCTGCCGGAAAGTAGCGCCAGTTTTTTCTCTAAGGAAGTATACGTCTCCGCTTCTACCAGTGGCGCCTGCGCCTGCGCGATGATCGCGCCGTGATCCACTTTTTCATCCAGGATAAAAAGGGTAGTGCCGGTAACGGATTCACCGCTAAGTATGGCGCTTTGGATTGGCGTGGTGCCGCGATATTTAGGCAGGAGTGACGGGTGAACTCCGATCATGCCAAGGCGCGGTTGGGCGATAATTTCTCCGGAAATTATCTTCGCGTAAGCGGCGACGACGGCGAAGTCCATTCCGGCAAGTTTTTCCGAACATTCGGAGGCTAAGAGTTTTTCCGGCTGCCATACCGGGATTCCTGAAGCTTCTCCGATTATTTTAGTCGGCGGCGGGGTGACGACTTGTTTCCGCCCTGCCGGGCGGTCAGGATTGCAAACAATCAGCGCGGGCACTAATCCGGCTTCCACAAGCTCCTTTAAAATTGTTGCCGCGAAATTCGGCGTGCCAAAGAAGGCGAATTTCATTATTTTATGACCGGCACTCTTTCAATCAGTTTTGCCTTGTCTATAAAAAGCTTTCCGTTGAGGTGGTCCATTTCATGCTGAAAAACTCTGGCTAACAACCCCCAGGCTTTTATTTTCAGCGCCTTGCCGTTTTGGTCCAATCCCTTGAGGGTTACCTTTTCCGGTCGGTCAACCGCGCCGTAAACACCGGGAACACTCAGGCATCCTTCGTCCAGTGTAATCTGATCTTTGGATAGCTGAACAAGCTCCGGGTTGAAGACGGCATAGAATTTATTTTCCACTTTGGCGACAAAAACTTTTATGTTCATTCCGATCTGGTTGGCGGATAGGCCGATGCCCTCGGCTTCGTGCATGGACTGGCGCATCGTCTTAACCAGCTCGCGGACCTCTTTTTTTGAGTACTTGGAAAAATCAAAGAGGGCCGTCGGCGTACGGAGGAATTTTTCGTTTTTCTTTTCCGCGATAGTTACGAT
>CAYGEK010000004.1:0-19884 GCA_964348885.1 uncultured Candidatus Saccharibacteria bacterium | reverse complement strand
ATTCGGTTTTTGCCTTTTTGGTTTTTTTCTTGCCTTTGAGCATCCTCATAAAATAAGCTCCTTTGTTTTTGACTCCTTCCCGTTCGGCTACGGATTTGGCGATGTGCATCATCGTTTGGTCTCCGTAGACCTTTGCCAGGCGGATATAAAGAGACTTGTGCTCCTGGTCTTCTAAAATATTGGCAATTTCCAGTCCTGTCAATTGATAGGACTTGTAGATCTTGGATTTTTTCGCGCGCTTTTTGAGCGCTTCAAAATATTCCTTGCTGGACTCTGGGACCGAACGCATACTATGATTATAACTTACTATGACAAAGAAGAGGCTTTTTCTGGCCATTAATCTGCCGGAAAGCGTTAAAAAAGAGTTGGATGGAGCTGTGGCAAAGGCGCAAGAGGCGCTGGATCCGAGTATTCGCTTTGTGGACAGGGAGAATTGGCACCTGACCGTTATTTTTCTTGGCGCGCAATCTGACGAGGACGTGACCGCGATTAACCAGGCGCTTTTGGAGGTCGGGTCTGAATTTGAGCCACCGGTGGTTCGGCTTGAAAAGGTGACTTACGGTCCGGTCGGCCGGACTCCCAGGATGGTTTGGCTTGTCGCCGATCGGGAGAGTTCACAACGCATTGCCGCGATCAAAGCCGCTCTGGAAAAGAGTCTTCACGAAAAAGGAATTCGCTTTGACCAGGAGCACCATCTCTTTACCGGTCACATTACTCTGGCTCGATTTAACGCGGTGAACCGGGAAACATTGCCGGAGCTTTCCATTCCGTTCAGTCGAATGTTTGAGGCAAAGACGATCGAGCTGATGGAATCGAGTCCGAAAAAATCCGGAATGGAGTACGAACCGTTAAGCTCGGTTGATTTTGAAGGTTAAAAAATTTAATATTAGTCTATACATGTTCAAGAAACCGATAGCGCTTTGGGCGGTTGTGGCAATCGTTGCCACCGTGGCCGTCAGCGGCTCTTTATTTTTAGGTTACCGTCTTGGTCAGTTGGATCCCCGTGTGGTGACCGTCAAAGGAATTACCAACGTTGACGATCCGGATGTAAAAGCCGACTTCGGTTTATTCTGGCAGGTCTGGGAGAAGTTGAAGGAGTACCATATTTCCGGTGATACCACGCCGGACAAAGATCTGGTTTACGGCTCTGTTGCCGGCCTGGTTAATTCTCTCGGTGATCCGTACACGGTTTTTTTCCCGCCGGCTGAAGCAAAAAAATTTGAAGAGGATGTGCGCGGTAGTTTTGGCGGAATCGGTGCCGAGATTGGTGTCCGGGAGGATCAGTTGACCATCATCGCTCCGCTGAAGGATTCTCCGGCCGAGAAGGCTGGCATTTTGGCAAAGGATAAAATACTGGCTGTGGATGGCACTCCCACCGATAGTGTTTCTTTGACCGACGCCATTTCCAAGATTCGCGGCGAAAACGGCACGAAGGTGACCCTGACAATTTTAAGGAACGGTTGGACGACGCCGAAGGATTTCGTAATCGTGCGCGATGAAATCCGGGTGCCGACAATTGATTGGGACGTTAAAGACGGCCTTCTTCATCTGAAGTTCTATGCTTTTAATCAGAACGCGCCGACTCTCTTTTATAAGGCGATTGCTGATGCCGCGGAGCGTGATGCGAGGGGTATTGTTTTGGATATGCGGAATAACCCGGGCGGCTATCTGGACATCGCGGTTTATCTCGCGGGCTGGTTCCTGGAAAAAGGCTCATTGGTTGTGACGGAGGACTTTAAAGTCGGACAGGATACTGTTTTTACCGCGGATGGCAACGAAGCGCTGAAGAATTTTCCGGTAGTAGTCTTGGTCAATGGCGGTTCGGCTTCCGCTTCGGAAATTTTAGCCGGCGCTCTCCGTGATAATCGCGGTATCAAGCTAGTCGGTGAGAAAACCTTCGGCAAAGGTACGGTTCAGGAAGTTCAGGATTTGAAAGACAACTCTACTTTGAAAATTACTATTGCGAGCTGGCTGACGCCAAGCGGTAAAACAATCGACAAAAACGGCCTTGCGCCTGACTACGAAGTTAAGATAACCGAAGAAGACGCGAAGGAAGGACGCGATCCCCAGCTCGAGAAAGCTTTTGAGGTGCTCCGTTCTTTAATTGTAAATTAGCAATGCGTGTTCTGCTTTTGGCCGATGTCAGGAAGGTGGGACGGAAGAACGAGGTTAAGGAAGTGGCAGACGGCTATGCCAGGAATTTTTTGATTGCCCGGAAGCTCGCGGTGCCGGCTGATGAAGGAGCGCTAAAAGTGAAAGCGAAGACCGAGGCGGAAGTGCGGGCATCGGCAGATCTGAATAAGGGGCAAGCGGCCAAGCTCAAGAAAGATATTTTAAAGTTTTCTGTCCGAGCCGGCACGAAGGGCGAGGTGTTCGGATCGGTGACTTTGCAAATGATTGGCGAGGCCATGAAAAAGAACGGCTACCGGGATTTTTCCGTTGTTTTGGAAAGACCTATAAAATCTCTCGGCGCGCATAAGGTTAAAATAAATTTTGAGCATGGCATTGAGAGTGAGGCGCTGATTGAGGTGGTTCCGGAATAAAAAATACCCGCCGAGTGGCGGGTATTTTTTATTTCTTCGCGGGAGCCGCGACGACGTGGACCTTCTTAGTGTATCGGCGAGTGCCGTCAAAGCGCGTCTTTTTAACGTCAACGTATTTAACTGTGCCGTTTTTCATAGCGTAAAGCGTATCATCGCCGGCTTGGGCGACATTGTTGCCCGGGAGGACGTGGCTGCCCCTCTGGCGAACGATAACCTCACCGACTTTAACGGCTTCGCTTTCATTAACCTTGATACCGAGGCGCTTGGAGAAGGAATCGCGTCCTAATCTGGTAGAGCCTCCTGATTTGGTATGTGCCATAGTGTTAGTGACAAATATAAGATATAATCGGTCTCATGTCAAACGGTATTTGGAGGCTTATTTTAGCCATAATTCTGACCTTCACGGCCGGCTTCGGAGCCGGCTATATGTTGCGGGGCGAACAGGCTCGGTCGCCGATCATGATACTGCAAAATCGCTAGCCGAGACGATCGTTTTTGATGAAGATGCTTAAGCCTTTAAGCCAGATTTTCACGGCCTTCCAGAAAGGCATAATTGAAATAAGGTAATTAATTTCCACGAGCCCCTTGAGAATCCAGCCAGGAAATCCCCAGATTTTAATCGGGCCGAGCTTGGCTATCGCCCATTTCCCGCCAATCGGGATTACATAGGGGTAGTTCATCGGCCGGTAGCGCCGAACCGCGCCGTGACCGGAAATTTCACGCCAGATGTTGGCGGCGACTACATCCGCTTGGGCGATAGCCGCCCGGGCTACTCCCGGCATCGGCTTGCCGGTTTTAGGATCGTAGCAGCAAACCGCGTCTCCCAGTCCGTAGATTGTACCTGAAAGCTTAAGGTCGGGAGTTTGCGGTAGGCAGAACATGGCGTCCGCTACCTCAACCCGTCCGCGCTGTTCCAGCTTCAGCGGAAGAGTCGCGATTAACGAAGAGGCTTTCACGCCGCCGGTCCATATAGTGACATCACTTTTCAAAACAGCACCGTCTTTTAATAGGACTTTATCGGATTCTACTTTGGTGATTGTCGCGTTCGTAAGTACTTTTATTCCAAGGTCATTTAAGCGACTCGTGGCCTTTCGGATGATACTCGGTCCGAATCCGAACAGTACTGAAGGAGCCGCTTCGACAACTGTGATTTCGTGATTTGTCCGATGTTTTTCCGCCAGCTCTTCCACCCAGGAGGCAATCTCGCCGGCCAACTCTACACCGGTAGATCCGCCGCCGCCGATAATGACGCGGAGCGGGTTTGCGCCGGATTCCACGGAGGCGAGGATGCGGTCGCGAATAGAGAAGGCGTTCATTAGCGTTTTCAACGGAAGCGCGTGCTGCTCCAGTCCGGGAATGCCGAAATAGTTTGTTTCCGATCCCGGCGCCAGCGCCAAGTGGTCAAATTTTATCTTACTGCCATCCGTCAGGTGGATGTCACCGCCGATCAGATCCAGTTTTTGGGTTTCCGCCTGATGAAATCGTATGCCGTATCTTGTGACGATTTCCGGTATGGAGAATGTGACAATTTCCTTGAGTTCGCAGTAGTTAGCGGTTTCTTTTGAGGTGGTAGCGGCTTCATAGAGCGTCGGTGTATACGTGTGATAGGCGTTGCGGTCTATGAGGAGGATTTCCACGTTTTTATCATGTCCGCTACGGCGAAGCTTTTTTGAGAGCTGAAGGGCGACCCGTAAACCTCCGAATCCGGCGCCTAAGATTACGATTTTTTTCTTTCCTGCGTTTATGCTAGCCATTACTTACATTTTAATACAGTTTTACGTTATTATTAAATGAGTTCCTGGGAGGTGATATGCGATACATCGCTATGCTGAAAAAGCCGGTGGAAATTGTTGGCTTAGGGCTTACTCATGCCGAGATGCGGGAAAAGTTGACGAACGCCCTCGCCACTTTCAAGAAATGCGTTGAGACGAATTTTCCCGGAGTGTCGGTGCTGGATGAAGCCTGGATTAATACCACGGTGCTTCTGGAAATTCAGGACGAGAATCTTATTCCGGAGATTGAGCGCGTCTGTGACTGCAAGCTGAAGAAAAACGAAAAACTCCGGATGGAGTAAACGGGCCGAGGCCCGTTTTTAATTTGTGATACAATAAATAAAATGAAGTTTTTGGCTAATCTTAAAAAGAAAGAGCTGATGGAAAAAACCTGCATTTTGCGAGTGGATTTTAACGTAGACCCTTCGACAGGCTCAGGGCAAGAAGCGCTGAGACTTCAGGAATCATTACCTTCGATTAAATTCTTATTAAAGTACGGGGCTCGGGTGCTCATAATCAGCCATCGCGGCCGTCCAGAGGGTAATGACCGGGCATTTTCTCTCAAGCCTTTTGTATCATTTCTGAAAAAGAATTTGAAAAAGGAGGTACGTTTTCTTGACGGACTACCATCCAAGCTTCCGGATGGCCAGGTGTTTCTTTTGGAGAATCTCAGATTCTGGCCCGAGGAAGAGAAAAATGATTTAGATTTTGCCAAGCACCTCGCTCGGCTAGGCGATTTTTATGTGAATGATGCTTTTGCCGTTTCGCATCGTGCTAATTCTTCAGTTACCCAGCTGCCGAAGCTTCTACCAGCTTTCGCGGGAATTCTTCTGGAAAAAGAGATCGCAACTCTTTCCGGTGTTATGAAGCATCCGAAAAAGCCGCTGGCTCTGATTTTCGGCGGTGCGAAAATTGATGACAAGCTTTCAACGATTAAGTATCTTTTACCGAAAGCGGACGCGGTGCTTTTGGGGAGCACCGTCATTAACAAAAACGGATTGGTTCCCAAGTCGGAAAAGATTCACAGGCCGATTGATTGGCTCGCGGAAAGCGGCGCGGCTTTGGATATTGGCCCGTTGACCGTTGCCGATTACGCAGCGGTTATTAAGAAAGCAAAGACGATTATTTGGAATGGCCCGCTGGGAAAGTTTGAAGATATAAAGTATTCCCACGGTTCGGTTGGCGTCGCGAAGGCGATTGCCAAAAGCAAAGCCTTTACGGTAGTCGGGGGCGGGGAGACGACCCAGCTGATTCTTTGGCTGAAATTACGAAAAAAAATCGGCTTTCTTTCCACAGGCGGTGGCGCGATGCTGGAGTTTCTTTCCGGCAAGAAATTGCCGGGCATCGTTGCTTTAAGGTAGGATTGGGGAAGTTTTGGAGGTTTCCAATGGGCCGGTCCCGAGGCCATCCGTTGACCGAGCGTGAATTGAAAGAGGGCGTGGCATACGAAGTGGTATGTCGAGCCAGAAATAAAACTGACGGGAACTTATTTGTACTGCGTGCGTTTGGCAGCAATGAGCCAAGATTTTTTAAACTTGAGTTGGAGATACCCGATTGGGCTTCAGGTGTAATCTGTCGGCGACTGGAAGGGAAGCTGATTTTGGAGCCGTACGAGCATCCTGTTTGGTAAACCCGCTATAAGGCGGGTTTTTTTAATTAAGACCTTATTGCTCGTACTCGTATTCCTGTCTACGGAATACGGGTGGGTTTTTTATAATGAAGACCTTATTGCTCGTACTCGTATTCCTGTCTACGGAATACGGGTGGTTTTTTGTTATACTGTGGAGATATGAAAAAACCCGTTGTAATGTTTCACGGAGATTGTTGGGACGGATTCGGCGGCGGGTATGCCGCGTGGAAGAAATTTGGTGACAAGGCCGAATATTATCCGCTGACACACGGAGGTGATTTGCCGAGTGGTCTTAAAGGGCGTCAGATTTACCTTATTGATTTTAGTTTTAAAGAGCCGGTAATGAATAAGCTGGTAGAGGATAACTACGTGGTCGCGCTGGATCACCATATAACCGCAGAAAAAAGCACTAAACTGGCCGATGAATGGGTCTATGAACTGAAGCAGTCGGGCGCGGTGATCGCCTGGGAATATTTCCATCCCGGCAAAAAAACGCCAAAGTTATTGCGCCATATTCAGGACGTGGATATTTGGACTTGGAAGTTAAAAAATACCGCGGAGCTGATGGCCTATATGGGCCTTGTGGACTTTGACTTCAAGCTTTGGGATAAGGTAGCGAAAGACTGGGAGGACGCGAAAAAACTGAAACGGTACTTTGAATACGGAATGTACCTTTTGAAATACGAGGATCGGATGGTAAAGCGACTGGTAGCGAGCGCCCAGGCGGCCACATTTGAGGGCTATAAAACACTGGTAGTGAATTCACCCGTACTGCATTCGGAGACCGGCATGAGGCTGACCAAGCTGATGCCGCCAATCGCGATTGTGTGGAGCGAGAAGAACGGCATCAATCGGGTGTCGTTGCGTTCTAACGGAAAGGCGGACGTTGCTAAACTGGCGGCCAAATATGGCGGCGGCGGACATAAGGCGGCGGCGGGATTCGCGTTTCCTATCGGCAGGAAAACTCCTTGGAAGATTATCGCGCCAAATTTTAAAAAGAAATAATGCCCGCTAAGAAAAAGAAATATTACGCCTGCTTCGTGCCTGAAACCGGCAGGAGGCTTGTTACCGATCGGTGGCCGGAGTGTGAAGAGATGGTAAAAGGGGTGCGGGGAGCTCGGTACAAGTCTTTTGAGTCAAAAACGGAAGCGGAGGCGTGGCTAAAGGCCGGCGCGGATTACGGACCGAGCAAAGCGCGTGTAAAAAAGGAGAAGCAAAAAGTTTTGGAGCCGGGAATCTATTTTGACGCGGGAACGGGGCGCGGCGACGGCGTGGAGATCAGCGTGACCGACGAGAAAGGCAAGAATCTGCTGGATAAAATTCTTCTACCCGAGCAGTTGAATAAGTACGGCAAGCATTTGCTAGAAAGCGAAGAGAAGACCAATAATTTCGGCGAACTGTTAGCCTGTCGCTACGCGATGATGATCGCGATGGACGAGGATGTTAAAAAAGTTTTCGGAGACAGTAAGCTGGTGATTGACTACTGGTCAAAGGGTTTTATTAAGAAGAAAGAACTGCCATCGGAGACGGTTAAATTGGCTATGGAGGTGGCGGGTATCCGAACCGCATTTGAAGTCGGCGGCGGAATGTTGGGCAGAGTATCCGGAGACGTGAATCCCGCCGATCTTGGTTTTCATAAATAAATCCCGCTCTTAGGAGCGGGATTGAGGTTACTTTTTCTTTTTGAGGCGCGTTGCGATTTCCAGAAGCCAGAACGGCCTTGCATCCGGATTCACGAAGCCTTGGATGTTGCCACGCTTCGGATCCAGCATCAGATCGCTGAATCCTTTTGAGTAAGAGCCGAACACTTGGCCGAGAACGCAGTCATAAAGATCAATCATATTCAGTTTTTTGGTATCCACCAGCTTGGCCCAGCCGCGCTTTTTCTTATCCAACAACTTGGCCAGATGCGCGACATTTCTTTTCAGCATATCGCCTCCGACTAACTAGGCGCATAATAACAGAAAATAAGAAAAATTCAAATAAAAAACCCGTTCGCGACACGAATGTCGGAACGGGTTTCTGGTTACTGCAGGATAGAGACGTTGAGGGTTTTCACTCCCCAGCGCCGGGCTTCGGAGTGCGAAGCCATCCGCACGTCGATGTGCGTGACGCCCTCGCGTGCGGACTTCCGCATGCCGCCGCCCGTATCGTCCACCTCGCGGATCCCGACTCCCGGGATATCCAGCTTGGTGCGATAGGGGAGGCGCTTCGGATCCGCGGCCACGCCGTCGTAAATCCTGGCGTTGTCGCCCGTGGAGGTCACGCGGTCGGGAAGGCTGGCCCACTTCTCGCAGCAGATGCCGCAGAGGCAGTAGGCGGTCACCTTCATCGTGACTACGCGTGCCGCACGGCGCGACGGAGCCGCCGGAACAGGTTGAGCGACAGCGACCGCTGCCGGTGTTGCCGCCAGATCCAGAACCGGTTGAACCGCTTGGCGCGGGGCCGCTGATACTTCTCCGACGTGACGCTCATACGCGCTCTCCTTTCCTGAATTCCAGTAAAGAAGCGACGACGGGATCAACAGCAGAATAAGCATCCAGGGCGTGTAACGGGACATGGTTTCTTCCCCCAATTCCCTTCAAAAACAGCGACACAACGTCACTGTGAACTGCCTTAAATATACCATAAATAGATGTACTTGTCAATAGATGGGTTATATGCTATAGTAGGGGTGGCCGGTGATCCAGATAACCGCTCTTCGGAGAGGAAAGTCGGGACACTCGGGTCGGCGCAAGCCGGCCAAGAGTAGCGGGTAACGCCCGTCACTAGCGATAGAGAGGTGCGAACAGAAACGCCTTAGGCGAAAGCCGAAGGAGACCCAACCCCAAGCTCGATGGTCTTGTTCCGTGATAGGGATAAAAAAACGGAAATGAAACGGCAAAATCCTTACTTGAGTGCAAGGCTGTGCCCCGCAAGGGGAATGCCGCTCGAGCCGGAAAGCGATTTCCGGCCCAGATAAATGGTTATCACCCGCCGCGATTCGCGGCGAGGACAGAATCCCGCTTATCGATCACCGGCCGTCAAAAACCTCCCATTCGTGGGAGGTTTTTGTTGTTGCATTATTTTGAGTTTTATGGTATATTGTCCAGCAGTACTTAAGTCGAAATAGTTTTAGGAAGGAGGCGGTCAGGGTGGATACGGCAAGAGGGATGTCCTTGGTAGTGGACGAAATTCGTCGGCGTTGCCCGCCAAGTTGTCGGCTGCTTCGTGACCACGAGCCGTGCTCTTGCGCGGCGGAGGCTAAGCTGGTGACCAAGGTGGTAATCTCCGCTTACTGGGACAAAGTTCGCCGCTATCGCGCCTGGTTCTCGCCGAATCCAAAAAATTCTGATTGGCCGCGCATCTCCAACAAGGAGCGCTTCAACGAGCAGGGGATTCTGGAGTCTTCCCGAATCATGATTCCCGATAAAATCTATCACGCGATGGCGAAAAAGGCCTGCGCAATCATTCAGAACAGCACCCCCTTATAAAGGGGGTGTTTTTTATTCAAATGTGGGGATTAGCTTAAGCGGGGATTGTGTTAAAATTAAGGTAATACGCATTACCCAAAGTATGGCGACGAAATCTGTTAAAAAAGAGGAGGTTAAAGAATCGTCTAAGGCCGCCAAAGCGTCGGGCGTCTCCGACGCGGTCGCCAGCGAACTTTCCAAACAGCCGACCGAGCTATCCATTATTAAGCTGGTGGACAGTCTGGTGCAGGCCGCCTTTTTGTCCAGGGCCTCGGATATTCACTTTGATCCGGCGGAAAAGCAGATTGCCGTCCGGTTCAGAATCGACGGCGTGATGCACGACTTTTATGTATTCCCAAAAACGATCCAGCAGGAAGTCATCAGCCGCATTAAAGTTTTGTCCGGATTGCGCACTGACGAGCATCAAGCGGCCCAAGACGGAAGATTCCGCATCACCTTTGACACGGTGAATGTGGATGTCCGCGTTTCTATCGCGCCGACTTATTATGGCGAGAACTGCGTGATGCGTTTGCTGGCCGACCAGGCGGCCACTTTCACGCTCGAGTCTCTCGGATTTGAAGGCCGCGATCTGGATGTGGTGAAGCGGAATATTAAAAAACCGTATGGGATGATTCTCGCTACCGGTCCGACCGGCTCCGGAAAAACTACAACTTTGTACACGATTTTAAAAATGCTGAATACGAAAGAAGTTTCAATTATTACGATTGAGGATCCCGTTGAGTACTCATTGGAAGGTATCGATCAGATTCAGGTAAACACCAGAACCGGACTGACCTTCGCTAACGGCCTACGCTCAATCCTACGTCAGGATCCGAATATTGTGATGGTGGGTGAGATTCGTGACGAAGAGACTGCCGGCATCGCCGTGAACGCCGCTCTGACCGGTCACTTGCTGCTTTCTACGTTGCACACTAACGACGCCGCGACCACCTTGCCGCGTCTCCTGGATATGGGCATCGAGCCGTTTCTGATTGCCTCTACCGTTAACGTCGCGATTGGTCAGCGCCTGGTTCGTAAGATCTGTGAAGGCTGCAAAACCAAAAAAGCCATCAGCGCCGACGAGTTGAAAAGCCTGTCCAGTGTAATTCCGACAAAGACTTTGGAAGGGGCGAAGGCGTTTTATTACGGAAAAGGATGCGCTACCTGCGATCATAGCGGTTACAAGGGCCGTATCGGTATCCATGAAGTAATGGAAATTGACGACGAAGTTCGTGTGGCGTTGATGAAGAACGCGGACTCCAGCGAGATTAAAAAAATCGCTATTAAAAACGGAATGACGATGATGGTAGAAGACGGCTTCCGTAAGGCGATTGATGGCGTCACCACGATCGAAGAAATCCTACGCGTAATCCACGAATAATGACGGAGAAAAAAGTAAAAACTAAAAATCTTGGAGCGTTCTCGAACTTCTTTACGCGCGTTTCCACCGAGGACCAGGTTCTTTTGGCGCGGCATCTGGCGGTAATGGCCAAGGCGGGCATGCCGTTACTGGAAAGCGTGAAGATGATTCAGAAAGAAACCACGAGCCGCTCTTTGATTAAAATTCTTAACCAGGTGGTCGAGGACGTCAGTAACGGCCAGTTTCTTTCGGCCAGCTTGGCAAAGTTTCAGAATGTTTTTGGCAACCTTTTCATCAATCTTATTCGGGTAGGTGAGTCGGCCGGCATTCTGGCGGAAAATTTGAACTACCTGGCCGACGAGCTTAAGAAAAAGCGTGAGCTGAAGAAGAAAGTTACCGGCGCGTTGATTTATCCGGCGGTTATTTTCGGCGCCACTTTCGGCATTACAATCCTGCTGACGGTTTTTATCTTCCCCAAGATCTTGCCGATTTTTAAAAGTTTGAATGTTGAGCTGCCGATTACCACCAGAATATTAATCTGGGTAAGTGATTCGTTGACCAATTACGGCGGCTGGATCGCGCTGGGGGCGCTGGTGTTCCTGATTATGCTTTACGGCGTATCGCTAATCCAGAAAGTGCGGTATTTCATGCACTGGGCTTTGTTGAAGTTGCCCGTCTTCGGGAAAATCGCCCGTGGCGTTAACTTGGCGAATATGACCAGGACGCTCGGACTGACTCTGAAAAGCGGTGTCAGGGTGGTGGAGGCTATGACAATCACCGCCGAATCTTTATCTAATAAGATCTACCAGAAAGAGCTATTGAAGGCCGCCGAAGGAATCAGGCGTGGCGAGGCCTTAGGTCCGATTCTTGAGAAGAAGAAAAAACTCTTTCCTTCCATCGTGACTCAGATGGTTACTGTCGGCGAGACGTCCGGAACTTTAAGCGAAACACTGCTTTATCTTTCAGATTTTTACGAAGGCGAAGTTAACGAGTCAACAAAAAACCTTTCCACGGTCTTGGAGCCGCTACTGATGCTTACGATGGGCGTTGTTGTCGGATTCGTAGCGATTTCTATTATCACTCCAATCTATGCGATCACTCAAAACGTCGGCGGATAACAGGGCCGGTTTTTCCTTAATGGAAATGAT
Organism: uncultured Candidatus Saccharibacteria bacterium; assembly: GCA_964348885.1. Taxonomy (GTDB): domain Bacteria; phylum Patescibacteriota; class Minisyncoccia; order UBA6257; family WO2-44-18; genus JAHFLQ01. Next base: position 7,979 of record CAYGEK010000004.1, on the reverse strand, counting down.
TATGGTGGTCGCTATCCTGGCGATTATTTTGGCCTCCGGCTTGCCAACGGCTTTTAATTTTTATCTTGATTACCAGTTTGATTCGGAGTACGACGTCACAGTTTCCGCGCTCCGATTGGCAAGAAACCTTTCAATGGTTAACTACAACGAGTCTAATCACGGAGTATATGTAGGTGACGAGGAGTTTATAATCTTTCAAGGCTCTAGTTACGCGGCGCGAGAAGCGAGTGCCGATCGTTCTTATCCGCGCGCTTCGGTAATCACAATCTCCGGCCCGTCCGAATTGGTTTTCAGCGCCCTTTCCGGACAGACCGCTTCCACGACCTATGTGGTTTCCGATGGTAGGAAAAGTCGTGACGTATATGTAAACACCGAAGGATTGGTATATGAACCGAATTACTAAATCAGATCGCGGTCAGAGTGTTGTGGAGGTCATCGTGGCCCTGGGCATTTTTGTCGTCGCAGTTTCCGCGGCTTTTCAGGTATTTTTTGGCGGTCAAAAGGTATCCATTGATAGCAGTAACGCCAGCTTGGCGACCGACTTCGGTCAGGAAGCGGTTGAGGCGGTACGGAACATCCGTTCCCGCAACTGGGGTGAGCTGACCACGGGTAGTCACGGCTTGGTGTTTCAGAACGGCGAATGGGCCTTTGCTTCAACCGCGACGGCGGATTCGCATGATCTTTTCACGCGCACCGTGGAGATTGGCAATACCGAAGATGAGAATATAAAGATTGCGACCACGACGGTTACTTGGGAGACCGATGGCCGTCAGCAGACTGTCGTGATTGTGGAAAATCTCACCAACTGGGAGGCGTACACGCAGAGCAGTTGTAAATCCGAGGAGCTGACCGGGAACTGGGCTCTGCCGGTGTCCTTAGCTTCGGGCGATATCGGCCCAGGTAATTCCGGAACGGACGTGGTGGTCAAGCTGCCTTATATTTATATGAGCGGTGTCGCCCCGTCATCGAATAAGCCGGATATTTTTGTATTTGAATACAGCACCACCGCTCCGTCACTGGTTGCCGAGTTGGATATCGGCAGTGGCGGCATCAATCAGATTTTTCTCAAAGGTAACTATGTTTACGCGGCTTCGGCGAACGACAGCAAGGAGTTGATAATTTTTGACATTTCCGACCCGCTAAATATTTCCGAAGTAGGGTCCTTGAATTTAACCGGCACCGCCGATGGTCTGAATGTGATTGTTTTCGGCAATACGGTAGCGGCTGTTGGCCGCACTGACGCCGCGACCGATGAGTTTTCTTTCATTGACGTTTCGAATCCGGCCTCGCCGACAGTCATCAGCGAGCTTGGCAGCGACAATGGCGATGTGAACGACTTCGCCATTTCCGGTAATCGTTTATTTACTATCAGTGAAGAATCCGACCAAGATGTCTGGATATTTGATATCAGTAATCCGAGCGCCCCGACAAAAATCTCCACTTATGACATAGAAGGAACCACCGAAGACCTGAGCGTTTATTTCCAGGAGCGGGGAGGCACCACGCTATTGGTCGGTAATGAGCAGTACGAGCTTATCAGTATCGGCGCGACTAACACGGCGGCAATGTACGTGCGTGACCGCGCGACTTTTGGCGGTCCGGTTAACGACATTACTTGCGTGGGCGGCGATCTGGCTTTTTTGGCGACTGAAGATTCCAATAAAGAATTTTTAATCGTGGACATCTCCGATCCCGACAACCTGGCTGAATACGCGTTCCTGAACTACCCGGCTAATGCCACCGGTATAGATTTTGCTTCCAATATGGTTTTTATGGCGGTACGCAGTAACGACGCCTTAAGAATAGTCACATCTACGCCATAATTTTATGAGTAAGCAAAAAGGTTTTACCTTAATCGAAATACTTATCTATTCGGCGCTTACCACGCTGATCGCGGCCTTCGCGCTGGTTTCGGTTTACGCCATGATTTCTTACGCCGACCGAAGCCGGTATTTGCGGGAGCTGGTGGAGAATCAGAAGATGCTTGAACAGAAGATATACTGGGTTTTGCAAAATAACTCCGCAATCAACACTCCGCAATCCGGCGCGACCAGCACCGTTCTCTCCGTGAATAAGTTGTCTTACGCGTCTAATCCCGTAGTGTTGGATACGTTGGCCAGTACGACTGCCCGGATCAAGCTCGGTTCAGCCGAGGCCAACATGATTACGACCGAATTCATTGAAATTCAGGATTTAAGTTTTCGCCGGACCGATGTCTCCGGTCAGCCCGTGATGCGTGTTTACGGCAGATTATTTGAGCCGCACACTTCTTCTACAGTAGAAATAATGACCTCTATACCCGTAAAATGAACTCCCGCGGCTACATAGCCATCAGTCTTTCCATAATCATGTCCCTGGTGATGATGCTGGTTTCTATCGCGCTCGGCGGGGCAAACTTTTCCACTCGTCTGACAATTGCCGATTTTAATAATAAGCAGGCTAGTTTTGCCGTTGCCCGGTCCTGCCTCAACATCGCCTTACTACGCCTGTCCCAATCCATCAGCTACTCCGGTGACGATACAATGAGCATCTCGTCTTATACCTGCGAGATTCGCCCCATAACAACTGTTTTATCCAATAAGGTCATTGAAGTGAGCTCGCAAATAGAGGGAGCGACCACAAATCTCCGCCTGACAGTTGTCAGTAATACGTTATCCACAGTATCATTAGAGGAGTTACAAAGTTTCTGATATAATTGATTTATTCGCCGTACAAGCGGCGGGAGCAAAGGTCGGATTTATAAAGCAACATTCTTACAGACACTATGAAGAAAAATTCAGGTTTTACCCTTATCGAATTGTTGGTTGTCATCGGCATCATCGCGATTCTCGCGGGTGTGGTCATCGTTGCCTTAAACCCGGCTAAGCAGTTCGCCCAGGCTCGGAACACGCAGCGGTCTGCCAACGTGAACGCTCTCTTGAACGCGGTCAGTCAGCGTATGGCTGATAATCGCGGCACCTGGCCGGTAGTAGCTGGTGATTGCGCGGCTTTGCCGACTTCCACTACGACTATCTCCAGCACCGAGTACAACATCTACAAGTGCATTGTGCCGAACTACATGAGCAGCCTTCCGGTTGATCCTTCGGTCGGCGCTTTCACAGATGCGACAGACTACGATACGGAATACGAAATCAGGAACTATCTTGGTCGCGTAACGGTTAACGCGAAATACGCGGAAGCCATTGCCGGCGAGGTATCCTCGACCACAATCTCCGTTTCTCGCTAATATCTATTAGCAACAAAAAATCCCCCATCGGGGATTTTTTGTTTTAGAACGCTCCGAAGCCGTGCTTCACGATAACCCAGAGCGCGCGGACTCCGTCCGTCCAGCGAATCTTCTTGCCCTCGGCGAAGGTTCGTCCGTAATAGCTGATGCCTACTTCATAGAATCGCCACTTCTTACGGCTGAGTTTTATAGTGACCTCCGGTTCAAATCCGAAATCTTTTTCTTCCAATTTAATTGACTGAATCGCTTCACGGCGGAACGCCTTATAGCATGTTTCAATATCAGTGAGATTCAGATTGGAGAAAAGATTGGTCAGGAAGGTTATGAATTTATTCGCCAGATAGTGGCCGAATAGCATTATCCGATGCGGTGACGAGCCGACAAAGCGCGAACCGTATACGACATCCGCCGCGCCATCCAGGATCGGCTGGAGGAGGCGGGAATAGTCGGCAGGGTCGTATTCCAAATCGGCGTCCTGAATCAGGACGATGTCGCCGGAAGCGGCGGCAATGCCGGCATGAAGCGCCGCGCCTTTTCCCTGGTTAACGCTCTGACGGATTACTTTTATATTTTTACCGGTTAGCGATGCCAGAAAAGCGCCGGTGCCGTCCGTGGAGCAGTCGTCCACAATGACAATCTCGGCCGGCTTTTGCTTTTGAACCTTTTCCAGAATCAGCGGTAAGGTTTTTTCTTCGTTATAGACAGGGATGATGACGGATAATTTCATTACAGTATCTTGTATATCACGGTATCGTTATTTTCAAAAGTTTTATTGAATAATCTCGCTGTGGACAGGTAATTGTTTAAGCCGGGATTTCTGCGTTTCTCCAAAACAATATAAGAGGCTTGGAAGTCGCGCTTTAGCGCTTGATAGGTTTCGCGGGTTTCATCGGCGGTACAGCGGATAGATCGGCAGGTATACTCCGTGGCTTTGTCTATAGCGTAAAAATGCGTCTCCCAGTAAAGTCCGGGGCTGTATTCGTACTCAAAAATCGGATCCATGCCGTTGATATAGTAGTTAGCCGGGTTCCAGAAAAATAGCTCGGCGAACCGATCCCAATGGACGTTATAGGCTATTTCTCCCGGGGCCGCGTTTTCCGCTATCCAGTTTGACGCCGGCCGCATGATTAACGGATCCAGGCCATTAGAGATATAAGTGCTGACTCGGTATATATTTTTTACCGGCGCGACGACCAGGGCGATAATCCCGAGTAAAACCGCCAGCCGGTAGTTGGTAGCTCGGCGATCGGCGGCTTTGGAGTAGACCGTGAAAATCAGGGCGATAAACACGATAGCGAAAGCGACCAGGAGTTCGTTAGTTCGGCGCGCCACGCCGAAGGTCATTAGCAGGAATAAGAGCGTCATTGATAAGCTGGACCAGATTTTAACTGATGACTCCGATCGGTCATCGCCGCCACGCGGATGTCTTTTCATCCAGGTAATGAATAATCCGAGGGCTAGCACCAGAAGAGCGGTAAGTGGAATCAGCTGGTCAACAAAATTTTCCCAGACAAACGGTGTTAGCTCGCGACCGAAGCGGAGCGGAAGGTTTTTTACAGAAATCAGCTTTATTACCTGGATATAAGCCAAGTGGAGCGCTCCAAAGGGGTTCGGCCTCATAAGCCAGCCCAAGATTATTCCGCCGATAATCGCGACTGACGGTCGCCATTGGAATTCGCGCTTAACCAGTAGATGGAAGAAAGCAATGGCCAGCGCGATAATGCCGAGCACCCAGGCGAGTGAAATGTGTAGCCAGGTAAAGATGGCGGCAACGGCCAACGTCGACAGTAGCTCTCGCGGCCGTTTCGGATTTTTAATAATAAAAGAAAAAATCAGCAGGGCAAGCCCGAGCGATAACGGATGAGGCCGGAGCATTGTCAGGCGATACATCAGATCAGCGGTGATGACCGCGTAAACAAATGTCCAGAAGAGCGGCCAGGCTATCTGCAGGCGCTTGAAAGCCCCAAAAGCCAACAGTAGCGAGGTCAGAGTGACCGCGAATGCGCCGACGTAAATACCGGTCAGCAGGTCGGAAAATAGCGTGAATGGAATGAGAATAATATGGAAGCCGTACCAAAGGTCGGCGGCGTAGGTTTTCACTGCGGAGAACTGCGCCCATGGGAATTCGGTCTGGAAAATACCGCCCGATTGATACAGCTGGGCGTGGCGGATATGGTAGAAGCCGTCCACGTCGGTAACGAAGGGGAGAATTTGGACATGCAGTCCGGCGGCTAGAAGTAGAATCGCCAGGATCGCAATCGGCCATTCGTATTTGCGAGGCATAATCTGATTGTAGCTTAGAGATGGTTAATTAAAAAACCTACCCATATTCCGTAGAGCAGGAATATAGGCACGAGCAATAAGGTCTTCATTAAAAAACCGACTCATGCGAGTCGGTATATATTTTTATCCTTGGGAGGACAGGTGGAATTCCAAACGGAACGCCCCGCGCGCCACCTGTTCCTTGTGGTACGCAGGCAGCCGCATGGCCTCCGCGATCCGATCCGAGTTGTTGAAGGTGATCGTCATCGCCGGATTGTCCGTGGAGTAGACGCGCACTTCTTTCACCAGGCTGGTGCCATCGTCTCGCCAGAAGCCGCAGCGCGCGGCTTTCTCGGTCTTGTCCAGAGCGCACGCGAGCGCCGCTTCCCATCCGTCGTACAGCCGCTCTTCCGCTTCCTTCAGCGCCATCATCAGGTTGAAAATCTCTGCCGTTAAGGCATCCGGACGCACGCACTGCAACTCGCCGTTGACCATGCGTTTCATACCAGCCTCCTCCTTTCAAATAAATCCGCCAACGTTCTAGGGAGCATTTTATCAATTTTATTGATAAAAGTCAATTTTTTGGAGTTTGTAAGGTTACGCACCTCTCAGCGTCATCTAGCTTGTCGAAATATTTAAATAACAAACATATGAAGAAATTTTTAATGATAGTGGCTATGGCGGCGATGGTTGGCGGGCTGATGGGGATGCCTTTGGTATTCGCGCAGGCTTCCAATGGAGCTGAGAATGCGGCGGTGCAAATCACCAAGAGCGGCGAAGTTAAGTTGGTCGGTAAATTAACGGCGATTTCCGGTACGACTTTGACAGTCGCGAGCTGGGGCGGCAACTGGACCGTGGATGCCAGCAAAGCCGAAATTGTTCGCCGCTTTAACGGCGACTCCGGATTGGGTGAGTATCAGGTCAATGATATCTTGACTGTGCATGGCCAGGCTTCTCTGACTGGAATGACTGTGATGGCTAGGGTTGTTAAGAACGAATCCATTCAAAAACGGGGAGCGAGTTTTGTTGGTGTGATTAGCGGCATAACCGCTTCTAGCACTAACGCCTTCAGCCTGAAGACGGATAAGAACGGAACATTGGCTGTGACGGCGAGCAGCACGGTTAAAGTAATTATCAACGGCCAGGTTGCTTCTACGACCGCCGGCCTTACTAACGGAATGTACGCGCAGGTTTCCGGTGTCTGGGATCGGACCAACTCTACTGTAATCGCGACTTCAATTATCGCGAGGACCGCGGAGAACGCGTTGGAGTCCGCCAAGCCGAGCTTCTTGAAGAAATTATTCAACTTCAAGAATGACAAGGGACAGGGTAAGAACCGCGACTAATAATTATCAACCATAGTTGCAAAATATCCCCTAATAAGGGATATTTTGTTTGGTACTTTTTGAAAGGGAGACATGCCTAGCAAGAAGAGGAAGAAGCAGGGAGTGCCTGCGAACACGAATCCATTCTGCATTAATGTTGATAACAGCATTAATGACAGTTTTTGGCGGAGTACGACCGCTCTAGTTCTGCCCTTCTTTGACTCAATCGGAGATGATTCCCGTGACGCCACGCCGGTTGAGCTTACTTCCCCAAAACTTTTACAAAAAGAAGCCGAGAGAGCAGTCCGTGGTCTTTATGAGGCTGACGTAGTTATCGGCTCGTTCGCCGTGAAGGAACGATTCGCGCACATCGTACCCAAAGATCTGCGCGGTAGGATCCTCGTCACCCGCGCAAAAGGTCCTACCTGCACCACCAAAGACTGCTACAAGCTTAGCGAGAAGTCCTGTGACCATTCTTGCCTACATCACAAACCCCGCTCCAAATAGGAGCGGTTTTTAATTTCGCGAAGGCGAAATTATCCTGAGTCCAGCAGGCGTAGGATTTCTTTGTGCAAGCGCAGCGTATTCATAATGTAAGATATACTGTATACTTGCGTCCTATATTATGACCCCTCTGGAAAAGCAATTTTTAAAAGCTTATGACGAGTTCGCGGACCCGATCTTTCGCCACTGCTACTTTCGGGTTTTTAGTCGTGAAAAAGCCAAGGACCTGATGCAGGAGACGTTTACCAAGACTTGGGAATATCTTAACTCCGGCCCTCAGGTCAGCAATCTCCGCGCTTTTCTTTACCGGGTGGCCAACAATCTGATCATTGATTACGCTCGTAAAAAGAAAGAGGCCTCTCTGGACATGATGGTAGATGAAGGTTTTGACCCCGGACGGGATACCAGAGCGCAGCTGATGAATTTTATGGAAGGAGGCGAGGCAATCAAGCTTCTGGAAAAGATTAATCCTAAGCACCGCCAGGTGATTCAGATGCGCTATATAGATGATTTGGACCCCAAGGAGATCGCGGCGGTGCTCGGCGAGACCGAAAATAATGTGTCCGTCCGATTGCATCGTGGGCTGAAGGAATTGAGAGAATTATTGGAATATTCAGAAAACAATGGATAAAAGATTTAAAGAAATAATTAAAAAAGCGAAA
>CAYGEK010000003.1:31554-39109 GCA_964348885.1 uncultured Candidatus Saccharibacteria bacterium | reverse complement strand
CGACTAATCTTGATCTTGCGATTACTAAATTAACCTCCGCGAAAATTATTGAAGAAGGCGGTATTACGATTCCTTTCGGAACTTTTTATAGCCTGGTTAATAACAGCGACAGTGAAAGAATTACCATAGAAACGGATAAAAATAATCTCATTTTTAAAACGGATAATTACAGCGCGAAAATCCAAGGAATAGACTCGGAAGATTTTCCTATAATTCCTAAAATTGGAGGAGAAGGAGGTTTTATTGAAATTTCCGGAGGAGTTTTTAAAGATTCTATATATAAAGTTTTAAACGCGGCGCATATTTCGGAGATTAGGCCGGAAATAAGCGGGGTTTTAATGGATTTTCAGATGACAATTATTAAATTAGTGGCTACGGATGCTTTTAGGCTTGCCCATAAGACAATCAATAATAATCAATTTTCCAGTAATTTTCCTCATGGTTTTAAAGCGATTATTCCTCTTAAAACTATCAGCGAGGTAGTAAAAATATTTCCGGAAAATAAACCGATTAAGATCTTTATTGATAATAATCAGATTCTTTTCCAAAACGAGGATACGGAACTTATTTCAAGATTAATAGACGGTGAGTATCCGGATTATGAGCAGATTATCCCTAAATCAACCGATACAGAGATTACGGTTAATAAAGATCAATTAATGAACGCGGTTAAATTAGCCAGTAATTTTTCCGGTCAAACTAATGATATAAAAATAAAAGTAGATTCCGGTAAAAAAGTAATGGAAGTTTATTCCGCTAACCAATATTTAGGAGAGAATAATTATCTTATCCCGATTAAATTCAAAGGAGATAATTTTGAAGAGATCGGTTTTAATTGGCGGTATTTTATAGACGGATTAAAAATTGTGGACAATGAAAATCTTTTATTCGGAGTAAATAAAAATAATAAACCGGCTTTAATTAAGCATCCCGAAGACAGTTCTTATTTTTATATCCTGATGCCGACAAAATCGGTATAGGAGATAAATTATTTATAAAGAATCAGTTCTTTTTCCGATCGGTTACCCGCGCCGTCAGTTACAATAATCTTTAAAATATTCTGAAGATCCGGCTGTATATTCGTAAAAGTTTTCTGGTAGTAATAATTACTACTCAGACCGGAAAGCTGATCAATAATTGATCCATTAAAGTAAACCTCTATTTTCTTTACCGGAACAGTTGATTTAATTTGTGCGCTTACAGATAGTGGTCCCTGGATAAAACTTCCATTCGTCGGATAATTAACCGTTAAAAACAAATCGGCGTTACCGCTTTCCACGGAAGAATCGGAAGGAATCGGCCGATTATAAATCTGGTCAAAATTAGGAATATTTGCCTTGGCCCAAGTGATAGTCGGCTCTTCCCAATTCTGAAATTGTGAATCTTCTTCCGGGTGTGCCGGATATGGTCCTTGAGGATCGTTCTTATCCGAGTAGTACAAAATATCGTGAATATGAGGATAGGTTTGACCGCCATAGCTGTAGTTCACTATGTACTGACCTTTTAACATCGGTTTATCGATAAATAACTCTTCCGGTCTTGAAAACGGTTCGGTAGGGCGGTCTTGTAACGCTTGCGACATAAACGAGCTCCAGATAGGAATAGCAGCCAGAATACTGCTGCCGCGTTTTTGCATAACGCTGTTGTCATTATTGCCGGCCCAGACACCCACAACCAACGACTTCGTATAACCCATCGCCCAGGCGTCACGGTAATCATTGGTAGTTCCGGTTTTTAAAGCCACATCCTGATTCGGGAAAACAGTCAGCGATAAACTATTTTGGAAGAGGGGTGCCCGAAGATCGGCGTCGGAAAGGATATTATTAATCATCCGGACATATTGCTGGTCCATAATCTGCTGCGGCTGATCACTGAATTCTTCCAAAACCCGGTTGCTATCATCGGTTATTTTAAGAATAAAAGATTGAGACCGCTTAACTCCTTCTTGGGCGAGAACGGAATAAGCGTGGGCCATATCTATCAATTTTACTTCGCCGCCGCCAAGCACCAAAGAAAGACCGTAGCGTCCGCGTTCGGTGAGGGTAGTAATACCAAAATCTTTAGTGAGATTTAAAACGGTATCAATACCGGCAAGATAAAGCGCTTTAATCGCCGGCACGTTAATAGACTGTGCCAGTGCTTTTTGTAAACTGACCGGACCGCGGAAGATTTCGTCAAAATTACGCGGATGGAAACAGCCTTTATTATCGGCCGGCGCCTCCGGATCTTCCGTATGGGTATCGGTTTTGAAATCAACCACCAGAGGACAGTCCGGATTTTGATAAGCGAATTCCGTAGGCACGTCAAAAACAATCGTATCCGGTGTGTACCCCTTTTTAAATGCGGCTAAATACGCGAAGGGCTTCAGTGAAGATCCCGGTTGTCGGAGTCCTTGCGCTGCAACATTGTAATTCCCTTCAAATTTGCAACTGTCGCCGATTACACACTCCGCTGGCTCCGGGTCACCGAAATAATCTTTCGAGCCAACCAGGCTCAAAATTTGGCCAGTATTGGCATCTTCCGCGACTAACGAGGCGTTGTGTCCGGCATAAAGTTCCGTATTCCGGTTGGCGCCGTCCATCACGACTTTTTCCGCGATTTCTTGGAGCTTCCAATCCAAAGTGGTAACCACTTTTAAACCCGCCGTCCGGACGTAGTCCTCCCCATACTTTTCATTCAGATATTCCTGCACCATCAAAACGAAATGAGGGGCTTTTATACCCGTGTATTTAGGAGCAAAAATCAATTCAACTTTTTTGGCGGTCGCCTGTTCTTCTTCGGTTATATATCCGAGCTCAAACATTTTATCCAGCACCCGATCTTTTCTGGCAAGCAAGTCTTTAATATGGGAACCGGAAGGGGAGTAATAGCTGGGAGCTTGAGGCAAGCTTGCCAGAAGAGCGGACTCGGCCAAAGTGAGATCTTTCGCTTTTTTCGCGAAGAAAGTTTGAGAAGCGGCTTCAATACCATATGCGTTGGATCCGTAAGGGATTTGGTTAAGATACAGGTCCAGAATCTTATCTTTACTGAACTGCTTCTCCATTTTAATCGAGAGGGCGAGCTCTCGGACTTTCCTGGTGATGGTGCGGTCATCGGTGAGATAGGCTTTTTTCACCAACTGCTGGGTGATTGTGGATCCGCCTTGGGAAATCCTGCCGCCGGTAAGATTTACCCAAACCGCGCGGATAATACCCCGCCAATCCACCGCGCCGTGCTTATAAAAATTCTCATCTTCAATGGCGATGGTGGCATTTTTGACCGTAGCCGGTATTTCTTCAAACGGGATGATCGTTCTTTTTTCTTCGCCGTGTATCTCGTAAAGCAGGACCTCACCCGCGCGGTCATAGATTTTTGTGGATTGGGAAATCTGGCGGCTGCTTAAAAAATCGCCGCTCGGCAGATCTTTGATTAAGAAGAACAAATAAAATAGACCTATCATAAATAGGCCGAGAGCGGCGAAGCCCAAATGCTTCGCGGTAAGCAGTTTCAGATATTTTTTCCAGGTGCGTATACCCATACCAGATACTTTCCATATCATACAACTAAAAACCCCGGTTTTCAACCGGGGTTTTTAGCGGAATCAGGAGCTTTAATAATTCTCGGCGGCGCCTTCCTCGCTGGCTTCTTCCTCTTCGGCCAACTCCTCAAGGCTTTCTTCTATACCCTCCTCTTCATCCAGATCGCCGTTTTCAATCTCCTTATCGTCATCGCTCATCATAGCGTTGTCGTCAGAAGATTTTTTGGCGTTCTTTATAAGTTCTAGTTCCAACATTTTTAAAAAAAGTTATTGCGACCTTTTTAATGTTTTTTATTCAGACGGTAAAACGGATTATAGCTATGTCTGTTAAGCTGTCAACCCTCGGAACCTTTGATGATTCGCCGCCACAATCGCTATCGCGAGGGCGTCGCTCGCGTCATCATAGCCCGTGAGTTCGGTTTTCAGTATTGATACTACCATTTTAGCAACCCCTTTTTTGTCCGCAAGTCCGTAACCGGTGATCTGACTTTTGACTTCATTAGGACTGAATTCGGTAACCGCTATTCCGTTCTCCAATAATATAGACAAAAGCGCGCCTCTGGCTTGAGCGACAGCCAGCGCGGTTTTCTGATTCTTCGCGAAGTATAATCGCTCTATCGCGGCGAGCTCCGGTTTGGTTTCTTTTAGTAGTTCTCTAAACTGCCTAGTCATAGTAGTCATTTTTCCGGAAAGATCCTTCTCTTTCGCCTCCAACGTTCCATATTTTAGCATCCGGAGACCGCCCGTCGTTTCTATAAGACCGAAACCGATTCGGGAAGTTCCGGGATCTATGCCGAGAATTCTCATCCCGTTAGAAGCAGGTCGTCTTGGACGACCGTAACTCGGCCGCCCGACAGCGGATTTCAAACATTGGCGTAGTTTCTTTGATTAGATAGCTATTCATACCCTAATTATTTCTAACGGGACTCATTGGGCGTTTGTGATGACGCGTTGAACGTCAGGATGCTCTTCAATAATCTCTACCAACTCTTGAAGTTTCTTTTTACCCTCTTCGGAGACAGGTTGCGGGAACTTTACTTGCCAGGCGTTGCCGGCTTTTTCAAACGACCACTGGACACTGCCTTGATTGGCCATTTTCGCGCCCTGTTCATCCAGAAGATGACGCATTTCCGAAGTTGTGCGGTTGGTGTTGTCGGTAATTCCTTCAATCAATAATCCGACTCCTTCCGGTCCGTAACCTTCGATTAAAACCTCGTCCAGATTTTTTGATTCGGAGGCTTTGTTGATAGCTCGCTCAATATTATCTATCGGCACCTTAGCTTCCTTCGCCCGTTCAATGGCGGCGCGCAGACGGGGATTGTTGTCCGGATTCGGATTCTGCTTCGCGGCGACCGAGACCAGTGCGAGCATTTTTGTGTAGATTGCGCTTTTCTTCGCGTCCTGCGCTCCCTTTCTGTCTTTTATCTGGCTGTACTTATTGTGTCCGCTCATGAGAACAGTATATAAAATACTTTTTATATTTGAAAATAAAAATCCCCTGCGCAGTCATTGCTGTGCAGGGGATTTTGTTCACCGGAAGATGCCGCGCATATCGATGACCGGGCGACTGCCGAAGATGCCCCGTCCGCCGCGGCTGTCAAAGTCGCGACCCTCCAAGATCCAGGCTTCCGGGTAGGCTCGGCGGCTGTAGTTGCTGTAGTAGCCACCGTAGTAGCGATTGTCGTCCAGCGTTCCTTCCTTGCGGAAGGTCGCAGTGCCGACGAACTCCCTGCCGCTCCAGGCCTTGGCGACGAACACGGAGTCGTGACTGACGCCGACTACGCCGCTTTCTCCGGGGCGAAGCCGGTTGCTGACCCTCTTTCCTCCCTCGTCCTTGAACTTCCACTCCAACGGCTTGCCGTTCTTGTTGACCGTAATCTCGTAATCACTCTGATTCACGATCTCCAGCGTGTTGCGCGAGGCGCAGCCGATGACCGAGATGACGATGATCGCGAGGAACGTGAAATTCAGAAAACGCGACATGAGGCATTCCTTAAAAAATATTTTTAACTCTTCAAAGTACTGGCTAAATATAGCATATTTAGCCATATTTGTCAATAGAGGGGATAATTTTGCTTGATTTTAAAAGGCTTCCAAGCTACCCTGAAGGTAGATTTTCTCAATTCACATGGTTCAGGACTTAAAAACAAGCTTGGATGAGCAGTTAGTGAAAATTCGGCGCGAAGCCGAAGAGAAAGACGCTCAGAGGAAAGCGCAGGCCTCGGGGTTAAGCTATTTGAGTTTGACCACCGCTCCCGTTCAGGTAGATGCTTTAAAGATCGTCAAAGAAGATGAGGCGCGCCGATTATTGGTCGCGCCTTTTCAATTAAAAGAAAAAGAGGTGGCGCTGGCGATGGTAAACCCGGATGCTCCGGGCGTGAAGGGCTTAATAAAGAAACTGGAATCTCAAGGACTGACAGTCAAACCATTCGTAGTATCGGCCGGCTCCCTGGCTCACGTCTGGAGTTTTTATCAATATGTGATTGCGGCCTCCGACGAGATTACCGGCAAGGTGTCCATCGAGAAGACTCGTATTGAGGAGTTATTTAAAAAACTGACCAGCCTGGAAAAAATAAAAACGGAGATTTTGAATTTTGATCTCAAAAAATTCCCGACCGGGCAGATCTTGGAAGTGGCGCTCGCCGGCGCTTTGAATAACCGCGCGTCCGACCTTCACTTTGAAGTTGAAGAAAAAGGCGTGCGGCTACGCTATCGCATTGACGGACTTTTGCATGATGTCATGCCAAGCCTGTCTTTGGACATTTATAAATTCATCGTTTCCAGAATAAAACTCCTTTCCAATTTAAAATTGAACGTTCAGGACGTGCCGCAAGACGGACGTTTCACGATTGCCATGAATGGCAAAGATATTGAGCTCCGTGTTTCAACGATTCCTTCCGAATATGGAGAGACAATTGTTATGCGCGTCCTGGACCCCGCCGCTATTCGGATTACTTTGCCGCAGCTTGGTTTTCGCAAAGACGACCTGGTGATAATTCAGGAAGAGCTTAACCAGCCCAACGGAATGGCAATCAATACAGGGCCGACTGGATCCGGCAAAACCACCACGCTTTACGCCTTTCTTTTGAGTAAGCTTTCAGAGGAGACCAAAATTATTACTATAGAAGATCCAATCGAGTATCACTTAGGCGGAGTTGAGCAGACCCAGGTGGACCCGGAAGCTGGTTATGATTTTGCCGGCGGTCTCCGCTCAATTATGCGTCAGGATCCGGATGTGATTTTGGTAGGTGAGGTGCGTGATAAAGAAACTGCGGACATTTCATTGCAAGCCGCGCTTACCGGTCATCTGGTATTTTCAACCGTGCACGCCAACTCCGCGGCCGGCGCAATCCCGCGTTTTCTGGACCTTGGCGTTAAGCCAGTTAGCATCGGTCCGGCTATGAACCTGATTATTGCTCAGCGACTGGTCAGGCGTTTGTGTGAGAAGTGCAAAGTTCCTGCGAAGCTGACCTCCGAGCAGGAGACTAAAGTGAAGAAATTTTTTAATGGGCTTCCGAAGAGAGTTAATCGGAAGGATCATGAAACCATTACGCTATTCCAGCCTAAAGGCTGCCCGGAATGTACGGGTCTGGGATACAAAGGTCGTGTAGCGGTATTTGAATTGTTCAGGGTGGACGACGGGGTCGAGCGTCTGATTGGAGCGAATGTCGGAGAAGCCGATTTAATAAAGCAGGCGGATAAGCAGGGGATGGTAACGATGCAACAGGATGGGATTCTTAAAGTTCTTGCCGGTATGACTACATTTGATGAGGTAGAAGGGGTGACCGGTCCTTTAAAATGGTAAAGCCTCGCGAGAGCGAGGCATTACATGTTCAGTCCATTGATCAGTGGGCAAATCCCGAATAAATTCGGGAAGTGTTGAAAGACTTTTCCAAATAAATTTGAAAAAGGTTAGAATTGCTCCGAGGAGCGTCCCAGCCAAAGCCAAGACGTCCGAAGTATCTAAGAGTAATTCCCGCCCACTGATCAATGTACTTAACGAAGGTAACTCTAGCATAAATAATATTTTTTGTCAAT
>CAYGEK010000003.1:25640-31454 GCA_964348885.1 uncultured Candidatus Saccharibacteria bacterium | reverse complement strand
TCAATAGATATGGATATCAAAGAAAAACTACCCCTAGAAGACCAGACAATAGACTCGCTTTTACGACCTATCAGCTGGGACGATTATGTCGGCCAGGAGAAGGTAAAGACGAATCTGAAAATTATCCTCGAAGCGGCCAAGCTTCGTCAAGAGGCTTGTGACCACCTCCTTTTTTACGGTCAGGCCGGTCTTGGCAAGACCACCTTGGCGCATCTGGTGGCAAAACAGCTTGGCGCTAACATAAAAATCACTTCCGGACCGGCTTTGGAGAAGATGAGTGACTTGGCCGCGGTGCTCACCAACCTGGAAAAGGGTGACGTGCTCTTTATTGACGAGGCGCACCGGCTGAACAAGTCCATTGAGGAGGTTCTCTATCCGGCTATGGAGGCGAGGAAGCTTCATCTGATGGTCGGCAAGGGCCCGGCTGCCAGAATGCTCTCATTAGACCTGCCTCCTTTTACTTTGGTGGCCGCTACAACGCGCGCCAACCTTCTTTCCGGACCGCTCCGATCCCGTTTCGGCGCGTCCTTCAAGTTGGACTATTATGAAAACCCGGATATCGAAGAGATTGTGAAGCGCTCGGCCAAACTTCTGAAATTAAAGATATCGCCGGAAGCCATACGGATGGTCGCCGCCGCCTCCCGTTTTACGCCGCGTGTCGCTAATCGGATTTTAAAACGCGTTCGTGATTATGCCGAGGTGAGCGCGGCCAAACAGATAGACGAAGCGGTGGCGACTAAAACTTTAGAGATGCTGGAGGTGGACAAGCTTGGATTGGAGCCGCATGATCGCCGTTTACTGGAAACAATCATTAAAAAATTCAAAGGCGGTCCGGTAGGAGCGGCCACGCTGGCAGCCGCGCTGAATGATGACCGAGGCAATATTGAAGATATTTACGAACCGTATCTGATGAGTATCGGACTTTTAGCTCGCACCCCGGCTGGGCGAATGGCAACTGAGGCCGCTTACGAGCATCTTGGCATTCCGTTCCCCGACAAAAAGTTAATTTAAATAATAAAAAGGTCCGACATTTGTCGGACCTTTGTGTTCAGCGGTTTTCGGGATGATTCTCCGCGGTGATGGTGATAGGCGGAGCCTGGGGATCTTTGACCGTGGTATCAACGTCGCGGCACTCGATCAATTTCGCGCCTCTCTTGCAGAGGTCGCATCTTCCGAACGGACGGTGCGGATGCGCGAATCGGCACTTTTCGCCGATCTTCTCACGATGACACTTCGGGCACACGAACATCGGACCCCTCCTTTCCAAGAACTCTCAAAGTGCTGGAAGATAATAGCATAAGATTCATTTTAAAGCAAATGGAAAAACCGGCTTTTAAGCCGGTTTAAATAGAGATGCTTTTATATTTTTCCAGTCGCGCGAATTCTTCGCGAATAATTTCCTCGTAAGCCTGGTCAATGACTTCTTTTTTATTTAGCAGTGTTTCATGACGACGAAGAATCAAGATATCCCAGGCACGCTGATCCATCCTATCGGTTAGAAGTCTTTCCAGCGAGTTTCTATATGCAATCATCTCCGAGGTGATGCGTGGTACCGGGGACACGTTTTTTTCCTTATTGGAATCGGTTCCACTTTTTTGTTTGTCCGGAAATAACTTTCGCTCTAAAATACATATTCCTATTCCGATAATTACCCAGAAGATAGCCCATAAAGGACCAGTCATCTTAGCCTCCTAGATTGTGCAGAGCTATCGCTTAATCTATAGTAAGTGGAGAAAAAAGCAACGCATGAAATATCTGTCCCAAAGCAGTAATGCTACGAAAAAAACCGCCGCGAAGATCGCGGGTGATATTTTAGCCGACGGTCCGCATAAAAAGCACGCCAGAGTTGTTGCCCTGGTTGGAGATCTTGGCGCCGGCAAAACCACCTTTGCGCAGGGTTTCGCGAAGGGATTAGGGTTGGAGAATCGGATGCCGAGTCCGACATTCCTGATTTTCCGTAATTACGATTTAAAAAATGGTGATTTCCACACCTTTTTCCATATGGATGCTTATCGTATAGATGATTCGAAGGAGTTGAACCCTCTGGGCTTTAAAGATGCGCTCAAAGATCCCGGTCATATTTTTTTGATAGAGTGGGCCGATAAAATAAAGGAGATTTTACCCAAAGACACAATTTGGGTACACTTCAGCCATGGCAGAAAAGCATCGGAACGTATTATTGCTTATAGACGCTAACGCGTTAATCCATCGTTTTTTTCACGCCCTCCCGCCTTTTACAGCTCCCGACGGCAGTCCGACTAACGCTCTTTACGGCATCTCCGGTATTCTTTTAAAAATAATCAAAGAGCGGCATCCGGAATATATAGCCGCCGCTTTTGACCGTCCTGAGCCGACTTTCCGGGAGGAGCAGTATAAAGAATATAAAGCGCACCGACCGCCGACCGCCACTGAACTGGTGTCGCAGATTATAACTTCGCGAGAAGTGTTCGGTTGGTTTGGAATCAAGACATTTGAAATCCCAACTTTTGAAGCTGACGACATTATCGGCACGCTTGCGGAAAGATTTAAAAATGAAAAAAACCTTCAGGTTCTGATTCTTTCCGGCGACAATGATGTTCTGCAGTTGGTGGACGGGGAAAAGGTGGCGGCGGAGATGTTGAAGACCGGGATTACCGATACGAAAACTTTTGGACCCAAAGAAGTTTTAGAGAAGTACGGATTGCCGCCGGAGAAGCTGGCCGACTATAAAGGCTTAATCGGCGATACCTCGGATAACATCCCCGGCGTTAAAGGCATTGGCCCGAAAACCGCCGCGACTCTTCTAAAAGACTTTGGTACGGTAGAAGAGATTTTTGAGAGCTTGGCGATTGTCAGTAATAAAACCGTGGCGAAAAAATTGGAAGGTCAGAAAGAAATCGCGTTAATGTCCAAGCACCTTGCCACCATCCGCCGCGACTCCCCGGTGCCGGTTAGTAAATTAGAAGATCTGAAGGTGCCGCCTTTGGACAAGGCCGCCCTTAAAAGTAACTTTCTTAAACTAGGATTTAAGAGTCTGGTGGAAAGAATGGAAAAATAATATGGCAGCTTCTCTTCAGAAAAAAATAGAAATCGCCAGCTGGCTGTTGGATCCGGATAAGCAACAGACTCTGCCCGACGATCTTCCGGCTTTGGAAAAACAACTTAAAGAGCTGGGGCTTTATAAACTTTATGAGGAAGTGGAGCTTCCGTTGGTGCCGATTCTTGAATCAATGAACAAAATCGGGGTCAAGGTGGACGTGCCTTATTTGGCCAAGCTGTCCAAATCTCTTGATACGGAGATTTCCTCGCTGGTAAAAAAAATTTACAAACAGGCTGACGGAGAGTTTAATCTCAATTCTCCGAAGCAGATGGGCGAGGTTTTATTCGACCGAATGGGAATATCCGGTGAGGGACTGAAGAAAACTAAGACCGGCCAGCGGTCCACCGACGCGGAAACATTGGAAATACTGAGCGACCGCCATCCTATTGTAAAAGATATCTTGCACTATCGTGAAATTTTTAAAATAAAATCTACTTATGTCGGTCCGCTTGCCGAACTGGCGGATAAAAATGGGCGTGTTCATACCACGCTCGTCCAGACCGGCGCGGCGACTGGGCGCTTCAGCTCTAAAGATCCGAATCTTCAGAACATCCCCATCTCCGGAGAGTGGGGGAAGCAGATCCGTCGTGTTTTTATTTCCGAGAAAGGTTACCAGATCGCCAGCTTTGATTATTCGCAGATAGAACTTCGCGTACTCGCCACCGTCTCAAAAGATCCGAAGATGATTGACGCCTTCAAGCAGGATCTGGATATTCATAAACTAACCGCGGCGCAGATTTACGGCGTGCCGTTGGAAAAAGTTACTTCCGAGATGCGTTCCGCCGCCAAGACGCTCAATTTTGGCGTAAGCTACGGAATGGGAGCGATGGCTTTTTCCAAACAAAGCGGCCTGTCCTTCGCTGAGGCGAAGAAGTTTATTGATGATTATTTTGCCAAGTTCTCCAATGTGAAGAAGTGGCAGGAAGAAACTATTTTTGTCGCCAAAGAAAATAAATACGTGACTAATCTTAACGGCCGTCGCCGCTGGCTTCCTGGTATTAACTGGCCGAATCGCCGCTTTGCCGCGGAGTCAGAACGAGTCGCGATTAATATGCCGATTCAGGGATTGGCCGCCGATATTATCAAATTGGCGATGATTAAAGTAGATAATTTAATCAAAAAAAATAAATGGGGCGACAAGGTGCGGCTACTTCTTTCGATTCATGACGAATTGTTGTTAGAAATCGCTGATGATATCCTTAAGGAAGCGGTCCCTCTGATTCATAAAGAAATGGAAGGCGCTTATAAATTAGCTGTGCCTCTGAAGGTGGACAGCTCAACCGGCAAGAACTGGGGAGAAGCGTAGAGTCGGAACTATTTTAAATGTTTAAAAAATTATTCAGTTTGTTCAAAAAGAAAGAAAACCACGGTTTTGACGTGCAGGAGGTGGCGACCTTCGTACATCAGTTCCGCGCGCCGTTGACCGCGGTTAAGTGGGCCTTTGAATCTTTGCAAATTTCTAAAATGACCTCGAACGACCTGGATCTGGTTAAGGCCGGGCTTAAGACCGCCGAGCATATGTCGCAAATGATTGATGACGTTCTAAACCTCGCGAAATTGGAATCCGGCGGCTTTGATTACAAATTGGAAACTATTGATTTGGTGACTTATCTGGAGATTGCCATCAATAACAGCCTAACGATTGGCAAAGCTTCCGGCGTGGAGATTCTGTTCGAGCATCCGGAAGCAATAGAGATTAAGACGAAAGTTGACCCGATTAAGATTGGCTTGGTAATCACGAATCTTATTGATAACGCAATCAAATACAACCGTCCTGGCGGTAAAGTAACGGTTAAGGTGGAGCAGCTGGCCGGAAAAGAAGAGGCGCAAGTATCGGTTAAAGATACGGGCATCGGCATCCCTCCGGAAGCGGTCAATAATCTTTTCCGTAAATTCTTCCGTGCCGACAACGCCAAGCAGTCCGGCAAGAAAGGCACCGGCTTTGGTCTGTATATCGTAAAAGAGATTATAGAAAAACTCGGGGGCCGGATTTGGGTTGAGTCGGTTCTCGGTTCGGGTACGACTTTCAATTTTACCCTTCCGACGGTAAAATAGAGCGCATAAAAAACTATGCCGGAATTACCAGAAGTTCAGACTGTTGTTGACGACCTTAAAAGAAAAGTTGTTGGCCGTAAGATTGTCGGCATTTGGTTTGATTGGCCGAAAATGATCAAAGATCCTTATGATCAAAGCCGTACCAAGGTGGCTCATAAGCATGTAGTGAATTTTTCTAAAACCTTGGCCGGGCAGAAGATACTCGGCGTTCGGAGACGGGCAAAAAATATTCTAATCCGAATTTCCGGAGATTATCTGCTACTGATTCATTTAAAAATGACCGGCCATTTGTTGGTGGGCAAGTGGGAGGTGCGCGGTAATAAAGTTATTCCATTGGAGCCGAAGGCGATGGTAGAAGATTCTTATAATCGGTTCATTCATCTGATCTTCTATTTGGATAACGGGAAAATGTTGGCCTTCTCCGATCTTCGTAAGTTTGGGAAGATGGTGCTCGGGCGCACCGAAGAAATAGAGAATTTACCCGAACTGACCCGGCTTGGACCAGAGCCTCTGGATCTTAAATTCACTTATAAAGAATTCGCTCCGATCATTCATCGGGAAGGGCGCAAAATAAAACAGGTTTTACTGGATCCCGATGTGATTGCCGGCATCGGCAATATATATTCCGATGATATTCTGTGGACGGCGAAGATCAATCCTTTCCGACCCGCCAAGCGGCT
>CAYGEK010000003.1:6128-25540 GCA_964348885.1 uncultured Candidatus Saccharibacteria bacterium | reverse complement strand
CCGGATTCGTATCAGCGTCACGAAAAGCTGCAATGGTACATCGGCAAATTCAAGGAGAAGCATTCCGCGCTAACGGTGGAGAATTTTAATCTTGAGAATAAGGAAGACTTGGATAAATTGAAGAGCTTCGCCACGGCGCAATCTCTTTTTGATAATTTCAAATTCGGTATTTTGGAGAGTATTGGCGAGGCCAACGCCAAGGACCTCCAGACTATCTTCAAAATCGCTTCAGAATCCAAACAGATCACCCTGGCAATCTCGGTAGAAAAGACGCTACCCAAAGAGTATAAAGTTCCGACGGGCGGCGAGAATAAAGAGCACGAATTTTCCGGCTTGGACAGCTGGGCAAAAGTAACGGAAGAACAAAAAGTAGCGCTCGGGGGATTACCGGAGAAAGTGGTAGGAGTAAATAACTTTTTTGCGCTAGCCACGGCTCTCCAAGGAGCAAGTTTAATTTCTGTTAAACTGCCGGCGTTGGAGCGTCTGCTGTTGGACAACGACCCGGCCGCGATCTTCAATTTTGTGGCGAGCAGGGCGGGAGCGGATCTGAAAACAAAAATGGCCGACTATGATGCGGCCATTAAGTCCGGGAAAACCGACTACCCGGAAGTCTTATTTGCTCTGGCTCTTGGCGAAGGAGGCGCTTAAGCGTCCCTTCAAGCGGGAAGCGGTGTTCTTCTTGATGATCCCGGCTTTCGCCGACTTATCCAAGGTCTGGAATACTTTGGCGAGCGCTTCGGCGGACGGAGCTTTTTTAAAAGCTTTCACCACCTCTTTAAGGGTCTTCTTTTTTGAAACATTCCGCTCCCGACGGACAATGCTTTGGCGGAGAGCTTTTTTAGCTGAAGCTGTGATTGGCATACCGAATATAATAGATTAAAACAAAAAAATAATCAAGCCACCGGCCGCTTGAATACAAAAAGCTTATATCCAATAAAGTTCCAGACAACGGAAGAGGGCACGGCCACCAACTTGGCGATGTTCTCCCATAATTGAGGCGAGATTGATCCGGGCGCTTCTATAAAGGTGGTAAGTATATAAACTACAACGGTATTAATAACCAAACCGCTGACAGTCACCGATAGAAATTTAAAAAATTCACGAAGGCTTAAAGATTTACCTTCTATACGGAAGACCCAGAGGTTGTTCCAGAAATAGGAATTGGTAACGGCGACTGAAAAAGCGAAAGTGTTGAAAAGAATTATTAACGGCCCGGAGAAGACTTGAAAAATCAGGCTGAGCAGATTCAAGATGCCGATATCAGTGAAAGAGTTCATCGCTCCGGTGGCGGCGTATTTGGCGAATTGAAAAATTCCCGGGTATTTTTTACCGATTAAGCCGGCCAGCCAAAGGGCTAGATTGGCAAAAATTGAAAATCCGACAATCAGCGAAGGTCCGCTGGCAAAGGTCAGCTTCCACCAGGATGGGGCGATATTCCCGAGAATCGGCAGGCAGAACAGCCCGAATATGGAGCCGATGATAGAGACCAGCAGATGATCTCTTTTAGTGCTTAATCCGCGGAACATTACTTAATGCTACTCTTAGTTGACAAAACAATCAAAATAATCTATACTTGTCCTCAGAAGTTTGATGGATGAGCGGTTGGTCAGGAAAGGAGAGCGCGTTTATGGCCGGTCAGCAGAAGAAGTCGAAGGACGCGAAGGGCTCCAAGGCGGGGCGGAATCGGTTCAAAGCCGAGCGCTATCAGAGCTGGGACCACCAGACCGAGGTGATGGAGCGGAAGCTCCGGCGGATGCTCAAGTCCAACGGCGCCGCGGCGGCCCGCGACCACGCCCAGCTGTGCGGCGCGGAGGATGTCCTCCGGCGCATCGCGGCGCACCGGGACGGCGGGCGGATCAGCGAGCTCGCCGCGCAGGCGCTCAAGGCGTCGAAGCCCGAGCCGGTCGATCAGCAGCAGTAGTAGAAGTGAAGCCCCCGATGAATATCGGGGGCTTTTTAATTGACAAACAATAACGATTTTCTTAGAATCCGCTTAGAGTATTAGGAGGACTTGCTTGCGAAAGTCGTATCGGAATCGGCCCAATTCCAAATGGCGCAGAAAGGTCAGAAGAATTCGCTTTCGGTACGCGTGCGTTATCTACTCCTAAACCAGATCAGAAACCTGCTCGGCTAAAATTTTACCGTCATGAATAGGCTTGTTGTGCGCCGTAGGCACCATGCCTATTTTTTTATTAAAAGCAGTTTGAATCTTGCGGCGACGCAAGGTTTCGGAAAGAGTTTTTTTAATTGAATCGGTCAGCAGATCGGCATACAAAATAACTTTGCCGTGAATGGAGCGGGCGGCCCGGCCGGCCATCTGAATCAAGCCGCGGTAATTGCGTAAGAATCCTTCCCGATCGGCGTCTAGAATCGCCACCAGTCCAACTTCAGGCAAATCTAAACCTTCGCGCAATAAGTTAATGCCGACAACTACGTCAATTTCACCTCTGCGGAGCGCGCTTAAAATTTCCGGACGCTCCAGAGTTTTAATGTCCGAGTGAAGATATTTAGTTTTGATATTGTGTTCCAGCAGATATTCGGTCAAATCTTCGGCCGAGCGCTTGGTCAGGGTTAGCGCGAGCACGCGCTGGTTGTTGGCGATGCGCTTTTTAATTTCAATCAACAGGTCCTTCACTTGATCTTTGGCCGGCTTAATCTCAATTTGCGGATCCAGTATGCCGGTCGGTCGAACAACCTGCTCCACAACTTGCTGCGCCTGTTCTATCTCATAAAGCCCCGGCGTCGCGGACACGTGAATCTTTTGCCCGACCCGCCCCAGGAATTCCGGGAATTTTAAAGGGCGGTTATCCAAGGCGGAAGGCAACCGGAAGCCGTAATTTACCAGCGTGCCTTTGCGGGCGCGGTCGCCGCGCTCCATCGCTTGTATTTGCGGGATTGTAATGTGTGACTCATCGATAAATAAAAGGAATGGCTTCGGGAAGTAGTCCAAAAGGGTCATCGGCGGTTCACCAGGCTCACGGAAGCTCAAGTGTCTTGAATAGTTTTCTATGCCGTTCACATAACCTTTTTTAGAAAGCATTTCCAGATCAAAAAGGACGCGCTTTTCCAGGCGCTCTCCTTCTTCAAATTTATTTGCGGACTGCAACTGCTCTACGCGTTCATCAAGTTCGGTCCGGATATTTTTCAAGGACAACTTCATCTTCTCCTTCGGAGTAACCCAGAATTTTGCCGGATAGATTCGGATGGATTTCAACGCGGAGCCCTCTTTGGTTTTAGGATCAAACTGCTTGATGAATTTTATTTTTTTTCCGTTAAATTCAATATGAATAATCTCGCCCGTGACCAGATGAATCTCCAGGCCGGTTTTTAAAAGCTCGTATTGGCCCAGATTCGGCTTTCGTCCGACGCGTTCGTACTGAAGGAAGGCCAGGCTTCTTTCCAGGTCTTTTACCGAAACAGATTGTCCGTCTTTCAAATCCAAACGGGCGCGCTGGTATTCGTTCGGATCGCCGACGCCGTAGATGCAGGACACAGAGGCGATTACGATAGAATCTTTTTTACTCAAAACCGATTGAATGGCCGCGTGGCGCAGCTTATCAATTTCTTCGTTGATTCGGGAATCTTTTTGTATATAAGTCTTGGTCTGCGGAATGTAAGCTTCCGGCTGATAGTAGTCGTAATAGGAGACAAAATAATGAACGGAGTTTTTCGGGAAGAATTGTCGGAACTCTTGATACAGTTGAGCCGCGAGGGTTTTATTCGGAGAGATGATTAATGTCGGTAAACCGGTTTTTTCTATGACCGAAGCCATGGTGAAGGTCTTGCCCGAGCCGGTTACGCCCAAAAGCACCTGGTCTTTATGACCGGCTTCAAGTCCTGCGACCAGCTTCTCTATCGCTTGCGGCTGGTCGCCCCGTGGCGAAAAGTTAGATATTAGCTTGAACATAGATGTATAATAGAAATAAGAAAATGATCTATAACCTTATAGGTAAAATAGCCGGAAGAAAGGATAATTTTGTCATTTTAGAGACCGGTGGCATCGGGTTTAAAGTGCTTCTTTCCCAACGAGCCGCCCAAAGTTTACCACAAAATAATGAGACTATCAAGCTTTTCTGTTCGCTCCACAGCAGAGAAAACGCCCCATTCGAGCTGTTTGGTTTCCTTAATGAAGAGGAACTCTATCTTTTTGAAAAATTAAACACAGTTAACGGAGTCGGTCCGAAAACCGCTCTGGCGGTAATGGGAGTGGCGCCGGTGGATCAGTTGGGAGCGGCAATCAACGAAGGGAAGACCGAATTACTTACAAAAGCTTCCGGTATCGGTAAAAAAACAGCCGAGCGGGTAATCATGGACTTGCGGGGCAAGCTTTCAATTGAAAATACTTCTTCAACCAACTCGCTTAACCAGATGGAGTCCGATATGGAATTAGAAGAGACACTCACCAGCCTTGGCTACAGCCGTCCGCAGGCTAAAGCGGCCATCGCCAAGATTAGTCCGGATATCCAAGGCTTTAAAGACCGCCTGCGCGAGGCGCTCAAAAAAACCAAAGCTTAAGACCGCATGCGTAAGCTGAAGAACATCTACCATTATTTACTAGCTCTGGCTGCCGATCTCTTTTACCGCTCGCCTTCAAGAAAGATTACCGTAATAGGCGTGACCGGCACCAAAGGAAAGTCCACTACAGTGGAGTTACTCAACTCTGTTCTTGAGGCTGCAGGTAAAAAAACGGCGCTCTGCTCCTCGGTCCGCTTCAAGATTGCCGGGGAGGTTGAGAAGAACGTCTCCGGAATGACGATGCCCGGGCGATTTTTTCTACAGCATTTTTTACGGCGCGCGGTTAATTCCGGTTGCGAGTACGCGATCGTGGAAGTGACCTCGCAGGGAATTCTTCAGCACCGGCATCGGTTTATTCAGTGGGACGCGGCTTTGGTGACCAATCTGCGGCCGGAGCATATAGAAGCGCACGGCTCGTTTGAAAACTACCGCAATTCTAAAGTAAGTTTTTTTGAATACATAGCTAAATATTCCAAAAAAAGAAAAACCTTTTTTATCAACGAAGGTGATCAGGCGCACCGCTATTTTGCCGACGCTGTCAGCGGTTACGGTAATATCGTTTATTTCAGCCGTGAGCAGTTTATAGAGAAGGAGTTGAATCAAGGAAAGGAATCAATCGGCGATTGGCTGTTCGGTAATTTTAATCTGGAGAATGCCGCTGCCGCCAACGCCGTCGCCCGGCAGTTCGGCGTGGAGTGGCCGCTTATTAGAAAGACCTTCAAGGCTTTTCAAGGCGTGCCGGGGCGTATGGAATATATTCAGAAGGAGCCGTTCGCGGTTGTCATTGACTACGCCCACACTCCGGATAGTCTTGCTAAGATTTATGCCGCCGTCCTGGACGGCAAAAAGCAGTCTGTGAATAAAAAGATTGTTTGTGTTCTGGGCGCCGCCGGGGGTGGCCGTGATAAATGGAAGCGGCCGGTGATGGGCAAGATTGCCAGCGAGCATTGTCGGGAGATAATTTTGACTAACGAAGATCCTTTTGACGAAGATCCTTATCAGGTTATGCAAGAGATAAAGGCTGGGATTTCCAATGCTAATTTTTCTCATGCCAATGTGCACGAGATATTGGATCGCCGTGAAGCGATTAAAAAGGCCATCTCGCTCGCGAAAAAAGGGGACGTGGTGGTGCTGACGGGTAAGGGGAGCGAGGACTGGATCCGGACCGCCAAAGGAGGGAAGTTGCCTTGGAATGAACGGGAGGTAGCGAGGGAGATTCTGAAGAAATAACGTGATACAATAAGTCCGATGAAGCTTACATTCTACGGCGCGGCGGGACAGGTGACCGGATCCAATTTTCTATTAGAAATCGGTAATCACAAAATTCTTATAGATTGTGGGCTGAATCAAGGCAGTAATTTTTCTGAGCGTCACAATTTTGATCCCTTTCCGTATAATCCGAAAGAAATTACGAATGTATTAGTTACGCATCCGCATATGGATCATATCGGCCTTCTGCCGAAACTATATAAAGACGGATTTCGGGGAAAAGTTTATTCAACTCTTCCGGCTAAGGACTTTGCGAACCTGCTACTACTGGATTCCGAGCATATCTTAATCCAGGAGGCGGAACAGTTTAAAAAACCGTATCTTTACGGCGTAAGAGAAGTAGAAGAGCTGATGACGCATTGGCACGGAGTGGAATATCACCAAGTGATTCCAATCGGGGATGTTAAAGTTACATTTTATAACGCGGGTCATATTCTCGGGTCATCCTTTATTCTCGTTGAAGCTGAAGGAAAGAAAATTATTTTTTCCGGCGACCTAGGTAATTCTCCGGCGCCGATTATCGGAAAGCGCGAAGAGATGCCCGAGGGCGTGGATTATTGCGTGATGGAAGCTACTTATGGCGATCGGACTCACGAGCCAAAGGAGATGCGAAAGGAAATATTGGAGGATGCTATTGAGGACGCTGTAAGAAACAAAGGCGTGCTGATGATTCCCGCTTTCGCGATGGAGCGTACGCAGGAGCTTTTATTTGACCTCAATGAGCTGGCTGAGAACGGCCGCATTCCCCGGGTACCGATATTCATAGATAGTCCATTGGCTATAAAACTTACGGAAGTTTATAAAAAATATTCACAGCATTTTGATAAAGAAGCCAAATTATTGATTAAAAAAGGAGACGCCATCTTTAATTTTCCGGGGTTAAAAATGACTATGACCGCGGAGGAATCAAAAGCGATTAATGACGTGCCAGCTCCGAAAGTGATTATCGCCGGAGCGGGAATGTCCAATGCCGGAAGAATTTTACACCATGAGCGACGTTATCTTTCCGACCCGAACAGTATTCTTTTGATAGTTGGTTATCAGGCGGATGGATCACTAGGGCGTCAGATTATAGACGGCGCGAAGACAGTGAAGATGTTCGGTGAAGTTATTTCGGTGCGTTGCCGGGTCATGGTCGCCAGGGCTTTTTCCGCGCATGCCGACCAGCCGCAACTTTTATCCTGGATTAAACCAGTCCGCATGAACATAAAAAAGATTTTTTTGGTGCATGGAGAACTAGATCAGGCTAAAGCTCTAGCGCAAAAAATTAAAGATGAGCTGGCGGTTCACGCTGAGCCGGCGGGACTAAAGCAATCCGTTGAGCTATAAGCTTGATTGGTCAGCTGTGGTAAAATAAATTCATGACGAAAAAGATTGGAAACCTTAATTCGCGCAAACATCTGAAGTATAAAATAGCTATTTCAGGAGCGGCGGAAACCGGTCATTGCGCTATTGATGCCCTGGAAAAAGCGGAGCAGATCGGTCGTTATATAGCGGAAGCGGGGATGGTGCTGGTTACGGGAGCTACAAGCGGAATCCCTTACTGGTCCTGTAAAGGAGCCAAGGAAGCCGGCGGAATCGTAATCGGTTTGTCCCCGGCATCTTCCGAGGCGGCCCATATTAAAAGCTATCGTTTACCGACTGATTATCAGGATCTGATTATCTATACCGGTTTCGATTATTCCGGGCGCAATCTGTTACTGACTCGATCAGCGGACGCGGTAATCACCATCTGCGGTCGGATGGGCACGCTGAATGAGTTTACAATCGCTTTTGAGGACCAAAAGCCGATGGGCGTTCTGACCGGCACTGGCGGTATGGCCGATGAATTAAAAGATATAATGGATAAGGCTCACCGCGGACCGGGCAAGGTCGTGTTTGATTCCGACCCCAAAAAACTTCTGGAAAAGGTTGTCGCTTTAATAGAAAAAGATAAGACTAATTTAAATAGTAATTCTTGATATAATAGATATATGAAGAAACCCAAGAAAATCATAAAGAAAAAGATAGTGAAAAAAGCGGCTAAAAAAGTAGTCGTCCTAAAAAAACAGAAGCCCATCGGACATGTTACGCATTATTACGGCGAGATAGAAGTGGGGATTTTAAAGTTTAACAAACCGGTGAAAGTTGGGATTGAGGTAGAGATTAAAGGCGCGACCACCGATTTTTCTCAAAAAATAAAATCTATGCAATACGATCATAAAGAAATTACAATCGCGAAAAAAGGCCAGGAGGTCGGCATTAAGATGGAGGATAAGGTGCGCGATGGTGACGAAGTTTTTGAAATAAAAAAATAAATGTGGGAACAAATATTAACGTCTCATAACTTGGAGATCTTCGGGCAGATTGGACTTGCCACTATGCTCGGAGCTTTAATTGGCGTGGAAAGAGAGCTTGCGAAAAAAACTGCCGGTATGCGAACCTTCGCTTTAGTGGCGATGGGCGCCGCTCTTTTCACCATTCTTTCCCAAAGCAATCTAGGATTCAGCCAAGGATTTGATCCGTCCCGCATCGCTTCGCAGATCGTCGTCGGCATCGGCTTTATCGGCGCCGGATCTATTATTTTTACCAAGTCGCAGGTTAAGGGCCTTACTACCGCGGCAGGTTTATGGGTATCCGCGGCTATCGGCATGGCGGTCGGCTATCGCTTTTACACCATCGCGATTTTTTCCGCGATTGTTACGATTTTTATCCTCGTCTTTCTTTGGATCTTAGAGCATAAAATCATCAAGCGGTTGGGCCGTCTGGCTGCCCATGATGACGAAGACGGTGAATAAATACCGGGAGTTTATTCTGAAGGTCGGTATTTTATCCGGCACCATCATCGGAGCCGGAGTTTTTTCTCTGCCCTTTATTTTCAAATCCGCCGGTCTTCTAGCGGGATTCTTTTATCTAGCGGTTAGCGCGGCGGCCTTTGTGGTTGTTTATAATATGTACGCGGACATTATCGCGAATAGTCCTGTGGGCGAGCATCGCTTATTGGGATTCGCGGGAATTTATTACGGAAAGTTGGGCTCGGTGTTGGCGGCGGTCAGCTCCATAGCGCAAGCCGTTTTCGTACTGACAATCTATCTGATTCTTTCGGTAAGTTTTGCCGAGCTGATTTTTCCGGGCGGCGCGGCATTCCATAAGTTGGTTATTTTTTGGGCGCTTGGATCCGCGTCCATATTTCTTGGTCTGCGGAAGATCGCATTTCTGGAAACTCTCGTCACCGGCGGCATCGTAGCTATTATTCTCGGCATCTTCGCTCTGGGCCTGCCCAATATAGGCAAGGTTTTCACTAATCCCGTAATTTTTAATTTGCCGCTAATATTGCTTCCGCTGGGGCCGGTTTTATTTTCTTTATCCGGCCGCCAAGCAATCCCAGACGTGCTGAAGCTCGGCGGTAATTATAAAAAAGCCATTTTAGTCGGTACTCTATTGCCGGCGGTGGTCTACGCGTTGTTTATTTTCGGCATAATGTCGCTTTCCGTGTCCGTCACTCCGGACGCGGTCGGCGGACTGGTCGGAACGGCGCCCGCCATTTTTCTGATAGCCGTCGGATTGATCGGACTCCTTTCCTTAATCAGCTCTTATATTACCGTCGGCTTTGACGTGTATAAAAGCCTTGAGGTTGACGCCAAGTTGTCGATTTGGACAAGATTCCTGATCGTCATTTTTGGGCCAATCGTGCTTTACCTGTCCGGATTTTCAAATTTTATTGAACTAATTTCTTTTGTCGGCGGTCTTCTTTTGGCGGCTGAAACCATTTTGATTATGGCTATCTGGCGGCGGGCGACCGGGAAGCGATGGGGCTTAGGTAAGATAGCCGTATTTATTCTTTTTACCTCAGCCCTACTGTATGAGATAATTACTTTATGAGAAATATGAACACAAGCGGCATGAAGCATCCTCGCCGCAAGAATGACGAGCAGGAGTTCGCCGCCCATAAAGGAATTGTTATTTGCAACGATTGCGGCGCCGCTTATTTCAAAAAGCGCTGGACGCATGGACTTGAGAAGATTAATGTCGGCGATAAGCGTAATACCCCCGTGTCTTTCTCTACTTGCCCCGCTTGCGCGATGATCAAGAATCATCAATACGAGGGCAGGATTATAATTAAAAATCTGCCGGAAAAATATCAAGCAGAGCTTGAGGGTTTAGTGAGGGGATTTTCTAAAAGAGCTTTTGAGAGAGATCCGATGGACAGACTTGTGGAGATAAAAAAAGACGGAGGCAATTGGGTGATTACTACTACCGAGAATGAGATGGCCAATAAACTGGCGCATCATATTAAGGAGTCACTGCGGGCGACAAAGTCGCGTACCCACTTCGCTCCGGAGCCAAGCGATGTTGCCGAGATTACCATTGAGTTTTCTTAGTCTTTTCTTTTACGGATTATTGGTCGCGATCCCGCTGGGCATTCGCAGTTTTTACTCCGGCCAATTAGTTTACGCTACGGATATTTTAATGATCCTGTTTTTAGCTGCCTCTTATTTTAAGTTTAGGGGAATATTTTGGAGAAAGCCCAAGTTTTTATTTCTTTTCGTATTTTTTGCGGCGCTTTCCTCGCTTTTCGCTTCGCCCATTCAGCCGGCAATTTATAATTTTTTCCGGCTTGTCTTGTTAGTCTTCGTATCTTTGGCCGCTGCGAATTGCCTAAGAACCGGAGAGGTGAATATGAGAGGCGTCGCCCGAGTCCTAGGTTTTTCCGCTGCAATTCAAGCGACCCTTGGGTTTATGCAATTTTTGAAGCAGGGAAGTCTCGGGCTCGGTTTTTTTGGCGAACCGCTAATCAGTCCAACCGCGGATGGGGTCGCTAAGGTAGTGATCGGAGGAGCGAAACTGATCCGCGCTTATGGAACCTTCCCACATCCGAACATTCTCGCCGCCTTCTTGGTGATCGGCTTTGCGGCGCTGGTTTATTTGTGGCTGAATCGGGCTTCGGAGTGGAAGCCGTGGTCGTCTTGGCGTAATTTATTAAGTGATTTAACTCTTGGCGTCGGGATATTTGTGACTTCATTAGGATTACTTCTGTCTTTTTCCCGGTCATCTTGGTTGGTCGCGACTCTTTTAGCCGCAGCCGTCATAATCGTCGGCGTGGTTACGAAAATAAATTTCCGGCAAAGTATCCGGCTGGCGATTCTCATGTTGGCCATCGGTTTATCGTTGTTTATCGGTTTTTCTGAACACGTTGTTACTCGGGCGAAGATAGTGCCCGGCGAACCGGCCTTAACCCAGCGCGCGGTTTATAACGATATAGGACTAGAAATAATTACCGCGAGGCCTCTTGGCGTCGGCATCGGTAATCAGGTTTTGTTTGCCGATAAACAGGGGTTTTATGAGAGTCGCGGAATGACCGATGATTGGCAAAAGCAGCCTATTCATAATTTATATCTTCTGATGGCGACAGAAATCGGAATCGTCGGAGCGCTGATGTTCCTTCTTTTTATCTTTCGAATAATTTCCGCAGATTCGGCTAGCCTTACGCTCGGAGCGCTTCTCTTGATTGGAATGACCGATCATTTTCTTTGGACTTCCCAGTCCGGACAGCTAATGCTTTGGTTGACCATAGGCTTGGTAATAGGGTTAAATAGGGCAAGTAGCGAAGGCGCTCGTAGTTAAACGGATATAACGCATCCCTCCGAAGGATGAGGTCGTGGTTCAATTCCACGCGAGCGCACTGATTATCAGTTGGTATAGCTCGATTTAGAGCCTATAATATAGGTATGTCCTTCTCTCTGGTCTTCCTATTGAACAGATTTTTCTACCGTATTTATGATTTTATCCGAAACTGGTATGTCGGCGGATTTATCTGGTTTGCCAGAAATACTTTCAATTTTTTGGAGAGCTTGGATAGAATTTTTGCCGTTCGAATCACCTTTCGGTATTGGCTCAAGCCTTTATACCAGGACTACTCCATCATCGGTTACATTTTAGGCTTTTTCTTAAGGACCGGGCGTTTGCTGGTTGGCGGCTTGGTTCATCTTTTCTTTTTAGCTATCGCTATCGCCCTTTATTTGATTTGGGCCGCTATTCCTATTTTTATTATTTATAAGGGGTTTAGCCATGGTTAATATGACTATTAAAGACCGAGAATTTTATTTTGATGATCAGCGATTGCGCATGAGTCTGGGAGGCCGGATTTTTGTGCGTCTGGTTTCGTATGCGGCTTATGCTTTTTTAGTCGTAGGCGTCGTAATCTTTTTATCTGGAGATCTGAGGTTGCTGCGAGCCATAGGTGCCCTGATCGCGCTTTTTCTCGCTGATCGGGCCATTCATTTCCGGCGTTCTGAAAAAAGTATTTTAAAATTACCGGCCGGCCGAGTGAACGCCGCTGCCTATCTGTCGCCATCCAGCCGTGGGGTCTTGGAGTGGGCATTTGACCGCGCTCTATTTGGCGGAGGGTCCGTTTATCTTTATTGCGCGCAGAGATTATTGAACCGACGTGATGTTCGCGAGGGTCTGATACGAATGGATATCCGTCCTACGGATATGACCCGCCAGATAGAAAAAATATTCGCCGATTCCGGGCGGAACGGATTGTCCAAGGATCAGCTGCTCGTGCAGGTGGAGAGGCTTACGGTACGGGCTATAGAAGAGGCTTGGCGGACTAATGATCCGCAAATAGACCCTAAAGACCTTTTTTCCGCCCTGGCCCTGACCGAGGATGAAAGCGTAAATCGGCTTTTTAAAATTTTTGATATTAGCGCCGGTGATCTTCAGAGTGCCCTTCTCTTCGGTGCCGGTCCGGTCCGAAGTCTTTCCGGATTTTTTAGCGCGTCTCATAAGAAGCGGCATCGGATAATGAACAGAGCTTGGACGGCCCGCCCGACTCCGTTTCTGGATCAGTTCTCCAGGGATCTGACCGACTTTGCCCGCATGGATAAGGTCGGATTTCTGGTCGGCCATGCCCAGGAGTACGACCGCCTTGAAGACGTTCTGGCTCGTGCCGGCCGTCCGAATGTAATGTTGATCGGCGATGCCGGTTCTGGTAAGTCGGCGCTGGTGGAGCATCTTGCCTTTGAGATCAGCAAGGATCGCGTGCCGCCACCGTTATTTGATAGAAGGTTGGTCCAGTTGGAGATAGGAAGTCTGATTGCCGGCGCGGCGTCGCAAGGCGAGCTTCAGGCCAGAGTTCAGAAAGTAGTCGCTGAAATAGTCGGGGCCGGTAATCTGATTCTCTATATTCCCGATATCCATAATTTATTGAAGACCGCCTCCGGCCAGGGAGTTTCCGTCGCGGACGTCTTCGTCCCCATGATGAAAGCCGGGGCTTTTTCGGTAATCGGCGCGACTTCTCCGCAGGAGTACAAGACTCTTATTGAGCCACGCGCAGATTTTTCCGGCGCGTTCGAGCAGATTAAGGTTCAGGAGCTTTCCGAAATGGAGGCGACGCAGTTTCTTGTTTATGAAAGCCTGATTCTGGAGAGGCAGTACCGGGTAATCATCAGCTTTTCCGCGGTGAAACAGGCGGTCTCACTGGCGCATAAATATTTTAGGCAAAAATTATTACCGGCCAGCGCGGAGGACCTCTTAAAAGAAGCTCTCGCGGATATAATGGAAAAACGGCGTAAAATACTGACCGGCGACGATGTCGTAGCAGTCGCGGAAAAAAGAGTAAATGTTCCTATTCATAAAGCCGGAAAGAAAGAGGCGGAGCAGTTACTTAATTTGGAGGCGGTTATTCATGAGCGTTTGATTGACCAAGAGGAGGCAGTATCGGCGGTCGCCAGGGCTTTACGAGAGTATCGCAGCGGTCTTTCCCGTAAAGGCGGCCCTATAGCCGGATTTTTGTTTGTCGGTCCGACCGGTGTCGGCAAAACAGAACTTTCTAAAATCTTGGCGAAAATCCAGTTCGGATCTTCCGAGATGATGGTCAGATTTGATATGTCTGAATATCAGGATAAATCCACGGTAGGCCGCCTCTTGGATAATTTAACCGAAGCTATCCGGCAAAAGCCGTACAGTCTTGTGCTCTTGGATGAGTTTGAGAAGGCGCATCCGGATATCCTGAACATTTTTCTGCAGGTTTTGGACGACGGAAGGTTGTCCGATGAATCCGGTCGGGCAGTAGACTTCCAAAATACGATTATCATCGCCACTAGCAACGCCAATTCTGAATTCATCAAAGAGCGTATAGAGAACGGCGCAAGCGGGTCGGATTTGTCGGAACAGATTAAGAAAAAGCTCGTTAACTATTTTAAGCCCGAGCTGCTCAATCGTTTTTCCGGAATCGTCGTCTTCAAACCGCTTTCGGCCGAGGATATTTTGGCCATCGCCAGCATCCAGCTGCGGGAGCTAGCTGCTACCCTTAGAGAAAACCAGGGAGTTGATATACAATTCAATGAGAGCGCCATTAAGGAGATAGCCCGCCTTGGATTTGATCCGGTTTTTGGAGCCAGGCCGTTACGGGGAGTGATTTCTGAAAAATTACGCGGACCGTTGGCGGAAATAATTTTGAAAGGAGAAGTGGCCAGAGGAGGATCTATCAATGTGGATTTGAAAGGAAAAAAATTCATTTTCAATCATGTTTAAAAATATCAATAAGGTAATTAGAACTATCGTAGTCGCGGACTTTTTTTATAACTCGGCGTTCGCCTTATTCGGTCCGGTATTTGCCATTTTTATTACTAATCACATTAATAACGGTAGCGCGACAGTTGCAGGATTCGCGGTTGCCGTATTTTGGGTTGTAAAATCTATAGTTCAGCTTCCAATCGCCAGATTTCTGGACCGTACGGATGGTGAGAGGGATGATTATTGGGCGATGGTTTTAGGCTACTTCTTCAGCGGTCTCGTTCCAATCGCGTATTTATTTGTTTCCGAGCCCTGGCATCTTTATATCGTTAACGCATTTTACGGACTATCCATGGCCTGGGCGGTCCCGGCTTGGTATTCAATTTTTACTCGGCACGTGGACAAGTGGCGGATTAGCTTTGAGTGGAGTTTGGAAAGTGTTTTCGCGGTAGGTATGTCTACCGCCATCGCTGCGGCCCTTGGCGGATATATCGTAGAAACCTTCGGATTCAGGGTGCTTTTTATGGGATCCGGCGCGGTCACAATTTTCAGCTCGGTATTACTACTGACAATGCGAAATTCTATTTTTGGAGCCAGGAAGGAGGGTAATATTTATCCGGAGCGGATTCACCACCAGAAATAAGCAATGGACGCCCTACTCGGCTTCGTTAATGAGTACGGTTATTGGGCCATATTTCTTCTTGTATTTCTTCAGGAGATAGGCGTTCCGAATCCCGTACCGAACGAGCTTGTGCTGCTTTTCGCCGGAGCGTTGACGGTGATCGGGTCGTTGAATTTCTGGCTGACCCTTTTAATTGCCATTGTTGCCGATGTATTGGGTACGACACTACTCTTCACGGTCTTTTATTTCTTTGAGCACTACATCATGGAGAGGGTCTCTAAGTGGAAGGGGGTTGATGAGAAGCTTGAAAGGATAAAAGAATCAATATTGCGCCGAGGTAAATGGGGGATTTTCTTGGGCAGAATGATGCCTTATATACGCGGTTACGTTTCGGTGGCGGCGGGAATTTTAAATATACCGTATCGCGTTTTTCTTCCGATGGTTGTCATACCGGCGCTGCTTTGGACCGGCGGTTATATTACCATTGGCCATTTCTTAGGCCAAAAATGGCAGGTCGTAGCCTCGTTTATCGAGCGTTACCAGTGGCTTTTGTTCGTCGCCATCCTCATAGGGGTAGCCGGGTATATTTTGTGGCGCCGTAGAAAAAAAGTTCAAAAAAGTATAGAGTAGGGAGGATAGTTAAGCCGATTTAAATGCGTAAAATCATTTCAGCCGGAATCATCATTTTTAGGAAAACCCGCGACGGGGTTAAGTTTTTATTGCTTTACAGGAATCACGGCTATTGGAATTTTCCGAAAGGAAAGCTGGAGGCTTCCGAAAGGAGCTGGCAGGCCGCTTTCCGGGAAGTTCAGGAGGAAACAGGACTGAAGCAATCCGAGTTGCGGATCAGCGAAAACTTCAAAGCCTATGAGCGGTTCAGCTTTGGCAAAGGGCCGGGACGGGTATTCAAGATAGTTATCTTGTATTTGGCGGAAACGAAGCAGCCCACGGTTACTGTTTCCGACGAGCATGAAGGCTATGCCTGGTTTACTTTTGCCGACGCGAAAAAGGTCCTCGCTAAATATCCGGAAAATGTCCGCATCCTGACTACTGCCTATGACTTTCTCAGAAAAGGTATACCGAGTCGTGTCAAAAATACCGAAAGGAAAGTTCCTCACGTACCGGCAAGTCGCTAAGTTGGCCGGAAGCCCCCGAGCTTATCGGGCGGTCGGTAATATCTTAAATAAAAATACTAATATCGCGGCCGTGCCGTGCCATAGGGTAATTCGCTCCGACGGGTCCGTCGGCGGCTACGCCTGGGGATCAGCTAAAAAGAAAGCGCTTCTGCAAAAGGAAGGCGCCATATAAACAAAATCCCCGGCCTA
The DNA here is from genome assembly GCA_964348885.1 of uncultured Candidatus Saccharibacteria bacterium. GTDB lineage: Bacteria > Patescibacteriota > Minisyncoccia > UBA6257 > WO2-44-18 > JAHFLQ01. Next base: position 9,310 of record CAYGEK010000003.1, on the reverse strand, counting down.
GGCCGGGGATTTTGTTATTTCACTGCCGCTACTACCTTCTCAAAGACTTTCGGCTCGGTTTCGGCAAGAATAGCCAATGACTTCCTGTCCAATCTGATACCTTTCTTTTTCAAGGCCGGAATCAGCTGACTGTACTTGATTCCCGAAGCTCGGCTCATGGCGTTGATCTTAACGTTCCAGAGTGTCCGGAAATTACGCTTTTTCTCCTTGCGTCCGCGGAAGGAGTGCTCCCAGGCGTGCAACAAAGCTTCTTTCGCCAAAGCTTCTTTCGCTTTACGTCCCCAGCGGAAGCCTTTGGTGTATTTCAGGATCGCCTTTCTCTTTTTATGGGCAACTACGCCTCGTTTAACTCTTGTCATGGTTTTTTATTTAAAATGATACGCCGTATTTTTTTACGAACATTTTGGCATCCGGCTTTGAAACGCTCCGGTCGCCCTTCCGGCCCATCTCCTTGCCGCTCTTTTTGGAACGAAAATGACCTAAGCCCATATTGCGGCGCATGAGCTTGCCGTTTTTAGTAACTCTGATTCTATCTTTTACGCTAGATTTTGTTCCCATTTTATTTTTTTGTTACGTGTAACGTTATTCCGTATCCGCCAACCCTAGGTTCCATAATAACACGATGCTCGGGATTGATGATTTTCATAAAATCATTCAGCTTTTCCCTGGCGAAGTCCTTATTGGCCTTCTCTCGTCCCCTCAAGGTCATTACGATTTCAACCTGGCTACCGTCGTCCATGAATTTGTTCACCCTATCCGCCTTCATTTTCAAATCATGAGCGGCTTCCCGAATACTGATTTGAACTTGCTTCATCTCGCTTCCTTTCTGAAGAGCCTTCTGCTTTTTCAGCTTTTTCTCCTGCTGGTAGCGGAATTTATCATAGCTCATCAGGCGGGTAACCGGCGGTTTCGCGGAGGCCGCTATCTCTATCAGGTCCAGTTTTTTCTCTTTGGCAAGTTTTAAAGCGGACGCAATGTCCATCTTTCCCAGAGCCTGGCCGTCCTCGGCTATTACCATTACTTCCGGAGCGGTTATTTGGTTGTTTATTCGTGGATTTTGGATAGTTGTTAATATATCAAATAAAGCTTTTCTAGTCAAAGTTTAGGCGAGGAATGCTATAATAATTTGGCATTCTGGTCCGGTAGCCATTCCTGATATAGATGAACAAATGATCTCTATAATTGTCCCGTTTAAAAATGAAAAAGAAAGCCTGAAGACGCTCTATGCAGATCTTCTTTACGCTCTGGAAAAATCCGGGGAATTTGAGGTTGTTTTTGTGGATGACGGCTCGGATGACCAGGGCGGTCTGGTGGCGCAAGGGCTGACGGAAGCCGACACCAGGGTAAAATTTTTCCGGAACACTCTTTCGTTCGGCAAAGGAAGCGCTTTGGCGTTGGGCCTTAAGGAGTCTCGTGGCGAAAAAATAGTTTTTATTGACGCGGATCTTCAGGATAGCCCCGCGGAGATACCGCGGTTTATCGCCGGGCTGGATTCCGGCTATGATCTGGTCAACGGTCATCGGGTGAGTCGTGTTGGCAATAAATCGGCCATTATTTATTCCCGAGCCTTTAACTGGTTCTTACGAACCTTTCTACGTTCCCCATTTCAGGACGAGAGCTGCGGCTTTAAAGCTTTCCGTCGGAGCGTTCTAGAAAAGACACAATTCTATCCGGATGATTTTCGGATGTTTCCGCTCGCTGTTTACCGCGCTGGATTTAAAGTATCAGAAATAGAGATAACGCATCGGCCGAGGGTTTTTGGAAAACCCAAATTTGGCGCATTCAAGTTTTTACACGGCATTCGTGACGTGCTCTTGTTTATTTGGAGATACGGCCTGAAAAGAAAGAAATAAAAATCCCCGCGAAAGCGGGGATTAGGCTATTAGAATGGCGAGCGCCGTTTTCCGGTGAAGACACCCATGAGAAGAGAAACCACGAAGGCGACTAGGAACATAAAAAAAAGCACCTTGGCAATTCCGGCGGCTCCTACTGCCATGCCTCCGAAGCCGAACACGGCCGCGATGATCGCGACGATGAAGAACGCTAGCGCCCAACTGAGCATAAAAGCCCTCCTTCAAAAAACCGGTTGTAGTATTGCTGACGCGGCAAAAAAATACAAGCGATGGTGCGGCTACTGTTCGCTACCGACTCATTTCCGCATATGAAAATACCCCGCAGAAGCGGGTATTTTCATATGTAGTGGAGATGGGGAATGCCCTCGCTTCGCTTGGTCGAACACTACGCCGCACCCCCGACCCCCGTCTCGGACACCTTCCGGTTTCCGAATCCTTCCAACACGGGGTGCGGCTAGGTTCGATTCGTCCCATGAATTTAAAAAGCCACCCCTAAGAGTGGCTTTTTAAATTGTGGAGATGGCCGGAATCGAACCGACGTACAGGGCAGCTTCTCAACACAGTCGACAAGTTTAGGGGTTTGCTTCGTTTGATTTAATTTCTGATTGCTACGAAGCGGACCAATCAGTTACGAGCTTGAGATATAACACCGGTGATGATCCGATCAAGCGTCAGATCGCCGATGGCTTACGGTATTACGCGTAGGCTAACGCAAATTTTTGATTAGCAGTTATTAGGGTTTGCCGAAGTTTAACGAGTTCCGGCAGCTCGACTTGCAGTATTGAGGAGTGGTGCTCTGTCGAAGCCTGTACACCCCCATATATTTAACCTTTTAAGGTTCGGTGAATCTCTCGGTTGACCTCTCTCGTTTTAGTCGTTTCCCGCTTCTCAAACTGTTTCTTTCCGCGGGCGAGTCCGAGCTCAACCTTAATCTTACCAGCCTTATTATACAACTTAAGTGGCACTAAAGTCAAGCGGTCGGATTTCATCTTACCGATTAGATAGGCGATCTCCTTTCTATTAAGAAGGAGGCGGCGGGAGCGGGTCGGGTCGTAGTCGTCCGGGGTATTTTTCGCCTGGTAAGGCTGAATATTCGCGCCCGTAAGCCAAAGCTGATTATCTTTAACGGTCGCGAAACAGCCGGCGATATTTGCCCGGCCCGTTTTTACCGACTTCACCTCGAAGCCTTTGAGCTCTATCCCGGCCTCAAAGTTCTCAACGATATCGTAATTGAAGTAGGCTTTTCTGTTTTCTGAATACGCTTCCATACATTGACTATATGTCAGACGGCCTATAGATTCAAAAGCAGTTCATTTTGGAGGCGATATG
>CAYGEK010000003.1:0-6028 GCA_964348885.1 uncultured Candidatus Saccharibacteria bacterium | reverse complement strand
ATAACGGCTTCGGATAAGCCGGAGTTTGGGCACTATTCCACTAACGTTGCCTTTCAGATCCCGGGCAATCCGGAAGATTTGGCGAAAAAGATTTTTGAGGCCGGGGGTGATCTTTTTGAGAAATATGAAGTAAAAGGGAAATTTATAAATTTTTGGATTTCTCACGACGCATTAGTGGAAGGCGTTGCCGAGGCGGCGAAATTCAAAAAATTCAAAACTAAGGCGCAAAAAATAAACCTTGAGTTTATTTCCGCGAATCCGACCGGGCCGCTTACTATGGCGAACGGCCGCGGCGGTTTTCTCGGCGACGCGCTTGCTAATGTATTGGAAGCGGCCGGTCATAAAGTGACGCGTGAATATTATATTAATGACGCGGGTAATCAGGTGCGCTTGCTTGGGGAGAGTGTTCTTGTGGCGCTTGGAAAAGCCGAAGCTAAGGAGGAGCATTATAAAGGAGGGTACGTAAAAGATCTTGCGAAAGAGCTTGAGAAGAAGATTAAAAATAATGACGCTTTGAGCGTAGGCAGGATGGCGGCAGCGATTTTATTGGGAAGCATCACGGGATCACTGAAGAAAGCCGGTATTAAATATGATGTATGGTTTTCCGAATATGAAAATCTTCACAAAAAAGGAGAAATTAAAAAAGTTTTAAGTCTGCTGGAAAAGAGCGGTTTGGTTGAAGAAAAAGACGGAGCAAAATGGCTCAAGACTTCTGACATCGCCGACGACAAAGATCGTGTACTCGTAAAGTCCGACGGTAATCCGACCTATTTTCTTGCCGATACCGCTTACCATTACGATAAATTGATTAAAAGGAAGTTTGATAAAGCCATTGATATTTGGGGAGCGGATCATCACGGGTATGTCGCGCGCCTGAAGGGCGGCGTGAAAGCGATTGGCGTGGATCCCGCCCGATTGCAGATTGTGATTACTCAATTGGTTCGTCTTATGGAAAACGGGCAGGAAGTTAAAATGTCCAAGCGAACGGGAAATTTTATTACGATGGACGATCTAATAGAAGAGGTGGGTGCCGACGCTACGAGATTTTTCTTTTTAATGCATGCTCCGGAAACGCATATGGATTTTGATCTCACGCTCGCCAAAGAAAAATCGCAGGAAAATCCCGTTTATTACGCTCAATACGCTTACGTGCGTTGTGGGAGTATTCTTGAAAAGTCCGGAGCGAAAAAAATAAAAGGAAATTGGGATGTGTTGAAAGCGGAGAGCGAGCTTAGGCTGATGTGTGAGCTTGTGAAGCTGCCTGATCTGATTTGGCAGACTGCGAGAGATTACCAGGTCAGCCGACTTACTCGTTACGCCCTGGAAGTGGCTCGAGCATTGAATAATTTTTATGAAAAAGAGCGCGTTATCGTAGATGACAAAGATTTAATGGCCGCCCGACTTGGTCTTGTTGCCGCGACGCGGGAAGTTTTGGCGAAAGTTTTGGATTTGTTAGGCGTTTCAAAGCCGGAGAAGATGTAGTAGTATCAGAATAGTTTTTTCAAGGAGAGATGAGCATTGGATGCAAACAAAGATGCCATTTTCGCCATTGGTGGATGGGTCTTATTCGGATTTATCGCCTACGGTCTCTGGAAGGGCATGCTACTTGCGGAATATCGGCAGGGCGAAGGTCGTCATAATTTTAGAAACGAGATACTCTGTTGGGTGATTCTTGTTTTAGGACCTGTCGGATTTATTTGGACGATGCTAGTTTTTGTTATCGCGTTTGCCGCTTCTGTTTTGACCGGTAAGTTTTGGTTTGGCTTTTGCATTCGAATGCCACGAGAGCTTTGGAGATCGAGCGAAAATAAAACTTCCCTTTAAAGGGAAGTTTTTAATTAGTTGAATCTAACTAGCAGTCCGACGGCGGCGATGTGAATTCGCTCTCCGCCGGAAGAAAATCCTTCATAGTCGGAGAAGACCGCTATATTGGAAAGAATATCGTATGAGGCAAAAGCGCGAAGGCCATAACGGCTCTGATCCTCGCTTAGCTGGATATAAGGCCAGGCTTCAAGCTTGAGCCGCTCCGCGGAAAATTTCATTCCGAAGCGGAATTCGCAGAGCGCGACCGGATCGTCGTCATAGTCATAGCGATTCTTGTATTGAATCGGCTGAGTATTGTTCGCGAAGTACTGGCCGCGAAGGAAAAACTTCAGAATCGGATTACTATCGGCGCCGATTTCATAGAAGTTCCATTCGGCGAACAGCCAGTCCTGGGCGCGCCCCTTATTACGAGGCGCGTCATCGTCGGCATTATGCCAGCTGTGGTGGCCGTAGCCGAAATAAAGGTCTTTGCCCAGTATTTCCGAGGTCAGCTCTCCCCGCAAGCCAATGTGTGACAGTCCGTCTTCCTGGGCGGCCCAGAAATACGGGTAAGCCTCCGCTCGGAGTTCCAACGGCAGGTCCATTTTCAGAAGCGCTCCGAGTTCGGCCACCGCGTAATCGTTGTAATCGCTGTAATCTTTCAGCGTGCTAGCGCGCTGATCCTTGGTGAGGAACGTTTTACCTCGGATTTCGCCGGAAAGATCGAAGTCCTCCTGGGCGATAGCCGAGGCGGGTCCTATCAAAACCGCCAGGATACAAAGGGCGGTCTTCACACGAGCTCCTTTTCAAAATAACTGAAAAAAGGTTACCATTTCGGTATATGCTACGCAACCTAAAGCAATTTAATCTTCCCGAGATAGAGGAGAAAGTGCTGAAGTTCTGGAAGGAGTCGGATATTTTCAAAAAAACTCTGGAGGCGAGAAAAAAAGCCAAGCCCTTTCGATTTTACGAAGGACCGCCTACCGCTAACGGCCGTCCGGGTCTGCATCACGTGCTGGCCAGGGCTTTTAAGGATATTGTTTGCCGCTACAAGACCATGCGAGGTTTTTTCGTGTCCCGTCGCGCGGGATGGGATACGCATGGGCTGCCAGTGGAGATAGAAGTGGAGAAAAAGCTTGGCTTGAAGAACAAACAGGAGATAGAAAAATTCGGTATCGCGGAATTTAACACCCAGGCGAAAGATTCCGTATGGACTTATAAAAGCGAATGGGAAAAATTAACCGAAAGAATCGGCTTCTGGCTGGATTTTGATCAGCCATATATTACCTACGACAACAAATATATAGAATCCCTCTGGTGGGTATTCGGCGAAATTGAAAAACGAGGGCTTCTAAATAAGCTGCACAAGATTGTGCCGTGGTGTCCGCGGTGTCAGACGCCGCTATCCAATCACGAGCTTGGCCAGCCTGGAGCTTACCGGCCTGCTAAGGACCCTTCGGTATACGTGAAGTTTAAAATAAAAAAAGGGGAGTATCTTTTGGTTTGGACGACTACGCCCTGGACGCTCCCCGCGAATGTCGCAGTCGCGGTAAATCCGCAGCTCACCTATACGAAATACAAGGTTGGAAATGAACATGTCTGGTCGTATAATCCGCCGCCAAAATTGGACGGGGTAGAGATGGAAGCGGTAGAGAAGATATCCGGAAAAAAACTGCTCGGCATTAAATACGAACCGATTTATAAAAATGAAGGTAAGCACGAAGTAATCGCCGGAGATTTCGTATCCACGGAAGACGGCACGGGCATGGTTCATATCGCGCCGGCATATGGCGAAGACGATTTACGGGTCGCGGGCAAGGGGCCAATTCCGATTACGATTGATGACGCTGGTCTGGTGACCGCCGACGTTCCCGGAAAAGGGAGGTTTATTAAGCAGGCGGATGACGATATAATTGCCGATCTTGAAAAGCGTGACATCCTTCATTCAAAAGGGATCATAGAGCACGAATATCCATTCTGTTGGCGCTGCAGCACGCCGCTCATTTATTTCGCTAGAAAGTCCTGGTTTATAGAGATCAGTAAGCTGAATAAGGAGATGCTGGCGGCGAATCAGAAGATTAACTGGATACCGGATCATATAAAAGAAGGACGATTCGGAGAATGGCTGAAAGATCCTAAAGACTGGTCCATCGCCCGCAACCGCTATTGGGGCACCCCTTTACCTATTTGGGAATGCGAGAAAAACGACGGACATCGCAGATTTGCCGGTTCTTTAGCCGATCTCAATAAATACGCCTACAATCAAAACCGGTATTTCATTGCCCGGCATTGCGAGGGAGAGCATAACGTTAATAAGGTAATCTCCGGTCCGGATACGAACAGTAATTCATCCCGGCTGACAGAAAAAGGAATAGCGCAAGCGGAGAAGCTCGGTGAGGAATTGAAAAAGAAAAAAATTGATTTTATCTACGCCTCACCTTTTAAGCGAACGCTGGAAACCGCGAAAATCATCGCCAAAGCGGTCGGCGCAGAGGTAAAGACCGACAAGCGCCTGGTTGAGATAAATTTCGGATCACTCAACGGAAGCTCAATAGAAAAATATCTCGGCTTTTTTGCTAACCAATTGGAGAGATTTGTTAAGGCGCCGCCGGGCGGAGAAACTCTTAGTGAAGTGAAGCGGCGTGTGATGGAGTTCTGGCAGGAGATTAATGCCCAGCATGTTGGTAAGAACATCCTCATTGTCGGACACGGTGACCCTCTCTGGCTGATGGCGGCTTCGACCCATGGCCTTGGCAATGAAGCGGTTGACCAGGAACCCTACCCGGATACCGGTAAGTATTATGAGGTGACCTACAATAACTGGCCCTTCAGCAAGGATGGCGATTTGGATATTCATCGCCCGTTTGTGGATGAGGTGGTTTTGAAATGCGCGGAGTGCGGCGGAAAGATGAAGCGAATTAAAGAGGTGGCGGACGTTTGGTTTGATTCCGGAGCGATGCCTTACGCGCAATGGCATTATCCTTTTGAGAATAAAAAATTGATAGACAGCGGCGCGCAGTTTCCCGCGGACTATATAGCGGAAGGCATGGATCAGACCCGTGGCTGGTTTTACACGCTACTTGCCGTTTCTACATTACTGAATCGCGGCCTCGCCTATCGGAACGTAATTTCGTTTGGTCTTCTGCTGGATAAGAACGGGCAGAAGATGTCTAAGTCAAAAGGAAATGTGGTGGATCCGTGGGAAATGACTAAAAAATACGGAGCGGATGCGGTGCGCTGGTATTTTTATACGGTAAATCCTCCGGGCGAGTACAAGAAATTTGACGAGTTGGATCTTGGCAAGACTTTGCGGAAGATTTTTATGCTTGCTTATAATTCTTTCGCATTCTATCAGCTGAACAGTGATTCCAAAGATAAAAGTATTAAGATTTTGGATAAATGGATTATTGCGCGATTGAATCAAGTAACGGAAGAAGCGACGGTCAACCTAGAGCAGTACGAGATCGGCGGCGCGGCAAAGCTTATTGAGGACCTGGTGGACGACTTATCCCGCTGGTACATTCGCCGCTCCAGGAAAAACGTTTCACCTAAGACCTTGATATTAGTTCTGGAAGAGATCTCGAAATTGATGGCTCCTTTTGCCCCATTCTTCAGCGAGGCCCTTTATAAATCCGTAGGTAAAAAGGCGAGTGTTCATTTGGAAAACTGGCCTAAGGCTGATAAGAAGGCGATTGATAAGAAATTATTGGAGGCGATGGCGGAAGTTCGCCGCCTAGCCAGTTTGGGTTTGGCCGAGCGCGAAAAAGCGGGGATTAAAGTGAGGCAGCCTTTGGCGAAGTTGACCATTAAGAGCAAGATTTTAAAAACCGCTGATGCGGAGCTTTTGGAGATCTTGCAGGATGAGGTCAATGTGAAGGCGGTTATGTTTGATCCAAAAATTTCCGGAGATCTGGAGCTGGATACGCAGATTACCGCAGAACTTAAAAACGAAGGCATCCTTCGCGACCTCTCCCGCGCCATTCAGGGTTTGCGTCATGACGCCAAATATCAACCAAAAGATACAATTATTCTGATGTTGGAGCTCCCGCCCGACTTATTAGCGGTAATTCAAAAAAATGAGGTGACGTTAAAAGGTATGGTGAAGGCTAAGCAGGTCATTTATAAGCGTGAGAAATTTGATGCCGAGCTGGAAGTTAAACTGGACGAGCAGGCAGTCTGGCTTGCGGTTAGAAAGGCTTAGGTATAGGCTAGGGCTTAGTAATTT
>CAYGEK010000002.1:36859-47455 GCA_964348885.1 uncultured Candidatus Saccharibacteria bacterium | reverse complement strand
CAACTATCTCCGGTCAGTACGGCCGTCTCGGTTTCGGTTCAACCACTCCGTTTGCGCAGGTTTCCATTGAAGCCGTGCAGGGCATCGTCGGTTCATCTACCCCTATCTTCGTTATCGGTGACCAAGGCACCTCAACAATCTTCGGTATCAACTGGGCGGGCGTAGTTGGAATTGGCACCGCGACGGATAGCGGAGCGGAATCTTTGAACGGAGCTGGTTTAGCGATTGCTACAAATACGTATTTCGCCGGCAATGTGGGTATTGGGCATTCGAACCACGCCAAAAATTTTGATGTAAAAGGAAGTTCGATTTTTGGCGCTTCCCGTGGAACGATATTTGCTCAACCTGAACTGCAGATTCATCAAACAACCGACGGCGTTGGCAATGGCTTCGCTTTGATTGCAAGGTCAACAACTGATTCTGTTTTTGATATAGATTACGACGGATCTGCCTTTGCTCTTACCGCGACGTATTCTTCCGTGGGAGGTTATAAGCCAATCATTATAAATACTAGCGCAACAGAGCGGCTGAAAGTCGAAACTGACGGAGATATTGGTATTGCGAGTTCCTCTGTCGGCACAAAACTTGAAGTCGCCGGCGGCGGAGTGTTTAAAGGTACGCTTACAGCGGAAGATAATCTTAAAACCGGATATATAATTGCCACCTCTACGACCGCCACTTCAACTTTTGGTGGTGGACTCGCAATTGAGACAAGTGAGTTTGTTCATGAAAATTCAACAGGCTACATCGGAATTAACACCGCTAAGCCTATGGAGCGTTTGCACTTGGAGGGCTCCATGCTTCTGACACCTGATTTCCATGATGGTTCATTTGGTAAGGCGATTAAGCTCGGCTGGGATGGTGACTCGGATGTTCACCACAGCATCCAGACAACAATCAGCCAAGGAGCCGCTTCGTTGAATGGAGTGCGCTTTTACACGCATGGTGGTGGCGCAGCGGACAACCAGGTTCTTGTCCTGGCGCTTGAAGGGGATGGCGACTTCGGGGTGGCTACAGACACTCCCGGCACCAAACTTGGCGTTGCTGGTGGCGCGGTAATTAAAGGAATTACCACAGTTCAGGATCATTTGAAGACCAGTTCGGTAATCGCGACTAGCTCAATTACCACTGTTGATCTGACGGTGACTGGTACTTGCACGGGTTGCAGTGCGGGCGCCACGACCGACCTTCAGGACGCTTACAACGCTCACGGCGGAGACGCCCATGTTCTTGCCGCGGATACAAAAGACATTATCTTTGATCTGGAAGACACCTCTACCGATCCGAATTTCGTGGTCGCGATTGAGGTTCCGACCACCGCTATAGAAGGCTCCACCTCAGGTAAGTTCTTAGTTCAAAACCGCAACGGTTCGGGAGCGGCGACCACTACCGTTTTTGCGGTAGACCGATATGGCAATACGGGAATTGGAACGGGTAGCCCGACTTCCCTCGGATTAACCGTTGCTAGCGGTACTGTATATCAGGCTCCGGGCGGAGCGGCTAAAGGCAAGAGCGGATTAGAGATTCTCCCCGATGGAGGTGGCGAGCAAACTTTCGACATGGAGGCAGTTGGTAACTACGCGTACTTAGTCCGGAGCGCCAGCGCCGGCACTTGCACCACGCCTACGGAATACAAGGGTTGCGAGCTTCTTATCTTTAACACTTCCAATATGGGTTCAACCACAATTGTCGGCGGAGTGGACTTGGGCGCGACCGCATATAGCATCTCGGTCGTCGGTAAGTATGCCTACATTGCCAAAGGAAATGCCGCAGGTACTTGCTCCGGCACAACCTTGGATGGTTGCGAGATCGCAATTTACGATATCAGTAATCCGGCCTTGGTAACGGCGGTAGGTGGGTCGGATGTTAACAGCACTGTTGAAGCTATTACTGTGGTTGGCCGGTATGCTTATTTAAAGAAAACCGCAAATACAGGGACCTGCTCCGCAACAGTCTTTACTGGCTGTGAATTTTTCGTTGTTGACGTCGCTAACCCAACTTCGGCTACAACCACTACCGGCTACGACCTTCACGATTCTGGCGTCCCGCAATGGAGTACCGGCATAGCAGTGAGCGGAAAGTACGCCTACGTATCATCAATTAATGATGAAGCCGGAGGTTGCACTGGTGTTGCCGATATGGAGGGTTGCGAGTTCCTTATTTTTGATATTTCTAATCCGGCATCTACTACTGTCGCAGGTGTTATAAACTTGGGCAGCGTACCCAACTCTTCGGCTGGAGATATAAGCGTGTCTAACGGATACCTGTATATTACATTAAACAATCACGATGGTGATGGTAAGGAGTTTTTGATTTATGATGTTACTAATCCCGCATCTTCCACTATGGCGAGCTCATTTGATGTTAGCAATCCGATGCGCCACGTAATTAGCGGGAACTATGCTTATGTGGGGGGTGTTGATAACGGAGTTAGTTGCGATATCATCACAGGCGATAACTGCTCGGTGGTTATTTATGATATAAGAAATCCAGAATCGACTACTATAGTAGGCGGGTTCCATGGAGGGCTGTTCCAGGGTGGTATGGCGATTTCCGGGCGCAAGCTTTTTGTAGGCTCCAGCACCGGCACTTGTAGACAAAACGTTCAATTATCCGGCTGTTCCTTCCAGGCGATTGAGCTATCTGGCGGAGATTTCTCGACTCTGGCTGTCGGCGATTTAGCGGCCGGAAATGGGCAAGTAGGTAACGATTTAATAGTCGGCGGCAATCTCAAAGTCCTTAATTCAATCAATGCCGGTGTAGGCGGGATCACGTCTTATGGCCCGATTACTGTCGGGAGTTCAACTGATCCTGGCAAAACCGCCGGTTACTTTGGCGGTACGGTACTGATTACCGGCACCACGACACTGAACGCGGCGCTCGGCATCGGCACCACTAGTCCGATGGAGAAGCTGGCGGTTGCCGGCGGTAATATATTGCAATTGCCGGGAGCGATAGCGAAAAAATATGGAGTTGATAGTGGCGATGTTAATTCTCACGCAGTGCAGGTGGTTGGCCGCTATGCTTACGTTGGCCAAGCCAGCAATTCCGGATTGTGCTCGGGCGTTACGAAATATACCGGCTGCGAATTCCAGATTTGGGATATTTCCAGCTCGGCCTCCTCTACATTTGTCGGCGGATTTGATACGCAAGAAACTGATATTCGCTCCATCTTTATTAGCGGGAGATACGCTTATGTCGGACTGACCTCCAATGCGGGAACCTGTTCGGCCACCTCGAACGATTTCAAGGGTTGCGAATTCCAGATTTGGGATATTTCCAATCCCGCATCTTCAACCATTGCTAGCGCGACCAATATTGAGGACTCAATAGTTCTCGCCATACAAGCTTCCGGTAAGCACGCTTATCTAGGACTTTCCAATACTAATCTGGCCTGCTCCGGCAAGACTGACTTTGAAGGTTGCTCCTTCCAAATTTGGGATGTTTCTAATGCGGCCTCTTCTACTTATGTAAGCGGATTTAGGAGTCAGGATAGCTTTATTTCTGCGGTAAAAGTATCCGGTCGGTACGCCTATCTTGGCGCTAGCAACAATACCGGCATTTGCACCGGGTTGACTTATGAAGGTTGCGAATTCCAAATCTGGGACGTTTCTAGCGTCGCTTCTTCTACGTACGTAAGCGGATTTGATGGTGATAACACTACATCCGTCACCATTCGATCCTTGGACGTTGTCGGTCAGTACGCTTATATCGGCGCGGAGGCCAGCGCTGATACCTGCGCCGGTTCTACTTACGTTGGTTGCGAATTTCAAATCTGGAGAATATCTAACGTAGCTTCTTCCACTTTCGTCAGCGGTTTTGATAACGCTATCGGCGGAACCTACGCTATGCAGGTTTCCGGTCGGTACGCCTACATAGGAAAAGTAAGCACTACTGCCACCTGCTCGGGCACGACCGATTATAAGGGCTGCGAATTCCAGATTTGGGATATTTCCAACCCGGCTTCCTCTACTTATATCGGTGGCTATGATAATAGCGGTACTACTATTCGTGGCATCGCGGTTAACGGCCGGTACGCCGCTGTTGTAAGTAATGCTGATATTGGCGTTTGCGACGGCAAGAGTATCGCGGGTTGCGAGTTCTCTGTAGTGGATATTGGCGGCGCCGATATCAGCGCGATGGTGGTCGGTACGCTTGAAGCGGGAGACGCCCAGATTCGTGGCGATTTGGCAGTCGTCGGTTCAGCAAATATTCTCGGCTCTTTGAGCGTCGGTCCGGAAGGCATTAACTCGTATGGTCCGGTGAGTATTTTTGGGACCAGTACACCGGGAAGTCTGGATCAACTGACCGTTAAAGGCAGTATCAATCAGCTTCCCGGTGGCTCTACGCAGATAGGCGGTTTCGACGGCGGAGAGCTAATCAGCAATTACAACAAAGTCGCGGTCTATGGGAATTATGCTTATGTCGCGGCCGGATCTAACGGTCAGGATTGCTCTAACGCGGGTAAGGATTTTCAAGGTTGTGAAATTCAGGTGCTGGATGTTACTAACTTCGCCTCCTCAACCTGGAAATACGGAATTGAAACTCACGCGCACAATCCTACTGCGTTGGCCGTTACCGGCAAGTATCTATTTGTCGGTCAGGACGATAACTCTGTCGCCGCGGCGTGTTCCGCGAGCAATTACAAGAACTGTGAGGTGATGATTTGGGATATCACTAACTCCGCGTCCAGCACCTTCGTTGGCGGTTTTGACGCGGGGACCGTTACGGAATTGAAAGTATCAGGAAATTATCTATACGTGCGCACAACCGGAAACGTTGACGCGTGCGCCGGCGCGACTAACTATATCGGCTGTGAATTCCAAATTTGGGACATCTCCAATCCCGCTTCCAGCACTTATATGAGCGGTTATGACCTAGAATACTCCGGCGGCTCCGGTTCTATGGATGTGCTCGGTAGGTATGTATACATTGGCAAGCAGGTCGTCACCGGGTCCTGCAATAGTACGAATTTTAAGGGTTGCGAGGTAATGATTCTGGATACTTCTAGCACGGCTTCCACTACTGCGCTTGGCGGTTTCGATGTAGAGGAGGATGTTACTGATGTTAAAGTTTCCGGTAGGCGAATATACATCGCCAAGGGAGTCAACACCAACACTAGCTGCGCCTTAGGTGACTATAGCGGTTGTGAATTCCAGGTTTGGGATGTCACTAATCCTGCTTCATCAACATTTGCGGGCGGGGCCGACTTGGTAAAAGTCGGGAGCGGCAACGTTATTAACGATGTGGCAATTTCTGGCAGGAACGCTTACGTGTCCATGGAGCAGGTTGTGAAGCACTTGGAGATTAGTCCGAAAGGAGATGTCGACGTGGTCGGGAGTACACGGAGCGGGTCAGTTGCTCTGAACTCTCTTTTCGTAGTCGGTAATTACATTTATGCCGGAAAATCGGGGAGTACAGAAGTTTGCTCATCTTCCTATCCTGACGGTTGCGAATTGGCAATCTATGAACTTTCCGGAATTAAAGGTAGCTCCGGATCAATATCATCGCTTTCTGCTAATCAAGTAGACGTAGTCGGTAACTTTATGGTTAATGGTCGCGCTGAGATTGGTTCAGGCCTGCACGTAAGCGGCTCAGCCGGTTTTATGGGGACTACAACTTTCAGCATGCCGGTCGGAATTGGTACTAGTACGCTTTACGCCTCTCTTGCTATTGATAACTCAATCATAAATAACGAACTGCCGGCATTGCTGATCCGCGCTGGCGGAGCTGATACAACGGCTGGAGACGTAGCTATACAGGTAGATAACGCGGATGATTGCAAAGACGCCCCCACTCAAGCGGCTTGCGGCCTAGACATCGCCGAGCTTTATCCGACGATAGGCGAAGTTTCCAAAGGAGACATAGTGATGTTTAGCGCCTCCGATCCGATTCACGTGGAAAAGGCCCGATACGAAGAGCGTGGTAAACTGGGCGGCGTTATATCTACTGCTCCAGCTATCGTTTTTGAAGGCTCTAAACTGAAAGTCATGGGCGGGCAGTATCATCCAGAGGATGGCAAGGCGCCAATCGCTCTTTCCGGTAGGATTCCCGTAAAAGTTAGCTTGGATAACGGCCCGATTTATATCGGTGATCCGATTACAATTTCCACCTCTACTCCGGGCGTCGGCGTGAAAGCGGTAACTTCTGGAATAATAGTCGGTTTCGCCATTGAAAATCTTGAAGTCGCCACAACCGCTCCTGGAGTGGTAGATAAGGTAATGGTGTTCGCCAACCTTGGTCATTGGGAGAATCCTGATGATGAATTGAGCGCCAACTTACTCGCGCAAATCATTGACGCGCTATCCGAGTGGCTCCGCCACGCGGTTGTGACCATCAAAGAAATCGTCGTGGAAACCCTGAAAATCGGCACTCCCGAAAGCCCGACGGGCATTACCACTTATGATGTGCGCACCAAGAATCCGTACTGCGTGTTCGTTGACGGCGGCAACACCGTCAGCATCCCGGGAGTTTGTACTGCCCAGTTGATAGACGCGTACATCACGAATAATCCGGCTGGCTCCGCTCCGACGCCTCCGCCAACTCCGGCCCCGAATCCCGAGCCGGTAGGAGATTCTGGAACTGGTGACACTGAGGCTCCGGTGATTACTCCGAACGGAAATAATCCGACCACAATTGAACTTGGCGCGAACTATCTGGACCTTGGAGCTATAGTAACTGATAATGTTAATCAGAACCTCGGTTATTCCGCCACCTTTGACGGAGAGCCCGTCGCGGACGTGAACAACCTGACCTTCTACGCCTCAACGACAGGGGAGTACGAGATTATTTATACCGCCACGGATTCCGCGGGCAATATCGGCACGGCCACCAGAATAGTGAACGTGGTTGATCCGAATGCGGCGCAAACAGAGCCGACTCCTGAACCAGCTCCTGAGCCGACCCCTGAGCCAGCCCCGGAGCCCGCGCCGGAACCGGTGCCTGAACTAACTCCTGAACCGGAGCCTACTCCCGAGCCTGAGCCAACTCCAGAGCCCGTTTCGGAGCCCGCTCCAGAGCCTGCGCCGGCTGAAGTAATTAGCGAACCAGCTCCTACCGATGAACCGGCTCAATAAAAGATATTTACGTTGGCTGGCAGTAGTCGCTGTTTTAGCGGCGTTGGTTTTCGGTTGGCAACCGATTAGCGCGGCCACCCGCCGGATTGTTTATCAATTTAGGTTCAATAACGGATTACTCGGCTACTGGTCATTCAACGGCCCGGAAGTTTCAGGGGTCACCGTGACGGACAAAAGCGGTAACGGCAACACGGGTACGCTTACTAACGGCGCTAAATTGGTGCCCGGTCCGATCGGTCAGGGAATCAGCTTGGACGGATCAAACGATTATGTGTCCATTCCTCATAACGCGGCCTTAAAGCCTTCTACATATATAACGCTGGAAGCCTGGGTAAAGCCGAATGCCGGAAGTTTAGCGGCCCTTAGGGAAGTATATAGGAAAGAAGACGGCACTGACCGGCATTTGTTAAGCTTTCAGGCTCCGGCGAATTGCAACGGCGGCGGAGGGACGGGAGGGTGCATCTCTTTCGGTATTTCTACCGGCGGAGCCTACGTCGAGCTGGACGTGAATATTGCCGCCGCCGATTGGGAGAGCGATTGGCATCATCTTGTCGCCGTTTATGACGGCTCAAATAAATACATTTATCGCGATGGAGTTTCTATCGGTAGCGCCGGCGCGACCGGTGCGTTGGGTACGTCCGGGACGGCGAGCTCATACATCGGTTCTCTTGATGGCGGCGCCGAATTTTTTTTAGGATCAATTGACGAGGTTAGAGTATACGATAGAGCCTTAGCAGTCGGGGAGATTCAGGAGCATCACCGGCAAGGAGCGCAAACTTTCCGGAGCCGGGTAAATGCCAACCAGCGGAATAGAAATACCAGCAATCTTCTTGTTTATCACAGTTACGACGGCGGCTCGGTCAGTGGAACGACCGTGACCGACAACGGTACTGCTGGTAATAACGGAACCTTGAGAAACGGAGCGAAGATTGGCGCGGGCTTGGCGGGTCAGGGTCTTATTCTTGACGGCTCCAACGACTATGATGAGGTAGCCGATGTGGCGGCCTTAGAATACACAGGAGGGGATATGACAATCAGTCTTTGGGCTTTTTTGAATGACGCCGAAGAATCCGGGTTTTTCATTTCTAAGCCATGGAATGGTAACGGACAATACAATTACTATATACGTTACTATGGCAGCGGCACGTCGCCGGAGCTTTTTATTAGCGGCGCGACCGGCGCTCTTCTTAGCGCCACTACTCTTCTCGCGAAGAGCCGATGGTATCATATTGCCGCTACGGTCAGCTCTGCCGACGAAATGAAAATCTACGTTAACGGTGTTGAGGAAAACTCTACTACGCACGGAATTGTTAGTTGGACGCCGCCGGACGGTGATGCGAATCTGCCCCTCGCTATCGGGACATTATATCCTTACGGTGAAGGAATGTCGGATCTGCCTACACATGCTATTAACGGACGTTTAGACGAAGTTAGAACTTATAGTAGGGTTTTATCCGCGGCCGAAATTGCCGAGCTGTACCGTTCGGGCGCTCCTGAATTAAGGAGTAAAATCAGTTCGGTTATGAAAGACCGGTTCACCGACGGCTTGATGATGCATCTGGGATTTAATGGAGGAGACATCAGCGGGAGTACGGTGACCGATAAGAGCGGGCAAGCTAATAACGGAACAATCGCCACCCTCAATTCAACCGCCAAACTCAAACCCGGAGTTGTCGGGCAGGGCGTGGATTTCTTGGGAAGCGGATCCCCAAATGTCGCTGTCGGCGACGCGGACAGTCTGGATTTCGGCACCGGCAGTTTTACTGTCTCTATGTGGGGAACTTACCGTGATTTCACCTATCCGAAGGCCTGGTTCATGATCAAAAAATCGGTTCAATGCTACAACGCCGGAGCCGGTAACCAAGGATGGGATATTGGACATGGCTATAATGCCAACGGCATTAGTATTTGCTACAGCGATGGCGTTAATCTGGCTACTAATGGCAGTGTAACCTTTGATTCCGGATATCAGCCCGCGGATCTCCAGAATAACTGGGTGAATCTAGTAGCGGTATTTGATAAGAGCGCGAATGCGGTAAAGTTTTATGTGAATGGGGTAAAACAGACCAATGAATATGATATTTCCACGGTTACGGGCACGATCAGCAGTACGGCCGGAGTTACTATCGGCACGATGTACGGTTGGCAAAGCGATGGGACTGTTGATGAAGTTAAGATATTTAACCAGGCGCTAACCGCTGCCCAGATTAAAGAAATGTACTTGGCGGTTAAAAAATATTAAAATGGGCTTGTCCAGACAATTTAAATGAAAAAGTTTTTAGTCACACTAATACTTTCCATGCTTCTCGTTGAGGCTTCTTTCGCGGCGACTTTTAATTCCAACGGATTCATAATCAAGGATCCCGTGATGAACTCGGGAGGATTTTCTTCATCCAACACCTTCCGGCTTTTCGGTTCGGTGGGCCAGCCGTTCACGGGTGTCAGCGATTCCGCCGGCTTTAATGTGAAGGCTGGTTTTCTGTATTTCTCCGACGCGATCACGGTAACCCCGACACCAACTCCTACGCCCACTCCGTCACCACAGCCGGGCGGCGGAGGACCGATTCTGGATATTTTTAACTTCCTTATAGGCCTAATTACTCCTTGTAAACGCTCGGACCTAAATTGCGATGGAGCCGTGGATATTTATGATGTCGGCATTCTATTTTATTGGTGGGACAAGCCGCTTGCTCAGCCAAATTTTGCCAGCGCGATTGCCAGCATCTTAGGCTCCGGCAAGCCGTCTCCGGACGGGAATAGCGATAAGGCGGTGGACATTTTTGATCTAAGCATCCTTTTAAGCGACTACACGGGGTAGTTTTAAAACAATTTTCAATTTACAATTTCTAATTTTCACTAACGCTGAAGATCAATTTACAATTTTTAATTTGCAATTTTCAATAAACGTTGAAGAGAATTAGCAATTTACAATTTTCACTAACGCTGAAGACTAATTTACAATTTCCAATTAACAATTTAGAATGAATTTCCAATGAGTCAATTAGTAAGAAAATACGACCTAGAGGAGCGCACCGCAAAATTCGGAGAAGACACCATTGAGCTCTGCCATAACATAAAAATAACTGCTGTTGCTAAACCACTTATTACACAATTAGTAAGGTCCGGCACAAGCATTGGGGCTAACTACATGGAAGCAAACGGTGCTAGCTCAAAAAAAGACTTTAGAAATAAAATTTTTATCTGTAAAAAAGAATCACAGGAAACTAAACACTGGTTAAGAATGCTGGAAAAGTGTGCCCCAGAACAAACCGAATCGCTGAAAAGGCTTTGGCGGGAAGCGCAAGAATTAACTTTAATTTTTCAAAAAATCACCTCCACTTTAGATAGCTAGAACCGAGTAAGGCAACTAAAATTATTAATTCTCCAGTTTTCATTTTTGGAAATTGGTTCATTTATTGAAAATTAAAAATTGGTAATTGAAATTTTGTCTATGGCATCTAGCGAAAATTGTTAATTGGAAATTGTAAATTACTTCCCTCTTACTGAATAAGAGGGAAGT
>CAYGEK010000002.1:18548-36759 GCA_964348885.1 uncultured Candidatus Saccharibacteria bacterium | reverse complement strand
AAATTGTTAATTGGAAATTGTAAATTACTTCCCTCTTACTGAATAAGAGGGAAGTCTGAAATGTTATAATATTCCTAGAATGCCGATGCGCCCGAAAATAGCGGTCCTTCTTGTGGTTCTTTCCATAATATCGGGATTTTTTAATTTTATACCGGCAAATCAGGCTACCGCCGCGGCGGGCGCTTCATTATATCTATCACCCGCGCTCGGCACTTTTGTGACGGGCGGGACGTTCACTACATCTATAGTACTGAATACCAACGGTCAGTTTATCAATGCCGTTGATATTGGCATCAGCTATCCGCCGGACAAGTTACAGATCGTCTCGCCATCTCTCGGCACTTCTATTATAAGTATCTGGACCTCGCAACCTCATTTTGATAATC
Source organism: uncultured Candidatus Saccharibacteria bacterium (assembly GCA_964348885.1). Taxonomy (GTDB): domain Bacteria; phylum Patescibacteriota; class Minisyncoccia; order UBA6257; family WO2-44-18; genus JAHFLQ01. The sequence goes on along the minus strand of CAYGEK010000002.1, from coordinate 36,373 downwards.
AGAAAGGCACGATCACTTTCCGCGGCGGAATTCCGAATCCCGGCATCCGTACCGATAGAGGCGTGGTGGCGACCATCACCTTCCGGGTGAAGTCGGTAGGGCAGGCGATCGTAAGATTCTCCCCGGATTCAAAAGTTTTGCTTAATGACGGACTCGCGACGGATATCCTGACCGATATCGGCAGCGGTATTTATGATCTTGTCCTGCCGCCGCCGCGTGGGCCGATCATTGTTTCGGAAAGCCATCCCGACCAGGCGCGTTGGTATCCGAATAAAACTTTGGCTTTGCGGTGGACCAATTCGGAATCGGTGGACGGTTTTAGTTACGTCTTGAGTCAGGAGGCGATAGATATTCCGGACGATATTTCTGAAGGCAGAGACCGGAGCAGCGTAGTTTATCGCAGCGTTGGAGACGGGACGCATTTCTTTCATGTGAAAGCATTAAGAAACGGCGTTTGGGGGGAGACCAGCCATTTTGCCGTGAATATTGACGCTACGCCGCCGGCGGAGTTTCCGATTGAGATATCACCTTCGGCGCGCACTTCCAATCATCGGCCGCTGATCAACTTTTTCACCACGGACGCCTTGTCCGGATTGGATCATTACGAAATGAAGATCGTGCCCAGGAATGCCACGCCCGCGACGGCGCCCGCCACCGGCCAGACTTTTTTCGTTGAGGCGACCAGTCCCGCTTCGCCCGAGCTTGCGCTGGGCCGTTATGATGTGATTATCAGGGCCTTTGATAAGGCCGGCAACATCCGGGAAATCACTCAAAGTCTATCTATCGTGACGCCGTTTCTCCAGTTAATCGGCTTCACGCTTTTACCGCGCTGGCTGACGGCGCTGCTCGGAATTATTTTATTATTGATCCTTCTTTACATCGCTTATCGCGTTTGGCGCTGGCATCATAAGATTCACCAGGAGCATCTGGCGGGCGCGCTTAACGATCCCGAGATAGCGAGAAAATTGAAAGAGTTACAGGACAAGCAGGCCGGGTATCTTAAGAGCTTCCTCATTTTATTTGTTATCGGCTTCAGCTTGTTGGTCGGAGCACCAACCTTCGCCGCGGAAACAATTGAATCACCGCCAATCGTCACTACGGTTTCGGAGAACATCACCAACGAGGAGTTATTTTATATCGGCGGAAAAGTTTCTGTGCCGGGTAGTGAGATTACGGTTTATCTGCAAAGCACGCACGATGGCGAGGCGATTAGCGCCACGGTCAAGGCCGATCAGAAAGGCGATTGGTTCTACAGCCATCCGGAATTTTTGCAGTCCGGTCGTTATCTGGTCTGGACACAGAAAAGGATAGACGGAGGCTTGAGCGCGCCGAGCGCGCAATACGAGATTGATGTGGCGCAGACGGCTATTCAGTTCGGCGTATCCCGTGTCAGTTTGGAAACGCTTTATTTGGTGTTTGTAATGGTACTATTTACCGGGCTTGGATTTTCCGTCGGGTTTATTATTTATCACGCTTATCACGGTAATCGTAAGAATCGTAAATTACGGCGCGAGATATTTGAAGCGGAAGAAGCGGTAAAGCGGGGATTCTTATTATTACGGAAAGATATTTTGGCGGAGGTCGCTTCTTTGCAGAAAATGAAGAACGGCGGTAAATGGACTCCCGAGGACGAGGAAAAGGAAAAGCAGCTTCTGCGGGACTTGGAGTGGGCGACTCAGTACATAGAAAAAGAAGTCCGCGACATCGAGCGGATTATGGGACTGTAGTTTTTTCCCGCGCATAGCGGAGGGTGGAGGATTCGAACCTCCGAGGCCCTTTCGGACCAACCTGTTTTCAAGACAGGCGCATTAGACCACTCTGCCAACCCTCCGCTATATGCGGGATTTCGATTTGTTTGCCAATCGCTTTGCTCTTGGACAAATCGGTAACAAGACAGACCCATTAAACCACTCGGTCACAGAATTTATATTTACTCGGCAAAGCCTCGGACAAAAATTAGTGTGACCTCGGGTTTCCGGGGCTTCCTTTGAAGCCCGTTCCTCGCGGCCTCGGAACCCACCTAGGCACGCTTCCATTACAAGAGAACTTTAGCAAAAATTGTCCAGATAATAAAGGCATTAAATAAAATCCCCCGATATCATATCGGGGGAAGATTTTTATATCGTAGCGTGATCAACCAGAAGATCGGGCGCTTCCCACCAGAACTCTATCCATGCGTCCTGTTTGGCATGGAACCAGATGTCCGGCTCAATCGCGCTCTTCGGATGTTTGTACAGAGTCGCGATGAAGAATTCGGCTTCTTTGAAGGGCGTAAGAGTTTTGCCGGAGTCGGCAATATCGTCCACGATCAGGATTCCTTTGGCGTAAGTGCTAAAGTCTCTGATGCGCTGTTCAGTTAAGTCCAGCAAAGGACCGCCATCATAGAGATGATACGGAAAGGCATCAAATGGCGAGACCGTCATCAGCGGAATATCCAACTGATGCGAGAGGCAGACCGCCAGAGCCAGGCCGCCGCGCGGCGGAGCGTAGATGTTAAGGAACTTTTTCCCGCGCTTTTTTTCCGCGGCCTGAATCACTTGGACCAACCGGGGCACATCTTTCGCGAACTGATGGAATGAATAGTATTCCTTTCGGTTGCCCATTCTAAACCTCCTGAATGCTTAAGAACTGTCTGGGATTTTACCACATGTTAGAATTAAGTAAACTGCATGGCGATTCTAAAAGATGTTCTTCAGCGGTCTTTTTGGGCACTTCCGATAGGGGAGGTTTTGGATATTCTGGAAACCACCCGTAGCGGTCTGGCTGAAGACGAGGCGGCAGAAAGGCGGCACATTTTTAAGCGCAATATTTTACCTCATGGGCCGGCTCTCTCGCACCTCTCGATTCTTTTTCGTCAATTTAAAAGTCCGCTTCTGGTTCTCCTGCTGGCGGCCAGCGGCGTGACCTTATTCTTAAAAGACTGGAAAGACGCGGGTGTTATTCTGGCGGTTGTCGTCGCGAACGTGATTCTTGGTTTTTATCAGGAGAGTAAGGCCGAGCGGGCGCTCGCCCATTTGAAAAGTTACATCATTGAGAAAACCAGGGTCTTCCGAGACGGGCAGGAATTGGAAATGGAATCAAGCGAACTCGTGCCCGGAGACGTGATACATCTGGCTCAAGGCGACAGAGTTCCGGCGGACTGCCGGTTGATCTACGCGAACGACTGCGCCATTGATGAAGCGATTCTGACCGGTGAATCTTTACCCGTAAATAAAAATACCGAGCCATCCAGTTTTAAAGCGGTGATGGCGGACCGGAAGTCCATGGCCTTCAGCGGTACACTGGTGGTTCAAGGCTTTGCCAACGCTGTTGTTTGCGCGACCGGCAATGAGACGGAGCTGGGAAAGATCGCGAGTATCGTGGCTTCGGCGGAGAAGGAGCAGACGCCGCTTCAGGCCGCGATCACTCGTTTTAGCATCAAAGCGAGTGTCGCCTTGCTCATCCTGACCTTTGCCGTTTTTCTTATGGGGCTCTACGCCGGAAAGCCTCTTTTGGATATGTTTTTGATCGGCGTGGCCATCGCCGTCGCCGCCGTGCCTGAAGGTTTGCCGGTAGCGTTGACGGTTATTTTAGCGATTGGCGTTCAGCGTCTGGCTAAGCGTAACGGTGTGGTCAGGAAATTATTGGCGGCGGAAACGCTCGGCAACACCTCGGTGATTATGACCGATAAAACCGGCACCCTGACACAGGCGAAAATGGCTCTCGGCGAGATTAATGTTTTTGCCAAAGGCTACACGAAGGCGGAAGCTTTGCGCCTGTCGTTACTGAATACCGATATCGTTATTGAGAATCCGCGGGATAATCATGCGAAGTGGCGAATCATCGGCCGGCCGCTGGAGGTGGCGCTCGCGCGCGCGGCGGCGAAATTGGATGTGTTGCTTCCGGATGTTAAGCGGGCGACGGAGATTATTGATTTCTTGCCGTTCACCTCAAAAAATAAATTTTCCGCCTCACTGACCAAGGACGGATCGGAATACGCGTTTCGCTTGAACGTCTTCGGCGCTCCCGAGATTTTGATCAGGAATTCCGATCTGCCGGAAGCGGAAAAAAAAGAACTGATCCGTGAGGTGGAGAAGATGGCGTTTGACGGAGCGCGTGTGCTCGGCATCGCTATCCGGGAATTCCGCAGTGACCGGGAGATCTCCTTGAGGGAGAAAACTTCTTTTGAAAAATTAAAATTTATTGCCACCCTCTCTTTCCGCGACCCCATCCGTCCGGGCGCGAAAGAGGCGATAGAGAGCGTGCAGAAAGCCGGCGTGCGGACGATGATTATCACCGGAGATCACCGGGGCACTGCCGAAGCGGTGGCGAAAGAACTGGGTATTCATGTTGATCGCGATCAGGTAATTGAAGGAGGAGAGTTGGATGCGATGCCGGAAGATGAGTTGAAGCGGCGCCTGCCCGTCCTGAAAATTGTGGCGCGAGTAAGCCCGGAGGGCAAATTAAGAATAGCCAAGGCGCTCAAAAGCCTCGGGGAAGTAGTGGCAATGACCGGTGACGGCATTAACGACGCGGCTTCGCTGAAAGAAGCGGATATCGGCATCGCGATGGGTTCCGGCACCGATGTGGCGAAAGACGTTTCCGATCTTGTGCTTCTCGATGATAATTTTATTACTATTGTCGCGGCGATTGAGGAGGGAAGGAGAATTCTGGAAAATATCCGTAAGGTCATCGTTTACCTTTCCACTTCGCTTTTCGGTGAAATGATTCTTATCGGCGGCAGTATCGTCTTCGGGTTAAGCTTGCCGATTTCCGCCATTCAGATTCTGTTCGTTAATTTTATCGCCGACACTTTCCCGGCGCTAGCGTTGGCCTTTGAGAATCGCGTGGATTACTTGTTGGATAAGAAGCATAAAATGGGCATCAATCTTTTTGATAAGGAGATGGCTTTCATTACCGTCTTAATCGGAATTCCGACCAGCGTCCTCATCTTTATTATTTACCACTATTTGAATGCCCAGGGGATTAATCCGGAGATGGTTCGCACCTTCATTTTCGCGACTTTCGCCAGCTATTCGCTGTTTGTGATCTTCTCGGTGCGCAGTTTACGCAAGCCTGTTTTTTCTTATAATCCCTTTTCCAATCCGATGTTGATTATCGGTGTTCTGTTGGGCCTCGGCTCGGTGGCTGCGACTATCTACGCTCCGTTTATGCAGAATATAATGGGGACTGTGTCCTTGCCGCCGATTTGGCTGGCCGGCATCGCTCTCGTCGGATTTGTAAATATAGCGGCTATCGAGCTGGGTAAGTGGTTGTTGCGGCGGTGGAAACTCAATGGAGCCTAGCCGGCTTTCGCGATCACTAAGCCGATAATCTTTTTCGCGCCGAAATCTTTGAGTTGATGAGCGGCCTCTGACATCGTGGCGCCCGAAGTATGGACATCGTCTATCAGGATAATGTTTCGGCCGGCAATCAGGGTGGGCTCGGCAACACCGAAACAGCCGGAGATGTTCTCCTTTCTTTCCCGCCAGCCTTTTACTTCCGCTTGCGGGCGGGCGTGGCTCTGCCTGACCAGAGTCGTTGTCGCCATTTCTAATACGAACTTATCGGCTACACGCGTCGCGATCAGCTCCGCCTGATTGTAGCCCCGTTCGCGCAGGCGTTCGCGCGAAGCGGGAATCGGTATTACTAAAAAATTTTCAATATCCAATTTACAATTTTCAAGATAACGGATTACCAGTTCGGAGAGCGGGGAGGCCAGCGCGGCGCGGTTGCGGTATTTCATCTGCCAGATCATCTTTTTCACCTCAGAGTCATAGGCGGTAGCGGCGCTTAAAATATACTCCGCGTTTTTATGGCAGGTCTTCTTGTTCTCGGGCAGGCGCGCTCGACAGGTTGAGCAAAAAAGCGTATCGTTAAGCCGAATATTTTCGGGCAGCTCCGGGACAGGAAACAAGGTATTTAGAGTTGCTGCCCATAGTTTGTTAAAAAATAACATCCCAGCATCTTAGCAAAATTTTCCTTATCTGATAATTTTCAATTTTTAATTAGCAATTTTCAGATAATGATTTATTTTTACTATTTGTAAATTGTAAATTGATAATTGTAAATTGCGCCAAAATAATCTATTTTAAGCACAAATGTCTGAAGGCTACTTAGCGGTAGACATAGGCACAAGTTCAATCAAGGCGGTTGAAAAGTCGGCGGACGGCGCGGTATTGCGCTGGGGTATTTTGGAGCGCCGCAATAAGCCGTTTCATACCGGAATTACCCGGATGGACCCGGCCGACGTCTCCAAGAATTTAGCGGATTTGATCGCGGCGATGGGCGCGACAACGCGCCGAGCGGTCGCCTCCGTTCCGGCCTTTTTGGCTATCACGGTTACCGCCGAAGCTCCCGATGCCAAGTATGTGCCGGCCTCGGCCGGTACATTTGCCTTTTCTTCCGCTCAACTGGGCGAGAAGTATTTCTTGGCCGCCATTCCAAACGCGGTCGCGGAGCTATATTCCGCCATATTTTTTAAGGCCGGGCTTTTGCTTGAGTCCGTGACCTTGGAAAGTTCTGCGGTAGCCGCGCATCTGGGCAAGGCGATAGAGCTGACCTTGATTGTCGATATCGGCGACCGGTCAACAACTTTTACCGTTGCCAGCGAAGGCGTGGCCAGATATGTGGCGCAGACCGACTTTGCCGTGGCTTCAAACGCGCCAAATGTTATAATGGAGAAAGCAAAGAAAATCGCCGCGGATTTCAATATTTCTAACACCGTCAGTTGCGGTGGCGAGGCAGGACTGCCGCTTTGCGTAGCGCATGGATTATAGGGCAAAACTTTACAATCTTTTAGACGAAACAGTAAAAAAGGGGGCATCTGATATTCATCTGAATGTCGGTTTTAAACCGACAATCCGCGTTGACGGATTTTTGACCCCAATTGAGGCGGAGCCGGTAATTACACCCGAGATGGCCGAAGGTTTTGTGCTTTCTCTGCTTACTCCCGAGCAGAAGGAGCGTTTTTTAGCTGAAAGAGAAATAGATCTCGGCTACAATTATCTGGATAAGGCCCGCTTCCGCGTGAATGTTTATTTTCAGAAAGGATTTATGTCCGCCGCGATGCGTCTGGTGCCGGCGAGGATTAAGACTTTGGACGAGATGGAGATGCCGCCGATTATCCATCAGTTCAGTGGATTATCGCAGGGCTTCGTGCTTGTAGTCGGTCCGGCCGGCCACGGAAAATCGGCGACTTTGGCTGCGATGTTGGACGAGATTAATCACACCCGTAAGGAGCATATCATTACCGTTGAGGACCCGATTGAGTATCTTTTCACGCCGGACAAGTGCATGGTCTCGCAACGCGAGGTTAATATTGATACCGTAGATTTTCACCGCGCTCTCAAATCCGTACTGCGCCAAGATCCCGACGTGATTATGATCGGCGAAATGCGCGATCAGGAATCAATCTCCACCGCTCTGACGGCCGCGGAAACGGGTCATTTGGTATTTTCCACTTTGCATACAAATTCGGCATCTCAGACGATTGACCGCATTATTGATACTTTCCCTCCGGAAAAGCAGCTGCAAATTTCAACTCAGTTGGCGGCGACGCTTGTCGGTGTGGTTTCAAAGCGCTTGTTGCCGAAGGTGGGCGGCGGCCGAATTCCCGCCTGCGAAGTTTTGCTTGTAAATTCGGCAATCCGAAATCTGATTCGGGAAAGAAAGACTCATCAGTTGGACTTGGTCATTGAGACTAATTTAAAAAATGGCATGTTGAGTCTGAATCGGTCACTCGCTATGCTTGTTAAGCAGAAGAAGATCACCCTGGAAGACGCCCAGCTGTACTCTTTGAATCCTAACGAATTATCGCTGCTTCTGGAGAAAGTTTAGTTATGTACTGGCCGGTCCTTTTTATTATCGGGGTGGCGGTCGGCAGTTTTATTAATGTTTTGGCAACGCGCTACCGAGAGGATGGTCGGATTTTTTCCGCGGATATTATTTCGGGTAGGTCGCGGTGTGATTTTTGCGGCCAGAAACTTCCTTGGTATGAGCTTATTCCGCTAATCAGCTTCCTAATTCAGGGCGGCAAGTGCCGGCACTGCCATCAGCGCCTGACCTGGCAGTATCCGGCCGTAGAGCTGATTACGGGACTGATGTTTGTTTTTATTCCATTGTATGCGGCGCCGGCCTGGATCTGGCTTCCGGCGTTCGCGGCTATTCTGCTTATGAGCCTGATAGACATGCGACTTTGGATCATTCCGGATCAAGTGAACTGGTTTTTGGTTCTTCTAGGTTCGGCTCTCGTGATTAACGGCGCGGCTGACGGAGCCTGGGTCAGCCTGGCGCACTCTTCGTTACTGGGGGCGATGATGGCCGCGGCGATTCTTGGCGCTATTTATCTCTTTACATCCGAAAAGGGAATCGGCTTCGGCGATGTGAAGCTCGGCATCGCTTTGGGATTTTTATTCGGACTGCCCGCTACGTTGCTGATAATCGCCATCGCGTTCGTGATTGGCGGGGCGGTCGCTACTTTGCTTTTGCTCCGCGGCAAAAAAACTATGAAGGAGGGCATGCCCTTCGGCCAGTTTTTGGGATTGGCCGCGATAATTGTTTTGTTTTTTGGCGGGTATATACTTGAGAGATATATTTTATATGTCCAATTTTAAATTATCGGCTAAGGAAGCTTTTTCATTCGGCTGGTCCGTGTTCAAGGCAAACGCTTTTTATTTGGTAGTCTTGTTTGCCGGCATCGGCGTAATTTATTTTGGACTTGCGGCTTTTCAGGACTTCGCCGATAGCCGAGGTTCCGCTCTGGTAATATTATTGGGTCTTGTGGACTGGATTTTCCGCCTATCCATCAGCATCGGTCTGATTGAAATCCCTCTGCTCCTAGCCAGTGGGCAGAAGCCGGACTTCGGTCACCTTTTTTCCGGCTACCGATATATTTTACGTTATTTCCTGGCGTCGGTTCTTTATATGTTGGCGGTCGTCGGCGGATTATTATTGCTAGTTGTGCCGGGAATTATTTTCGCGATGCGTCTGCAATTTTACGGCTACCTGATTATTGATAAAGGAATGAAGCCGATGCAGTCGTTGAAAGAGAGCTGGCGGATGACGGAAGGAGTGACGATGGATCTTTTCGGATTTATTTTGTTGACCATGCTGCTCAATATCGCGGGCGCGATGGCCTTTATGCTCGGTCTTTTGATTACCGCCCCGGTTAGTCTTTTGGCGCTAACTTACGTTTATAAAAAATTATTAACTCGGAATCAGACGGTAATCGCGTAGGGGATTTTCGGCCTGATTTCTGTTAAAATATGTCCATAACCCAGATGGATAAAAGTCAGGCGAAAATACGCGTCGAGCATCTTAAGACTACGATAGATAAATATCGGTACGCTTATCACGTAGAGAATAAGTCTTTGATCTCCGACGAAGCACTGGATTCCTTGAAGAAGGAGCTTTTTGATTTGGAGGCGCAATTTCCCGATCTGGTGACGCCGGATTCGCCGACGCAAAGGGTTGCCGGCGAGCCTTTGAAAGAATTTAAAAAAGCAAAGCACGAAAAGCCGATGATTTCCTTGAACGACGCTTTTTCCGAAGAGGACGTGTTGGCCTGGCTGAAGCGGTTGGAAAATTATCTGGGTAATGAGGTTAAGAAAGAATTTTATTGCGAACATAAAATTGACGGACTATCTATTGAGCTGACCTATGAAAACGGTCTTTTTACCACGGGCTCAACCAGAGGTGACGGCCTGGTAGGCGAGGATGTGACTCAAAATTTGCGCACCGTGGAGGCAATCCCGCTGAAATTAAAAGGAAACCCGCCCAAGCATCTGGTGGTTCGAGGCGAAGTGTATCTCACAAAAAAGCAGTTTGACCTGATCAACAAGGACTTGACCAAAAAAAAGGAAAAGACCTATGCGAATCCGCGTAACTTGGCGGCCGGTTCGTTGAGGCAGTTGGATTCGGGCATTACCGCTTCCAGGAAGTTGCACTCTTTTCAGTACTCGGTGGTGACCGATGCCGGCCAGAAAACTCACGAAGACGAGCATAAGCTTTTGGAAAAATGGGGGTTCACGGCCAACCCACATAACGAGAAAGTAACCTCCATAGAGGGAATTTTTAAGTTTCACAAAGCCACCGATGCCGGTAGAGAAAAAATTCCTTATGAAATTGACGGGATAGTAGTAACGCTCAACGATAACAGCACTTTTGAGAATGCTGGCGTAATCGGCAAGGCGCCCCGGGGCGCGATTGCCTACAAGTTTTCTCCACGTGAAGCTACGACCATCGTGGAAGATATTTTGGTGCAGGTCGGCCGAACAGGCGCGCTTACTCCCGTCGCCTTACTGAAGGCGGTGCAGGTTGGCGGCATCACGATTACTCACGCTACCTTGCACAACCATGATGAGATTCAGCGTCTCGGACTGAAGATAGGAGATACGGTCATAGTTAGCCGCGCGGGCGACGTGATTCCGCAGGTTACCAAGGTGTTGACCGAGCTTCGCACGGGAAAAGAAAAGAGCTTTGCGATGCCGAAGAAATGTCCCGTGGACGGATCCGCAGTCGTGAAGGACGGTGTGGCCTATAAGTGCGGGAATAAGAATTGCGGCGCCAGGCAAAGGGAGTCCTTGTATCATTTTGTGGGGGTTTTCGGAATGGACGGAGTGGGCCCCAAGATTGTTGACCGCTTTTTAGACGAAGGATTGATTGGAGATGCCGCGGATATTTTTACCCTTCGGAAGGTAGACATTGTCGCGTTGGAAAGATTTGGCGAGAAGTCGGCGGAGAATATCCTTGCCGAAATAGAGTCCAGGAAAAAGATTTCCCTCAATCGTTTTATCGGCGCGCTTGGTATTTTGCATGTCGGAGAGGAAACGGCGCGGCTGATAGCGAAAAAGCTTGTCAGTGTAAAAAAGAATATTTCTACTCCGCTGGAAATGTTGGAAATTATTGAAAGTTGGTCGGTTGAAGATCTGCAGTCTATTCCTGACGTCGGACCGGCAGTGGCCAGAAGTGTTTATGAATATTTTCAGGAAAAGAAACACAAGGACCTGATAAAGAAATTTAATTCTGTCGGCATTACCCTCGATCCGAGCGAGTTAGCCGCGAAAAGTCAGAAGCTCAGCGGTAAGTCGTTCGTCCTGACCGGCACCCTGGATTCAATGAGCCGAGATGAGGCGAAGCAGAAGATCCGCCAGCTGGGCGGCGAGATTAGCGAGTCGGTTTCTAAAAAAACCGGTTATGTGGTCGCCGGCGCGGAAGCGGGCTCAAAGTTGGAGAAAGCTCAAAAAATGGGCGTGACGGTATTGGACGAACAGGCATTCCTGCAGTTGATAAAATAGAGGAAAGTCGGCATAGTATCGGGAGTTAGTTGAAAGCGGATTTATGTGAAAGGAGGAGGCTTATGTTTGGAGTTCCACCGGAAACCGATCCGAAGAAAAAGCCGAAAAATCCGGCTCCGCCCGGTAATTTATCCCTGATCTCCCTGGTCTTTACCGGCATTCTGCTGGTTTATGTTTACGCTTCTTGTGCCGGGCACATGAACGATACGGAGACTGCTTCACCGACGCCGGCGAATTATCAGCCGCCGAAGCCGATGCCGGCTACGGTTGTGGATAATGGGGCAGGCGCGCTAGTCGTGTATCCTCCCACCATGACGTCTAATTCTCGGGAAATAACCAATCAGATGTTGGCCGTATTGGGCGAATGGCAGAAGCAGCATCGCGAGTACGCAGTGAGCCAGATGATAGAGCGAGGCGATCCCAGTGACTATAATCACTGCTGGATTGTCAGTTATCGGTAGAAGTCGCCCCTGATGTTTAATCTCAAAGTTGAGCGCAGCGGCGACAAGTTGGAGATAGAATTGTGGCACGGCGAACTGCTCGTCCTACGCCACGTGATGCCTTTCCAATCATTCGCCGACCGCTCGGCGGCGGAAATAGCCCTCGCAAACGCGGAAAGCCTGTTCCATAAACTGGTCTCCGAATGGATAGTGAAAAATACACCTATGTAGTGACCCCGTTCAAATAAACGGGGTTTTATATTCCAGCACATAGGAGTTGCCTCCTGTATTCAAACAAGCTCTTAGCGCGATGCGAGATATTTTCGGCTGGCACTAGGCGCGACGACGAAGGAATAGAATTCTATTCCGAGGAGGGTAACAAAGTGACAGTCTGAAAATAGCCGCATCCCTTCGGGTTGTTGCTAAAATCAACTAACGCTATGTCGCTCGTCCTTGGAATACCTTGTATGCCTGTGTCCTCGCTCCTGGCGCTAGCTGATTTTAGCTAACAACGCGCAGGAGATTTGTTTGAATATAGGAGGCTGTATGAAAGAATGCCTGAAGGTGTATTTCAATAACGCGCTAAGCGAGCATGACAGTGGCGTTTCGCCAGGCGGCGCGTTGTTCCCGAAAGGTTACTACCTTGAATATGACCTTGGCGAAAAAAGTATTGTTCTTCGTCCCGAATGTAAGCTGAAGAGTGAGGGCGACCTGATCGTCTTTCAATTTTCGGACGGTTTGGCTGTGTGCCTAGCTTTCTACGTGGTTGATAGGACCGAAAAAATAAGCCGCGCCGTTCCCGACGAGCCTCTGATTAGAAAAGACCTACTAATCTTCAATTTTCGGATTCCGTCCGATAAACGTGTACATGTTGAAGCTTTTCTCATTCATAATTCGGATATTGTGCTGGGTTGGTGCGCGGGCGATTCTTGCACGGTTGAGCTGGTAGGCAAAGAAGGGAGTTTCCCGGTTGAGGCTGAAGCATACGAGGCGCTGACACGTTCTGAAAGCGCTAAAGTTTTTATGGAAAAATTCTTCGCCGCGGACCTCACCCCTCCAGGCAGGCAATGGATAGTTCTGCGCTCTCATCCTACGTCCGGTAAGGCTGCAGAATTCGGCCCGTTTTAAAACGGGCCGTTTTATTTTACAATAGACCTATGTCTGATATAGATAGGAAGTCAGTTAAGCATCTTGCCGATTTGGCCCGTCTGGAGCTTCACGAGAAAGAAGAAGAGAAGATCGCCGGAGACTTGAAGAATATTCTCGCTCATTTTTCGGAGCTGGAATCTTTGGATACGCAGAATATCGTGCCGATGACCGGCGGGACGCAGTTAAAAAATATCTTTCGCGAGGACGAGGCGCATAGCGGCAGTCTTTCGGCCGACCGGGTTGTTGAAGCGTTTCCGGAGAAGGAGAAGCACTGGCTCAAAGTGCCGAATGTTTTTGAAAAATAATCATAGCTATGAAAAACTTGCACGACCTTACTATCCGAAGCTTTCATGACGGATTAATGAAGAAAGAATTCAGTGCCTTGGAAGTGGCGCAGGCGTATTTCACGCATATAGAAACCAAGGATAAGGAGATTGGCGCCTATTTGAGTTTGGCCAAGGATCAGGCGGTAAAGCAAGCCGAGCAGACGGATCTGTCCATAGCTCGTGGCGAGGAGCCGGGAATGCTCGCCGGTGTGCCGATGGCGATTAAAGATAATATCTTAATTGAGGGGCAAAAGGCGACGGCGGGATCAAAAATGCTTGAGAATTACACTGCCGCTTACGACGCGACGGTTATTTCCAAATTAAAGAGTGCCGGGGCGGTTTTGTTGGGAAAAACTAATATGGACGAGTTTGCGATGGGTTCTTCCACGGAAAATTCGGCATTTCAAAAAACCAGAAATCCGCATGACTTGGAGCGGGTGCCGGGCGGTTCCTCTGGCGGTTCGGCGGCGGCTGTAGCGGCAAATATGGCCTTGGCTTCACTCGGATCCGACACCGGCGGATCTATCCGTCAGCCGGCGGCTTTTTGCGGCGTGGTCGGATTCAAGCCGACTTACGGAGCTGTTTCCCGGCACGGCTTAATCGCTATGGCTTCCAGCCTGGATCAGATCGGACCGTTCGCGAAAACCGTTGAGGACGCGGCGATTATTTTTAAGGCGATTGTCGGCAAGGATAAGTTTGACGCGACCAGCGTGGATACGAATTATGGCGACGAGCTTTTGAATCCTAATTTGGAAAAAATTAAAGGAATGACCATCGGGCTTCCGGAGGAGTATTTTATCGGCGGCGTGGATCCTTCCGTGATTAAGGAGACCGAAGAAGTGATCACCTCCCTTAAAAGCTTGGGGGTGAATTTTAAAAAAATAAGCCTGCCTCATACCAAATACGCGCTGTCCTGTTACTACATTATTATGCCGGCGGAAGTCAGCTCAAATCTTGGACGGCTGGACGGTGTTCGTTACGGAGAAGTGACGGGGGTTACTCGTCACGGTAGTTTGGCGGAGCTGTATAAAAAGAACCGCAGTCACGGCTTTGGTCCGGAGACCAAGCGGCGCGTTATTTTGGGAACGCACGTGCTTTCTTCGGGTTATTACGATGCTTATTATTCCAAAGCTCAGAAAGTGCGTCGATTAATCAAGCAGGACTTTGATCAGGCCTTTAAAGAAGTGGATATGATTATGACTCCGGTTACCCCGACTGTCGCGTTTAAATTCGGAGAGAAGACCAGCGACCCGCTTGCTATGTATTTGTCTGATATTTTCACCATTCCGGCTAATATGGCCGGCATTCCGGCCGTGTCCGTGCCGGTTAAGGGTACTACCGGTTTGCCGGTGGGCTTTCAGTTGATGGGCAAGCATTGGGGCGAAACTGATATACTGGGAGTAGGTCAGTTATACGAGAAAATCAGTGCTTAATTTTAACATTTTAGAGAGGTTACAGTCGGTAGTTCCGGTAATTGTGGACTATTTTTTAATTTCCCGGGAATTTCTAGCCGGTATTTTCCAACCGGCGATGCCGTTTCTTTATGTTGTATCAGTGATCATTTCCGGGGTTTTATTATGGTTCACAATCTATTGCATTTCCGGAAGCCAGTATATTAAGAGCAAGGTGATAGAAAGATATATGGATATGCATGGCATCGGAGATGTAGGCAAGTATCGCCAGTTGAAAGCTTGGAAAAATGTCATCAGGAGAATGCAGACCGGTAATCCTTCTAACTGGAAGGTCGCAATCTTGGAAGCGGATCAGTTGATGGATGATATTTTGAAAGCAAGCGGCTACAGGGGTGTTGGCGTAGATGAGCGTTTTAAACAGGCTGAACCGAATGTTTTTTCAAACGCCGACGCTTTACGGGAAGCGCACAGTGTCAGAAATAAGATAATGCAGGATCCGGAATACGCGTTGCCCAAAGATGAAGCTCTTAAAGTTTTACGCGTTTTCCAGCACGCATTTAAGGATAACGGCTTGCTTGATTAGGGATTTTTTGTTATAATAGGCGTTAGTAAATTTATTGCGGAGGGAGTGTATGGCCTGCACAATTTTCTTTCTTGTGAAAGGCGAACCTGTTCAGATGGAAGTAGCGCCCGAAACGCATGTGAAAATGAGGTTGGCCGCTTTCGAGAGGAATATATCCGTAGCGACAATCGCTTCTATGGCGGTGAAGAAATACGGAAGGTTGGAAAGCTCCATCTTGAAGTTCCTCAAGAAAGATCTGAAAAGGTTCCCCAAAAAATAAAATATCCACCCGAAAGGGTGTTTTTTATTTCTTGTGGCGCGGTGGACTCTGCAGGGCGGGACTCCTGCTCCTTCGGCGCTTGCTCGTAAACATTGCTCGCGCCTCATCCGCAGCCTGGGTTTTCCAAAAAGCAAAGCAGTTTGCTTTTTAGAAATACCCTTCTCGTCCCTTGCCCTGCACGCTAAATATAAAGACGCCCTAAAGAGCGTCTTTATATTTAGTAAGCGCGGTGGACGGGACTCGAACCCGCGATCTCCGCCGTGACAGGGCGGCGCTTTAGCCAACTAAGCTACCACCGCATTGGCTAACTAGAGGTTATACTAACCGATTTTACAGCAGAAAATCAAATTGGTATATTTGAGCTGTTCTTTGTAGGAGTGCCTATCGATGGCGGATGTGTTCAAAATCGTGCGTGGTCGCGAGCACGCGAACTACGATCCCTCCGGCAGTGATCCCGATTATTTTTTCGGCGCGCTGAGGGATATCACTTCTTTGTATATGTTTCGGACCGTGTTCGCGCCTGCCTGCGGTTTCACGAACCGGGTGGTGGCAATCGGGACGGACGATTATATACCGGACCCAGATAACGACTGGTATGTCCGCACCCGTCAGCCGGCTGACGGCGGGGTGGTGGAGGATCCGGATGTTCCGGTAATGATCTTTAACGCCGACTGTCCTATCGTGGTGCTGAATGACGATTTACGCTATAGAATCGCGGTGCTACATGCCGGACTTCGTTGTCTCGTGCCGCCGGCCAGGATGGACAAGCGCGCGGATCCGAAGGATAAGCGGAGCATCATTCAGGTCGCTTTTGATGATTTTTCGTTTAATCCTCGCGCGACCAGCGTTTTTGTCGGGTTCGGTATCGGTCCGTGCTGTTACGGCGCCGAGAAGCATCGGGAGATGCAGGATGCCACCTTGGACTTGCCTATCGGGCGGGCGACCAGGGGTTTGCGCGCCGGGCAAAGATCAATTGATCTTTATCAGCTGATTACGGACCAGCTGACGCGTCTAGGAGTGCCCGAGGATAAGATTCTGATCGACTCCCGCTGCACTGCCTGTGCCGGTCATTACAACGACATAACCAATATGTGTCAGCGATCATTTTACTCGCATTCCCAGGACCGTGGAATGGGCGGTCGTAACGCTTCGTTCGCGTGGTTCTCAAAATAATAACCCCTGAAAAGGGGTTATTTTATATTGCGAACTATTTTTTTAAACTGCGCGCCGCGATCGGCGTAATCGGTGAACATATCAAAGCTGGCGGCGCCGGGAGAGAATAAGACGACCGAAGCGCGGTTGGTAAGCGCGCGGTTTTGCGCGAGTTGAGTGGCGGCGACCAGATCGGAGGTCGTGCGGATTTCCACGCCGGATTTTCCTACCGAGCGGGAAATCTTTTCTTTGTTTTCCCCGATGAGAATTAGGAGCCGCACCTGTCCGGACTTTTTGATTGCTTGCGCCAGCGGTTTATAGTCAAGATTTTTATCTTTCCCGCCGGCAATCAGAATCAGTGGCTCGTTAAACGAATTAACCGCCGCCGCCGTGGTGTTCGGGTTGGTGCTGGCGGAATCGTCGTAATATCTTATACCACCATGGGAGCGAACTAACTCCAGCCGGTGCTCCAGGCCTTTGATGGTTTTAATCGTCCGATCGATTATCCGGTCCGGACAGCCGAGATGCTTCGCCACTGTTGCGGCGAGGATTCGGTTTTTTTCCAAGGTATCCGGCGCGTCCACCGGGATCTTTTTTCCGGACCCGTTCCTAGCGAGTTTTTTCGCCAGCGCGTTGGAGCGGAAATAAAAAATAGTATCCGATTTTTTTTGGAATTTGGCGATGTTAGCTTTGGCGCCCAGGTAATCCTTCATCCCCGCGTGCACATCCTGATGATCGGGGAAGATATCAGTGATGACCGCAGTGGCAGGGGATTTTGTCAGATCCCAAAGTTGAAAGCTGGATAGCTCCAGGATGACGATGGTTGACTTGGTTACTTTTGGAAGAATCTCCAGCGGTGATTTGCCGATATTGCCAGCGAGTAACACCCGTTTACCGGCAGCTTTCAATAATTTATAAATAAGAGTTGAGGTAGTGCCTTTTCCTTTTGTGCCGGTAACGCCGACTATCTTTGCCGGGCAAAGATCAAAGAAAAGTTTGGTGGCGCTGGTGACGCGAATCCCTTTTTTAATGGCCTTCTGAATTTCCGGCAGGTTATAGGGAACGCCGGGAGAGCGAAAGATAAGATCAAACTGATCAAGATGCCGCAGGTAGTGAGGATCATTTTTATGATCCAGTACCTGTATTTCCGATTCGCGGTATTTGGCGGAGCGTTTCAGGAATTTTTGGACTGACCGGCCTTCGCGTCCGTGACCGATAATGGCAATGC
>CAYGEK010000002.1:0-18448 GCA_964348885.1 uncultured Candidatus Saccharibacteria bacterium | reverse complement strand
TTCAGGAATTTTTGGACTGACCGGCCTTCGCGTCCGTGACCGATAATGGCAATGCGCATGTTTTAAATATATTATAGAACATATGAAGACCGTACTGGTAACCGGCGGAGCGGGATTTCTAGGGAGCCATCTTTGTGACCTCTTGATTAGCAAAGGAGAAAAAGTTGTCTGTCTGGACAATCTTTTTACCGGATCGAGAGAAAATATCCGGCATCTGACGGGGAATCCAAACTTTACTTTCGTTGAGCATGATATTTTAGAACCGTTAGACGCAGGGGAGATGAAAATTGATCAGATATACAATCTGGCCTGCCCGGCCTCGCCCGTGCATTATCAGTCAGATCCGATTGCCACGATTAAGGCCAATACAATCGGTGTGATTAATGTGCTGGAATTTGCCAGGCGTCAGGGCGCGAGAGTGTTGCAGGCCTCAACCTCTGAAATTTATGGAGATCCGTTGGAGCATCCGCAAAAAGAATCTTATCGGGGAAATGTGAATACGATCGGGCCTCGCGCTTGCTACGATGAAGGCAAGCGAGTGGCGGAGACGCTGATGTTTGATTACTATCGTCAGCACAAGCTGGATATTCGGGTGGCGCGCGTTTTTAATACCTACGGTCCGCGAATGGCCAAAAATGACGGTCGGGTAGTTTCCAATTTTATCGTCAACGCCTTGGCCGGCAATCCGATCGCTCTTTACGGGAAAGGGGAGCAGACCCGCTCGTTTTGCTACGTGGACGATCTGGTTGAAGGTTTTTATAAATTAATGAACGCCGAAGGTTTTACCGGGCCGGTAAATCTCGGCAATCCCGGTGAATTCACAATGAGACAGCTGGCCGAAAAGATTATTCGCGCCACCGATTCCGTTTCCGAAATTGTTTATGCCGCTTTGCCGGAGGACGATCCGAAGCAGAGAAAGCCGGATATAGCCTTAGCGAAAGGGAAGCTGAATTGGGAGCCGAAAATTCCGCTGGAGGACGGCTTGCATAAGACGATTGATTATTTCCGCGCTGTGAAATAAAAAAATCCCGGCTTATTCCGGGATTTTATTTTTAATACTTGGGAGCAAAGTTGTGCTCCAGGAGCAGGCACTTCACGGCGCCGCCCGACTTCATGAACTCCGACATCGGGAAGGCTCGGACATTCTTGTAACCGGCCTCCTGCACCATCTCCTTCACGGGATCGTTGAGCCACGGCATAAAGACGGTGTCGTCGTCCACCACGACACTGTTGCATACGAACTGCTTGGCCTCGTCTTCGGAGACGGCCAGCACCTTGCCAAGATTCTGCATCGCGCGCAAACCGTTTTCGGTGAAGGCCTTCGGGTAAATCAGGAAAGTTCCGGATTTTTCCATCCAGAAGCAACAGGTGTCCAGGTGATAGAAATCGAACTGTCGCTTCATCTCAACCGGTATGACGTTGATATCGTTCTGATAGCTGGACCGGATAATATTCGCGAGCCGCTCTATGCCTGCCATGTCGGTACGGATACCGTAGCCGACAATCAGGGTGTTTTCATTGATCCAGATGGCGTCACCCTGCCCTTCAAAGTGTCCGCTGGTTTCCCAGCGCGGCAGGAAAAGCTGGCCGGCGCCGAAGAATTTCCTGAGAAATTCCATATTCGGCTTGGTCTCCAGCCGGCGCGGCGCTTCGTAGAAAGTGCTCATCACGCAGATTTTCTTATAAGGCAATCCGGCATTGGCGAAGAAAACCTGATCGGGATGACCGGAAGCGGACGGACAGACCGTCACCTCCGCCCGCTCCTTACAGGCCTCGTAAAGCGCAAGCCACTGGCTCCGAGCAAGCTCTTTATTCGGCTTGTTATCGGGGTTCATCCAGGCATTTGTGTCGTATTTCCAGAGTACGTCAAAGTGATCCGGATCACACATGAAGAATCGTTTCTTCACACTACACCTCGCTTTAATGTTCTGCAGACACTATAGCTCTTTAGTCCGATTTTTTCAAAGATTGAAATTATAGTAAAATAAAGTATACTATCTTGATTCGCCCTCATAGCTTAGTGGTAAAGCAGCTGGCTTTTAACCAGTTGACCTAGGTTCGATTCCTAGTGAGGGCACCAAAAGAATTGTTGCTTACAAAATCTGGATACGGTATATTTATTTCTATTCAATGACGAAATCACACGGACGGACAGGACTGCTCTTATTTCTCATCGCGCTTTTAACCGCCGGTTGCGCTTTCTTTATTTATCCTCAAGGATTCGGCGCTTCGTTTCGGCCATGGCAACTCGGCTTAGATCTGGTTGGCGGAAGTTATCTTGTTTATGAAGTAGACATGAAAGACGTGGCGATTACCGACCGCGTTTCCGTATTGAACGGTCTTCGGGATGTTATGGAGCGTCGCGTCAACGTCTTCGGCGTAAGCGAGCCCCGCGTGACCACCGCTAAGGTCGGCGATTCTCATCAGATCATTGTGGAGCTTGCCGGTATCAAGGATGCCGAGCAGGCGATTAAGCAGATTGGCCGTACCGCGCTTCTTGATTTCCGCACCGCCATATCTGTCGGAGAAGGCGAGGCCGCCCAGGTTACCTTCAAGGCAACGCAATTAACCGGCCGATATTTGGCCAAAGCTGAGCTAGGCAACGATCCGACTACGAATCAGCCGGTAATCCTCATTAATTTTAATGCCGAAGGCGCGAAGTTATTTGAAAAAATTACCGGCCAGCTTGTCGGTAAACCGCTCGCGATCTTTTTGGACAATGAACTGATCTCCATGCCGATAGTCCGGGAGGCAATCTCCGGCGGTAGCGCTCAGATTTCCGGTAACTCCAGCTATCAGGAAGCTAAACAGCTCGTCAGCCTGTTGAATGCCGGCGCCTTGCCAGCTCCAATTTCTCTTATTAGCCAGCAGGCGGTTGGCGCCACTCTCGGTTTGGATTCCCTGAACAAAGCCCTCCTTGCCGGCCTTGCGGGCACCATAGCAATCATTCTCTTTATGATTATCTATTATAGGAAGCTCGGATTAGTGGCCTCTCTAGCATTGGTTTTTTACGTCATCTTCGCGCTGGCTATATTTAAACTCGTTGGCATTACGATGACTCTCGCGGGTATCGCCGGCTTCATTCTTTCCATCGGCATGGCGGTGGATGCGAACATTCTTATTTTCGCCCGCACTAAAGAAGAGTTGAAGAAAGGAGTTTCTCCGGCCGGTGCGATTGAGGAAGGCTTCCGCCGCGCTTGGCCTTCTATTCGTGATTCCAACGTGGCCACGATGATGACCTCAACCATTCTCTATTACCTGACCTCCAGTTTCGTCCGCGGTTTCGCTCTCACCCTTTTCATCGGTGTCGCGGTGAGCATGTTCAGCGCGATTACCGTCTCCAGGCTTATTCTGAGAATATTCAATAAATAAAAATTATGAATCCCGTTAGAAATAACCAAAATATGAAAATACAATCAAACAATCAGTCAGCATTATCAACTAGCCGCAGTCGGGCGGCTGATTTACGGTCGTCAAGGACGACCTGTTTCTAACGGGATGAAGATCATCAAGCATAAATCAGTTTTTCTCAGTATCTCGGTATTATTGGTCATCGCCAGCATCGCCGCTATCGTTTTCTTCGGTTTTAAATTAGGCACCGATTTTTCCGGCGGTGTAGCCTGGCAGATTCGTTTTGAGACGGCGCCAGCGGTTGAAAAACTCGCGCCGCTGCTTCCTTCGGATGCCGTGATTACGCCACAGTCGGAAGGAAACATTCTGATCAGAATGAAAGAGCTTTCCGAAGTTGATCGCAAGGCCGACCTCGCGAAATTTGTGAAAGCGTTCGGTCCGGCAGAGGAGTTACAGTTCCAGAGCATCGGTCCTGTGGTTGGCCAAGACCTCAAACAGAAAGCGGTTTGGGCTTTCGTGCTGGTGTTGGTGGCAATCTCTTTATACGTAGCCTTTACCTTCCGAAAAGTCTCCCGCCCGGTCAGCTCCTGGAAGTACGGATTCATCACCTTGGCCACCTTGTTCCACGACGCCGTCATTCCGGCCGGAATGATTGCCGTTCTCGGGCATTTCTTTACTGCCGAAGTGGACACGAATTTTATCGTTGCGATCTTGGTAGTCATCGGTTTCTCTGTGCATGACAAAATCGTCGTTTTTGACCGGATTCGCGAGAATCTCCGAATGAACCGGGTGGATAAAGCCGATTTTAGCGCCCTGGTTAACACTAGCGTCAATCAGACCATCGCGCGATCAATTAACACGTCTTTTACGCTTATTTTGACCCTTGTGGCGATGCTGGCGCTCGGCCCGGCTACCTTGCATTACTTCATTCTGACCATTTTAGTCGGCACCGTAGTAGGCACCTATTCCTCAATCTTCGTAGCCAGTCCTTTGCTCACTTTCTTTAAGGGTAAGGCATAGCCCTGTTGACACAATAAAGGCTCTTGTGGTACTATCTGAGCATTATTAAATACCAATCTAATTCATGATTGAGTCAAACAAATTAAACAACTTACTTAAATTCTGCCTGGCGGGTCTTTCCGCGCGCCAGAAGGAGGTATTGGAAGGACGCTACGGCCTGGCTGGTTCCGAAGGCCTGACCCTCGCCGAACTCGGCGGAAAATATAACCTGACTCGCGAGCGTGTGCGTCAGATTGAAGCTTTGGCTTTGAAAGCCGCTCAGGCGAAAACCGAAGGTCCGGAATTCAATGAATTTGTGAAAGCGGTTACCGCCGCTCTCCGCAATTCCGGAGGATTGAAGCGGGAGGATCTTTTACTCGCGGAGCTTTGCGGCGACGCCAATGATTCCCGCGCGCGTTTTCTTTTGGAGATTGCCGGAAAATTCCAGTACTCCAAAGATGACAAGTCCACCTATCCGTTTTGGTATCTTTCCGATGCCGATAAAAAGAAGGCGGAGTCCTTTGTAGGTTCTTTAGTGAAGAGCGCTGACCGGGATAATTTTAACGCTAGTTTCGCGGTAGCCGCGAAAGGTTTTGGCCTGACCGAAAATGCCGCTCGTAACTATGCTTCCGTTTCCAAGAAGGTTGCGATGAATACTTACGGAGATCTCGGACTTTCCGAATGGCCGGAGATTAACCCGAAAACCGCCCGCGATTGGGCTTACTTGGTTTTGAAGCGGGAGAGCCGACCGTTACATTTTACCGACATCGCTGAGCGAGTTACCGATCTGCGCAAGAAGCGGGCTCACTCTCCGACCATCCATAACGAGCTGATTAAGGACGCGAATTTCGTTTTGGTAGGTAAGGGAACTTACACTTTGAAAGAATTTGGAGTGATTCCGGGAACTGCCCGGGAGCTTATCGGTCATTTTTTGAAAAAGCACGGCCCGATGAAGGCTAACGATGTTGTAAAATTGGTGCTTAAGGAGCGCTTGTTCAAGGAAAATACGGTCTTAATCAACCTGCAGAACCGCAAGAACTTTAAGCGGATGGAGGACGGCCGTTACACCCATTTGGCGTAAAGACGCCTGGGGAAAGCATTTATAGGCGAGTTACTGCCCGCCTGTTATAATTAATCAGTGATTCCTTTTTCTATTCCCGAGATTATTCAGGGAATTTTGAGCAGCATTGCGGCTGTTTTTGCCGTGACCTGGTGGATAGTTCTTCCGCTGGCCTTGTCGTTTATTTTCTGGCATTTCTGGCTGTACTATATTTATTACAATTTTGTTAAGAGTACCAAGTATGTTCTGTTGGAGATTAAGGTGCCGGCGCTGATAGAAAAAACTCCGAAAGCGATGGAGCAGATTTTTGCCGCCGCTTATGGTATCTATTCATTCGGCACGACCTTCCGGCAGAAATATATTGAAGGCATGTTGAAGGAGATACACATCGCTTTTGAAATTATCGGCTTTGCCGGCGGAGTGCATTTTTATGTGCGCGTCCCCGAAGGCTTCCGCAATTCCATTGAGGCCGCGATCTATTCGCAGTATCCGGACGCGGAAGTGCACCTGTCTCAGGATTATCTGGATCTGTATCCGCGCACTCTGCCGAATAAAACTTACGATATCTTCGGCACCGATTACCACTTTGTCCGTGCGAACGCTTACCCGATCCGAACCTACGAATTTTTTGAAGCTACCGTGGACGAGCACCGGCTTGATCCGATCGCGGCGATCACGGAAGCGATGTCTAAATTGAAAAATGACGAAGCGATATGGATTCAGATTATGGTCCGCCCGACCGGTACGGAATGGAAGGCCGAGGCCGAAGTAATCCGTGATAAGATCATTGGCCGCAAAAAGGCTCCGCCTCCGCCGGGATTTATGAATAGCGTGGGAGAGTTCGCTAAAAATTTCGCCCTCGCGCCCGCAAAGCATCCGGAATGGTCCGGCGCTCCGGAGAAGAAAGACGAAAAGAACTTGCTGATGGGTCTGACTGCGGGTGAAAAAGATATCGTAGAAGCGATAGAAAAGAAGATTGGCAAACTGGGATTTGAGACGAATGTTCGTTTCGTATTCGTTGATCGACGTGACAGCTTCACCCGTTCGCACATTGCCGCGGTGATGTCCACCTTCCACCAGTATAGCGCCCCTCACCTGAACTCCTTCCGACCTAACGTGGATACGCTCACCGTCATTCGCGGTAACTTAAAGTTGAACAAAACCAAGCGACTCTGGTTCAAGAAGCGCCGCCTTTGGGAGTCTTATTATAAAATGCTTTGGCCGAGAAAGACGGCGATTTTGAACACGGAAGAGTTGGCAACCCTGTATCATTTCCCGAGCGTGGTTGTGGAAGCGCCGTTGCTCCGCCGTTTGGGAGCGAAGAAGGGCGAGCCGCCGGCTACTTTGCCTTTTGAGTAAAAAATAATGACAAAATATGAGCGACATTAATTTATTCGGAGAAGTGAACTTCAGAGGTTCCACTAAAAAATTCGGCATCAAAGTTGATGACCGACGCCGTCATATGTACTGCATCGGCAAGACTGGTATGGGCAAGACGACCTTGCTTGAGAACATGGTAGTGCATGACATTATGGCGGGTAATGGCGTGGGGATTATTGATCCGCACGGCGATTTCGCGGAAAAGATGCTGGAGTTTGTGCCGAAGGAGCGCATCAAAGATGTGATCTATTTTAATCCAGCTGATATTGAGCATCCGGTAGCTTTTAATCCGATTGAAAAAGTTTCCGCCGGCTATCGCCATCTGGTGGCCTCCGGTCTGATGGGTGTGTTCAAAAAGATCTGGCCGGACGTGTGGTCCGCCCGTATGGAATACATTTTAAATAACTCCCTTCTTTCTTTATTGGAATCTCCCGACGCGACGTTGCTGGACGTGATGCGTCTGATGTCCGATAAGGAGTACCGGACCAAGATTGTGGACAACCTTCAGGATCCGGTTATGAAAAATTTCTGGGTTAACGAGTTCGCCAAATACGCGCAGAAATTTGAGACGGAAGCGACGGCCGCTATTCAGAACAAGATTGGTAAGTTCGTAGCGAACCCGTTGGTGCGGCATATTTTGGGTCAGTCCACTTCGTCTTTGGATTTCCGGAAGAATATGGATGAAGGAAAGATAATGATCTTTAATCTTTCCAAGGGGCGCATCGGCGAGGATAATTCCGCTCTGCTCGGCTCCATGATCATCACCAAGCTTCAACTGGCGGCTATGTCCCGCGTAGACATCCCGAATGAAGCCGATCGCCGGGATTTCTTCCTTTATGTGGATGAGTTTCAGAATTTTGCCACCGACTCTTTTGCCAACATCCTCTCCGAAGCGCGTAAATACCGGTTGTCACTGATTCTGGCCCATCAGTACATCGGTCAGCTCGTTCATGACATGAACACGAAAGTGCGGGACGCGGTGTTCGGTAACGTGGGCACGATGGTGACTTTTCGTGTCGGCGCGGAAGACGCGGAATTCCTTGAGAAAGAATTTGAACCGGATTTTATGGCGACCGACATCGTGAATCTGCCAAAGGCCAACTTCTATTTGAAATTGATGATTGACGGTATCTCGTCCCGTCCGTTTTCCGCTCGGGGCATTATGCCTGTGCAGCGTCCGGCGGTAAATTACGTTAACGATATTATTGAGCACAGCCGGAAAGCCTATTCCACTCCCTTGAAGCAGGTTGAGGAGAAGATTGCGGGGAATTGGGCGGTCAAAGAGGATATGGCTTCGGCTGAACGGGCGCCGTCCCGGGATGGCGGCTTTCCGCCTCGCCGGTCATATGGTGACGCTCCGCGCCGGCCGATGAATCTAGACACGACCGCTCGTCGTCCCTTTGACTCCGCACAGGGCAGGCCGATGTCCGATATGCGTCCTTCGCCGCGCCCGCAGGGTGATTACCGGCCGCCGGTAAGGCCGGATCGTCCTGTGTTCAAGCCCGCTCCGAAGGTTGAGGTGACTCCGCCACCGGTTGCTGCTGCGCCACAAGAAAAGCCCCCGGCGACGCCTGTTTCTTCAATGAAAGTTATTTCACTGAAAGATCTACCGCCTCGTCCTGAGGCTCCAATGGAAGAAAAGAAATATCCGGCACCAGTGAATTCGGAGAGCAAGCCGAAGGTGGACGTAGAAGCTTTGAAGAAAGCTTTACAGGAATCGTTGGAGAAAAAGAAAAATCCCCAGTAAGGGGATTTTTCTTTTTCAGAGCGCTTATTCTTTTGATTTCTCCATCCGCTCCACATATTCTCCGCTTTCAGTGTTTACTCTGATCAGATCGCCGGAGTTTACGAAAAGGGGAGTTGTGACCACCGCGCCCGTTTCCAAGGTGACGGCTTTGCCGCCGCCGGAGGCCGTGTCGCCCTTGAAGCCCGGAGGAGCTTCTTTTACCAAGAGGTCTACTTTAATCGGCGGTTTGACGCTGATAATCTTATCACCGAATTTATAGGCGGTAACGATTGAATTCGTCTTCATGAACTTTCCAGGAGTGCCTACCTGCTCTTCGGTCATAAAGAAGCGATTGGCGGGATTATCTTTTCCACAGAACCAGAACTGGCCCTTGGAGTTGTAGAGATATTTAATATCCTCACGGGTCATGTCCGCCTCCTCAAAGCTTTCGCTGGAGTGGAAGGCTTGTTCCACAATTTTGCCCGTCATCAGGTTTTTGATCTTGCACTTGGTTACCGGCTTACGCTGTTGCATGCGCAAAAACTCGTATTCCATTACTTCATACGGCTGTCCGTCCATCACGAAGATAGTGCCTTTTTTAAGCTCATTATAAGCCAACATAGGATTGACTATAACAATTTTGAACTGTAGAATCAAGGCAGTTTTTGGAGAATTGAAAATGGCTACGCTTGCTGGCTTCGCCTTCTTTCTTGTTGTAGCCGCCCTTCTTTTTAATGTGTTTGGGTTAATCACCGGACTTGCATCGGGAGCTGTTCAGTCTGACCTGGAAGAGTCCCGCAAACGTTATCGCGAATTCCCATTAGATTTTCATTAATGAAATCCCCCCCCTAAACTGGGGATTTTTCTTTGCCAATTGTTGGCTTTTTTGCTATAATATAGCCCATGAAGTCCAAGGGTAAGGTATTTGTGGGCATGAGCGGCGGCGTAGATTCGGCCGTGGCCGCGGCATTGCTGAAAGAGCGGGGATACGAAGTAATCGGCGTGCATCTGAAGTGCTTTAATGTGGACGGCTGCGCCGCTGATGACGCGGAGGATGCCCGCCGCGCCGCCGAGCACCTTGGTATTCCTTTTTATACCTTTGATTACGAACAGGAATATAAGGATCGGGTAGTGAAATACATGGTGGACGGTTATAAGAAGGGCATTACCCCGAATCCTGATGTGATGTGCAATAAGGAGATCAAGTTCGGTCTTTTTTACGAGAAGGCGATGGAGCTTGGCGCTGATTATGTGGCGACGGGGCACTATGTGAGAAAAGTAGAGACTAGAGACCAGAGACTGGCCACTAAAAAACCTAAGTCCCTAGTCCCTAGTTCCTGGTCACTACGCGTTGCTGCCGACGCGAGCAAAGACCAGTCTTATTTTCTTTGGGCAATCAGGCCGGAGCAGTTGAAGCGCTGCCTATTTCCGATTGGCGATTACATCAAGAAGACCGAGGTGCGAAAACTCGCCAAGAAATTCAATCTTCCGAACGCGGAGAAAAAAGATTCCCAGGGTATCTGCTTTTTAGGTCAGGTGATGCTTCCAGATTTTTTGAAGCAGTACATCAAGCCGAAGAAGGGCAAGATTGTGGATCTTCATGGCAACGAGCTCGGTGAGCATCATGGCGCGCATTTTTATACTATTGGTCAGCGGCACGGCCTCCAGATAACTAACAACAAACGACCAACAACGAACAAGCACGACACTAAGCCGCATTATGTGGTTTCCAAAGATGTTAAGAAAAATATTCTGGTCGTCGCCGAGGGCGACGAAAACGAAGCGCTTTACCGTAAGGAAATTGATCTGGTGAATTTGAATTTTTTTATTCCAAAAATAAAAACTGAAAATTCTAAATTGAAAATTCCCGTGATGGCAAGGGTCCGTTACCGCCAGCCCGTTTCCCCGGCCGTGCTTTCAAAGTTGTCAGTTAATCGTCATAAGTTAACTTTTGCGAAGCCGCAAAAGTTTGTCGCCGAGGGTCAGTCCGCTGTTTTTTATGACGCCAAAGGCGTGATGTTAGGTGGGGGAGTGATTGCTAATTAAGGCGGTAAGGCGTACTTTATAGGGAGTAATTTGAAAGGACCCTCCTGCGCTAAAGCTATGGAGGGCAAGGGTGAAAAATGTTGCCGATTTTCTTTCTGGCGACTCTGGCCTGGATTTTGGCGATGACTTATCACCATAAGTGCCACGCCATGGTCACCGATCGTGACCGCCTGGGGCTGAAGTTTGTGGGCGTGTTCATCGTCAGCTTTCTGGTGGGCGTTACGGGGATGTATCTGCTTTCCCGCGCCGCGGCGCCGGTTGAGGTGACGCCACCCGCTCCGGTCTCGCCCGGAGAAAGCGGAATGCGCCTGGTCGTTCCGTCCGAGAAAGGACTTAGCGTTCTACAGTGGACCTTTATCGGAGCCTTCACGCTGATTTTTTACAGCACATTTATTACGTTGCTGAGGCGGGGCATTCTTCATCTGAGCGGCAATAAAGTAGAGAAGGCGCTCGGTTGGTCGTTGGTCTCGGCCATCGTGATCTGGGGATTGTTCCTGGTGAAGGTAGCCTGGAATCCGGTCCTGGTCGGGAATCTTCTTCTTTTCCTGATCATCCTGCCGGCTTTTGAACTTTCCCTCCTGATACGAAAAAGCGGCTTTCTCGGCCTGTTCGGGCTGATTATGGTGCTGGACGTCTTTCTGGTGTGGGCATTCAACGATATCTCGCCGGACGCGGCGATCAACCCGATTCAAGCGGTCGGCGATAACTGGTACGTGTCCATTTTCCGGAGCAAGTTTATGCATCACTTTCCCTGGCCTGTCGGTTTCCGCTGGGACGGACGGATGCTCGGGAATGGCGATGTCTTTTTCATCTGCCTGACCGTGATGTATTTGAAGCGGGTTTGGAGCGCTCGGGCGGCTATCGTCGCCGGACTTCTGGTGACCGCTCCGCTCTTGGCGATTCCGTATGTGAGCCAGCTGACGGGAATCACCGCCTGGCCGTACACCATCTTCATCGCGCCCTTCGCGCTGGTGATGGCGCTTCTCGCGCCCAAGAATGTCATCACGATTCCCGAAGCGTGGAAGAATCTTGACGGCGAGATTGGTGTGATCGGGCGTCCGAACAAATCGTAGAATTAAAAATAAATCGGTGGTATGCTACCACCGATTTTTATTTTATGAGAATCCACGACCTTTATTTCTGGTGCGCCATCGCGTTTCTGGCGGGAATCTTCATATTCAGCGTCCTGGGTAATTATTTTTTTCCGAGCCTTCCAGTCGCATCGGGAGCGATTGAATTCACCGGAGTCGTGCGGGAGGCGGAGCAGCGCCTGGAGAGTCAGAAATTGATTGTCGGGGATACGCAGATTGTCACCGGTCGGTATCCGGCGTTTCATTATGGCGACGAGATAAGAGTCAGCGGAAAGGCGCTTCCTCCCCCGGAAGAATTCAAATCTTATTATCGGAAGGAGGGAATTTGGACAGTCGTTTCTTTCCCGGTGATAGAGCTGGTATCAACCGGGAACGGATCACCGATAAAATCTTTTTTATTCGGTATCCGGGATTCGGTCAAAGATAATTTTAAAAAAGTTCTGCCTTTTGATCAGGCTGCATTTTTAGCCGGACTGACTCTGGGCGACACGTCTGAATTTTCGGATGAGTTTGAAGAAAAGTTGCGCCTGACCGGGACGAGTCACCTGGTCGCGCTGTCGGGATATAATATTTCAATTATCGTAAAGACGATTACGGTGGCGTTGGGCGGTTGGTGGTTTATGAAGCGCTTTCGTTTTCCAGTCAGCATTCTGGTAATCCTAGGGTTTGTAGTAATGACGGGCGCGGAGGCCTCGGTGGTGCGGGCGGCAATTATGGCGGCGCTGGTGATGCTGGCGGATCAGGTGCGGCGTCCGTACTACTTCCGGAACGCTACCGCGACGGCCGCGTTAGTGATGGCAATCGCGAATCCGAACCTGCTCGCGTTTGATGTGGGTTTCCAGCTTTCATTCGCGGCCCTGCTCGGTATAGTTTATCTGGCGCCTCGTCTTAAGCGTTGGTTGGGAATTGGGGACGAG
The DNA here is from genome assembly GCA_964348885.1 of uncultured Candidatus Saccharibacteria bacterium. GTDB lineage: Bacteria > Patescibacteriota > Minisyncoccia > UBA6257 > WO2-44-18 > JAHFLQ01. Next base: position 5,878 of record CAYGEK010000002.1, on the reverse strand, counting down.
CCGGGGTTGATGGGATGGCGGGAGCATTTTCTTAACACGTCCGCCGCTCAACTCGCCGTGTTGCCGATTCTGCTTGTTCATTTCGGTTATTTTTCTCCTATCGGAATTTTGGCGAACGTCCTCATTTTGGGATTTATGCCGGTCACGATGGCATTCGGCTTCGCCTTAGCAATCGTCGCGCCTTTATCGTATGGCCTGGCTTGGCTAATTGCCCTTCCGACCGCCGCCCTTCTTTCCTATGAAATTTGGATTATTGATTTATGCGCGAAAATTTTAAACAGCTTAATTTAGTTCTGCTGGTGTTGATTCTGGCGAATGTCCTTGTCTGGCAGCCGGTTGTTTTTGGCGCCGATGATTCTTTGAAATTATTTTTTCTGGACGTTGGCCAGGGAGACAGTCAGTTGGTAGATTTTGCCGGTATTCAAATACTGATTGATGGCGGCAAAGGGCCGGCAGTTTTAAGCGGCATCGGCAAGGTTTTGTTGCCCGGTGACCATTACTTGGACATAGTTATCGCGACCCATCCCGATTTAGATCATTTCGGAGGATTGATTGATGTGTTTAAAACATACGAAGTCGGATTGGTAATTACCAACGGGCGGAAGGGGACGGCTGCCGCTTACGCTGATTTTGAAAAAGTAATCGCCGAAAGGAAGATTCCGACAGCGGTGATGAGCGCGGGAGACTCGGTGGAATATGGCGATTTGACGTTGACCGCTCTTTATCCCGACATCGCCGGAGCCGAGCATAAAAAAGTTAACGAGTCCGGATTGGTTTTGATGCTGGAGAAAGACGGTCTGCGCGCGCTTTACACCGCCGATATAGGATTTGAGACGGAACAAAAGCTTCTCTCTCGATACGATCTTTCCGCGCAGATTCTTAAAGTCGGGCATCACGGCTCAAAATATTCTACAGGCAAAGGATTTTTAAACGAGGTTCAGCCAAAAGTAGCGGTGATTGGCGTGGGCAGAAATTCTTACGGACACCCGACAGATTCCGCCTTGGACAGGTTGGCCGATATCGGTTCAAAGATTTTCCGTACCGACCGCGAAGGAACTATCAGAGCTACGTTTGATAAGAGAGTTTTGAGTGTGTATAATCAACGTTGATATTTTAGAGGAGGGTGGTCATTGAAAACTGTACTCCATACGGGCATGCTGGACGGTTTCTTTGAAACCGGCAGTGAAGGCACTCACTGGGTCCTAGATACAGGAGCGGCCGATCCCGTTTTTATACGGGCCGGTGATCGCCTAAAAGTCTTCGGCTATGACGGTAAGGTCGTATTTAACGGTAAGATAGTTTGCGATACGAAGACAGGCTGGACCGAGTATCCGCAAAACCCCGGATACGGCCAACAGCTCGCCCTTAATTTCTGGGTACACTGGATTCAGAAAGGCTGGAAGCCCGATGCTTGGGCCAGGCTGTTTATCCGTCACTGGCTTGAAGAAGGACGGGGAAAGCCCCAGCTGCGCGCCGAGTTGATTCAAAAAGCGAGTCGCCCCAAATAGGGCGGCTTTTTTATTTGCCGTTGTTTTGCTATGCTCCACCTACTAATTTAAGGAGTTGTTATGGGTATAGGCTTCTCTGATGCCGAGCGGATCATCGGTGCATTTTTTAAAGAATATGCTCAAAAAGCTCCTTTTGATCAGTACGTTAATGGGGCGGGCATTGAGGAAGAGAATAGCGTGGAGATCATTCGTGTTTATCTTCGTGAGCCGCTCCCTCCTGAATTGAATCTGCCTGAAACGTATGAAAATATTCCCGTGCGTAGTGTGGTGGTAGGTGAGATTGAACCCCAGTAGTCCCGTAATAACGGGACTTTTTTATTTGAAGTAACAGTGATATTATTTTATGCATATGCGAACACTGATTGCCGATATCGTAAATCACGAAGGAAAAGAAGTGGAATTGATGGGCTGGGTGACTGTGCGCCGCGATCACGGAAAGCTTATTTTTATTGACCTTCGGGATCGTTCCGGGGTCTGTCAGGTGGTTTTTTATGGCAAAGAAATGTATGCCGTTGCCGATAAGCTCCGCCCCGAGTGGGTGGTAAGAATTACGGGTACCGTTAACAAGCGTCCCGAGAATATGATTAATGCCAATATTCCTACGGGTAAGCATGAGATAGGAGCGGCTAAATTAGAAATTCTTGGCGAAGCTCAGACACCGCCGATTTCAATTGATACCGACGGGTTGGAGATCGGCGAAGAGAACAGAATGAAATATCGTTACGTTGATTTGCGCCGCGCCCGCATGCAGAAAAATCTTCGTATGCGTTCCAAGACATTGGCGTTTGTGGACGAGTATTTCAAAAAGAACGACTTTGTAGAAGTTGAGACTCCGATTCTCGGCAAGTCTACTCCGGAAGGCGCTCGCGACTATCTTGTGCCGTCCCGTTTGTATCCGGGTAAGTTTTACGCCCTCCCGCAGGCTCCCCAGCAGTACAAACAGCTTCTGATGGTGGCCGGATTGGAGCGGTATTTCCAGGTAGCCCGCTGTTTCCGTGATGAAGACACGCGTGGCGACCGCCAGCCGGAATTCACGCAGATAGATTTTGAAATGAGCTTTGTAGATCGCGAGGACGTGATGAGTCACTTGGAGAATTTTATAGTGGAGCTGGTGAAAAATGTGTATCCGGAAAAACATATCACCGCTGTGCCATTCCCCAGGTTGAGTCATAAAGAAGCGATGGAGAAGTACAAGAGCGATAAGCCCGATCTTCGCAAAGATAAAAACGATCCGAACGAACTCGCATTAACCTGGATTGTAGATTTTCCGTTTTATGAATACGACGAGAAAGAAAAGAAATGGGACTTTGGCCACAACCCGTTTAGCATGCCCGAGGGCGGAGCGTTGCCGGATAAGCCGAGCGCGGATATCAAGGCGATGCAGTACGACCTCGCTCTTAATGGCTTTGAGATCGCGGGCGGTAGTATTCGTAACCATAAGCCGGAGCTGTTGAAAAAGGCCTTTGAACTGCTTGGCTATAAAGAGAATGTGATCATGGACAAGTTCGGTCACATGATTGAAGCTTTTTCCTACGGTGTGCCGCCCCACGGTGGCGCGGCAATCGGCTTTGATCGTCTGATGATGATCCTGCTTAACGAGCCGAACATCCGGGAAGTGATCGCGTTCACGAAGACGGGCGACGGTAGAGATCTGATGAGCAACGCGCCGAGCGATGTTGACGAGAAGCAGTTAAAAGAATTACATATTAAAAAATAACAGGTTATGCGGGGGCGCGTATTCGTAGTTCATGGCTGGGGCGGCTATCCAGAAGAAGGCTGGTTGCCTTGGTTAAAGAAAGAATTGGTGGCCAAGGATTTTGTTGTGGAAGTTCCGGCTATGCCGGACAGCGAAAATCCTAAGATTGAAACTTGGGTGCCGCATCTAGCTAGATTAGTCGGAAGGCCCGATGAACATACCTATTTTGTCGGGCACAGCATAGGCTGCCAAACCATCATTAGATATATCCAAACTTTACCTATTGGCACTAAAATTGGTGGCGCCGTCTTTGTCGCTGGTTGGTACAATTTACGAAATCTGGAAACAGAAGAAGAAAAGATAATTGTGAGCCCGTGGGTCAATGAACCGCGAGACGATAAGAAAATTCGTAGTGTTATTAATAAAGCTATCGCGATTTTTTCCGATAACGACCCCGTTGTTTTACCGGAGAACCAGCAATCATGGAAAGAGCTTGTTGGAGCAAAAATTATAATAGAACATGACAAGGGCCATTTCAGCGGGAGTGACGGCATTACGGAATTGCCATCCGCGCTTCAGGGCGTACTAGAAATAGCAGGAATCTAAATGTTGAAAAAATCGGCGCTTTGCTGTTAAATAAAGAACATATGAAACTTAAAGAGGAGCAGACATTGGTGTTGGTGAAGCCGGATGGCGTGAAGCGGGGACTGACCGGCGAAATTATTCACCGGATTGAGCGCCGCGGATTAAAAGTGGTTGCGATGCAAATGTTTCAGGCTGATAAGAAGACGATTGGTCTCCATTATTCTGACTCCCCGGAAAATCTGAAGGCGATGGGCGAGAAGACGCTCGCGACCTATCAGAAGCACGGCATGGACGCGGTCAAAGAGATCGGTACCGATGATCCGGTAAAGATCGGCAAGATGGTCCACGGCTGGATTACCGATTTTATGTGCGAAAGCCCGATTATCAAGATGGTAGTGCAGGGATTGCACGCGGTAGAGATGGTCCGGAAGCTCGTCGGCAACACGATGCCTTCGCAGGCAGAGATGGGCACGATCCGGGGAGATTACTCGGTGGATTCTGCCGTGTTGGCTAACGCCCAGAAGCGCGGTATTCGCAATCTGATTCACGCGTCCGGCAATGTGGCCGAAGCGGAGACGGAGATAAAGCTCTGGTTCACGGATAAAGAAATCCATGCCTATAAGCGCGCCGAAGAAGATATAATGTTCTAGAAAAAACCGCCCTTAGGGGCGGTTTTTGGTTTTACTTGATAAAGTTAAAGTGATTACAGTCGGAGCAGAGCAGGCCGATTATTTTAAGTCGGACTTTTAGAAACTTTTCGTATTTTTTAAGGAGATGCATTGCGACTTTCGTAGGCTTGTAGGTTGGCGGCAATTTTATTCCTAGCCAACGATTCCGTTGCAATGCGCCGCCTTGAACCATTTCTGAGACAGTTTCGTTCAGCGTTTTGCTGTTCCCGAAATAGATGTACATCCCATTACGTCTCAGAGAATAGAGAAAGCTTTTGATCTTTCTCAAATTAGCTAATGGCGTGACGTAGGTTGCGTAGAGAATCATGAGGCGCGCGATTCCCATTAAGCTTGGCACCTCCCCTTCTGAAAGCTCCATGCTCTTTCCAGGGATCCGACTTTTGCTCATGACTAATCCTCCAAAAAACTACGACTAGAGTATAACATTTTTTATTCATTGTCAAATATTGTGACGACTGTTATTTATCCACAAAATCATTTTTGCAATTTCGAGATAATGGTATAATTAACTTAGTCCCGCTTAAGATTCCGGACTAAATATTTTATAAGGGAAGGGCAAATTTCTTCCGGCCGTGGTCGGAATGACGCGCTCACCCATCTTACGTACTTTCCGGGAATCTTACGCGGGATTTTTGGTTTTTATTCTTGGCAGCGAGGCCAGGGTGAAAATTTATTTTCATATTGGCCGAGTGAACCAAGAACATAACGCGAGGGTTTGAAGCGTTATGCTAATGATTTCTTATCCTTTTATGCTCGCACCCGGCAAGGCGGGTGGTTTTAAAAAAATGGTATAATTGCCTTATGGTATTCCTCCGGTGGATGGCGAGCTTCTCCCCTTGGTTATTGGTAACTTTAGCCGCTATTTCGGTTATCTTGGGAGATGTGTTCGCAAAATACTGGTCGCAGAATCAGAGGATGTTGTATTACGTTCTTGGGCTGATTTTTTATCTGCTTTCCGGCTTTTTCTATATCCCGTCGCTTTTGAAGGAAGGTTTGGTGGTGACCAGCACCCTTTGGAGCCTGCTCGGCATTATCGGCTTTTTAGTTATCGGCTTAGTCTTTTTTAAAGAACCCCTTACTCTTCTTCAAGGAATCGGCGTGGCTTTCGGGGCGGTTTCTCTGATTATTTTTGCTTTCACTTTGTAAGCACTGACCATATATACGGAATAAGGTCGCTAATATTGAGGGGCTAAGTTTACGGTTTGGATTTGTATTTGATTAAGGAGCTTAAAAATCGTAGTATACTCAAGCTATGACTTCTCATATTCGTAATTTCGTTATTACCGCCCACATTGACCACGGTAAGTCTACCCTTGCCGATCGGCTTTTGGAGGTGACCGGTACTATTGAAAAGAGGCTGATGAAGCCTCAATTTTTGGATCAGATGGAGCTGGAGCGGG
>CAYGEK010000001.1:0-83548 GCA_964348885.1 uncultured Candidatus Saccharibacteria bacterium | reverse complement strand
ACAAAGGTATGCTGGACCCGGCCTCGCTTTATTCGGCTACGGGTAACGCGCGCCTGACATTTCAGGGTGCCTGCAAAGGCTACGCGGAGCTTGTGCGATGTGGCGCGGTCATCGGCGACGAGGTGGAGTTGAGCATTCTGCAACAGTATGAACAGGATGACATGATTCCACTAACGACGATGAAGGCATTTTTTAACCGGTGGGGAATGGCCTTACCACGGCGTAACGCGGTGGTCAGTTTTCTGCGTAACCGGGTAATTAATGGCGACAAGATCCAGACGGGCATTCTGGCCAGCTTCAGGGAATTCAAGGTTCCCTTTCCGCAAGAAAAGGCCGTAGTGTATCTGGAAGAGCTGCTTGGACATTTTGGCGAACGAGGCACGTTTGAGGACGTGGAATACCTCTTGCCTATGATCAAGCCGGAGGATTTGCCGATCGCATCGCTCAAGAGCTACGGCGATTCCGCAATTGACTGGCATTTCAATGACACAAGCGCTCTCCGGAAAAATGACACGGAAGACTACATTCGTTTCGGGGTGGAATGTTACCGACTGGTGAAGCCTCGGTTGGAGGCCGCAAAAAAAGCCGGTGATGTTAAGCTGGTCCGCCAGTTATCGATCTCTCCCGAAAATGTGGAGCGCTTGCGGAAATTGATAGATGACTCGGATGTTCGGCTGTTGGACATTGCCCGTATCTATGAGATTACGGGTATCGATCCGCGGCTTAGTGAAAGCGATTTCATTAAGGATAAATTGGATCGACGGATGCGTTTGGTGGCGGATCGTCCTACCGGCGCCTATGACGAGACACTGGTTAAGTGGCACACTGACAAATCCGGCCGGCCGATTCTGCTTTTCCGGGATGAATTGGAGTTCGCCCTTTATTTCAGCGAACATCAGTTGCTTCGTAAAGTTTTTGATCGGATTACCCACTACGTCATCCGGCAAATGATTGCTGAGGGCGTGGCATACGCCCCGGTATTGAGAGAATACGAACAGCGCCGCTGTATTGAGCCGACTGATTTTACGGAGCACGCCTCGGCGTTGTCTTCGGATGAGTCGGCCGCGCACGCCAATCTGGACGCGATTATCTTGTTCCTCATTAAGGAGCAGGACGTGACAGCGCTCCGGATTTTCGGACAGTATCTTCGTGACGCCGGCTTTGTCTTTCGCGCCCGACCCCTCCTTCATTTGGGCGGACTCGGCAAGGAGGCGGAAGCGGCGTATTATAAAGATCTGTCGGACGCTCACTGGAAGGAGAGCGAGCGGCGCTTTAATCTGGCTATGCGTCTGAGCGGTCTCATGTTTGAGTAAATAAAAATCCCCCGACTCATCGGGGGATTATTTTTTTACAGTACTCCATTTAGAAGGACCCGAGCGCGTTCCAAGGAGGCGATATCTGCCTCCGTCTCGGCGACCCGAGATCGGACCTTCGCGGCCCACTTATCCAAATCCTTCAGGTCATTTTTCAGAACCCCCAGCCGATCCAGGCTGATTTTTCCCAGCAGGAGGTCGTTCAGGATGCAGATGTCTCTCATAATTCTGATTTCGCTGGTCTTCCAGTCCGAGAGCTTCATTTCGCTTTCTCGGGCAAGCTCGGATTTTAATTCGGTGATTCTGGCCCGAACTTTTTCCTCGATGGATGAGCCCATAATCAATCCTTTGTAAAACGACTGAAATACAGTGTACTATTAAACAATATATGAAGCAAAGCCAGCTTTTCACTAAAACCTCCAAAACCTCGCCTGCCGAAGAGGAGGCGATCAACGCCAAACTTTTGTTAAGAGGTGGTTTTATCCGGAAAATGTCCGCCGGGGTTTATTCTTATTTGCCCTTGGGCCGCCGGGTATTGGATCGTATCAACGCCATCATCAGAGAAGAGATGAACAAGATTGGTGGGCAGGAAGTCTTAATGAACACCCTGGTCGCTAAGGATTATCTGGAGCGTTCCCGTCGCTGGCATACCGACGTGGCTTACGAATTCAAATCTCCATTCGGAGAAGATCTCGCGCTCGGCTGGACCCACGAGGAGATTATCACCGCTATCGCGACCAATTTTATCAGTTCTTATAAAGATCTGCCGTTCTCCGCGTATCAGGTCCAGACCAAGTTTCGCGCCGAGCCCCGCGCCAAAAGCGGCCTCTTACGCGGCCGGGAATTTTTGATGAAAGATTTGTATAGCTTCCATACCACCAAGGAAGATCTGGATCTTTTCTATTTTAAAGTTATCGAAGCTTATAAAATTATTTTTGCCCGGTTAGGTCTGGAGACGAAAGTGGTAGAGGCCGCCGGCGGCGCTTTTACCAAGGATTACACGCATGAGTTTCAGGTTCTGACCCCGGTGGGCGAGGATACGGTCATCCATTGTACGAAATGCGACTACGCCCAAAACAAAGAGATTGCTCTGGTCGGTGGCGGTCACCGTTGCCCGAAATGCCAGTCGGATGTGGTAGAGGCGCAAGGCATTGAGGTCGGCAACGTGTTTCGCCTAGGCACACGCTATTCCGACGCGTTTGATTTGAAATTCACCGACGAGAAAGGGGAGAAGCATCCAGTGATCATGGGATCATACGGTATCGGTCCTACCCGGGTAATGGGAGCGATCGTCGAGATTGCCAACGATGCCGGTGGCATTATTTGGCCGGAATCCGTGGCGCCGTTTATGGTGCATCTGGTGGAATTAAAGAGTGAAAAGGCGAGCGTGAAAAAAATTGCGGAGAAAGTTTATAGCCAGTTACAGAAGGCCGGTGTAGAGGTTTTGCATGATGACCGGGATATTTCAGCGGGAGCGAAGTTTGCCGACGCCGATCTCATCGGCTGTCCATGGCGCGCGGTGGTCAGCGAGAAGAATGGGGAAGAGATAGAGTTGAAAGCGCGTAATTCAAAAACTTCCAAGCAGGTTTCTTTGGTCGATCTAGTCAAGAGAATGTCCTAAAATACCCCCGCCGATCGGCGGGGGTATTTTATGCCAGTTGCCATTTTTTTTCAGTCCTCTATAATAAAGACAATTTAAAACCCCATGCGTTCTCCACTAGCAATCTTTTCTAAAAATATCGGCATTGACTTGGGAACGGCGAACTCGCTGGTTTACCTCGCGGGTCGGGGTATTGTGACTAACGAACCTTCTATCGCTGCAGTGAACGCGAAAACCGGTCAGGTGCTCGCTATCGGCGAGGAGGCGAAGAAGATGATTGGCCGTACCCCGCAGCATATTAATGTAGTGCGTCCGCTGGTTAACGGTGTAATTTCTGATTTTGAAATGGCCCAGGAGATGCTCCGGCATTTTCTCCGTCGGCTCGGCGGTTCTAAACTTTTTTACAGCTTTCAAAAAGCGGTAGTCGGCGTGCCGAGCAATCTGACCGAGGTGGAAAGAAAATCCGTGGAGGACGCCATTGTCGGCGCGGGTGTTTCCAAAGCGTTTGTCATTGAAGAGCCGCTCGCGGCCGCGCTCGGCGCCCGTCTGCCGATAGATGAGCCGACTGCGAATATGATTATTGATATCGGCGGCGGCACTACCGAGATGGCGATTATTTCCATGGGCGGCACCGTGACCTCTAAGAGCCTGAAGATCGCCGGCGATCGCTTGAATGACGATATTATGCGTTTTGTGCGCGACGAGTTCAAACTCGCTATCGGTGAGCCGACCGCGGAAGAGCTGAAAATTCAGATTGGCTCGGCTTTGCCTTTGAATGAAAAAATGGAAATGACTATTCGCGGACGTGACTTGGCCACCGGCTTGCCGAGGGAGGCGATTGTGCGTGACACGCACATCCGCGCGGCTATCGTAAAATCTTTGAAATCCATCGTGGAGGCGGCTAAAGAAGTTATTGAAGTTTCTCCTCCGGAGCTGGCGGGCGATATTCTAAAGCGCGGCGTGCATATGTGCGGCGGCGGCAGTTTGTTGAAAGGCATGGACGCGCTATTGGCTCGTGAGCTTGGAGTAGTGACTTCCGTCGTTGACGATCCGTTGACCTGTGTCGCCCGCGGAACGGGCGTGGCGGTAGAAAATCTCGCGAAGTATCAGATTATTTTAGACAACCCCCTTCGCCCGAGGGATATTAAGATCTAATGCGTTATTCGTGGCTTCTCACGCTTGCCGCAATTCTCGCCGTAATTATTTTTCAAAATGCGCTTGTGCCCGCGAGGTCCAATTTGGCCGCTCTGATCAAGTTGGATACTGTTGAGGCCCCGGTATCGGTTGAGCGTAACGGCAGAAAAGTTTTGGTTGCGAAGATTTATTCAACCTATCCGTTCAACAGCCACAATTTTCTGACCATCGCGGTCGGATCAGCTGATGGTGTCCAAACCGGCATGGCCGTGACTGCCGACGGCACTTATCTCCTTGGGCAGATTACGGAAGTTTTTGAGCACTATAGTTATGTGCGTACGATTTTTGATAAGAATTGGCAGATTTCCGTCCGGATTGGAAAGGGTCAACATGACGCCTTATTGACCGGCGGTCAGCAGCCAATGCTGACAATGATAGATAAAAGCTCCGTTGTCGTTGATGGCGACCAGGTGGTGACGGCTAGCCGTGAGTTTTTATACGGAATGAAACTTGGGCAGATTGCAGGATTACGAGAGCAGGCAGGGGTATCTTTCCAGATGGGGGAGTTGGCAGTCCCGTACTCTCAAAACGGACTTAAAGAGGTGGCGGTGATAATACGCTAATGCCTGGAGCTCCAAAAATTTTTGGTATCTCTGTCTTAATTCTGGTAATGGGTATTTTACAGAATACCGATCTCCTCCTGATTGCCGGCGTGAAGCCGAATTTGCTCTTGGTACTGATGATTGCTCTGGCTTTTTTTGTTGAAGACGCCTGGCTGTATGGTTTTTATATTTTAGAGTGCGTGGCGTTATTGGCGTCCGGCGGGCTGTTCGCTCCGGAGATAGTAACTTTTGTTCTGCTTTTACTTGCGGCGGCCTGGGTATCCGCCCGCTGGCATACTCAGGCGATTCTGACTGCCGGTCTGGTTTTCGCGGCTTCTACGGTGTTTTTTTATATTTTTTCCGAACCGACTTACTTACTTTCCTCGCCCGGGCTGATTGGCATAGAATTAGTGTACAATGTGGTTGTTGGTCTGTTGCTATTCAAAATATGCGAAAATTTTCTAAACACGAACTCAATGTTGAGGACCTAGTCTTCAACGAAGAGCGGGAGGAATCCGATTATCTTGAGCTGCCGCTTTCCCGCCAGGCTTTTTTATTGGTCCTAATCGCGACGATCGTGATCGGATCGGTGGCGTTGATTAGAATAGGATTTTTAAATGTGGCCCTCGGGAGCTTCTACGCGAATCGGGCCAATGCCAATGTTGGCAAAGAGATCACTTTACCGGCGCCGCGCGGAATTATTGTTGATCGTTTCGGTAATCCGTTGGTGGAAAATAAAAGCGCCTTTAGCGCGTTTTTGAATATCGGCGAGGCCCTGAAGGATCCGGATCGGTTGGACTCTTTAGTAGATAGCATCGCCGAGATCTTGCCGTCGGTGGATGCCGCCGCGCTTAAGTCCGTCATCGCCGAATTTGATCTTGAAACCAGCGGCTCAATCGCCGTCGCCAGAAATATCACCGCCGCGGAAGCGATTCGGATTAAGGATTTGAATTTGCCGTATCTGCAGGTGACCGACGACTATATCCGCGATTATTCCAAAGGCCCGGCTTTAAGCCATGTGCTTGGCTATGTCGGGGTCGCGGAGAAGCACAATACCTTCGGCGGCCGCGCCGGATTGGAATTACAGTACAACGACCATTTGCGCGGAGTTGACGGCCGCCTGGTTATTTATCGCGACGCGACCGGAAAGCCGATTGATACTAAAGTAGCCGATCTGCCCCAGGCGGGCGGGAAGCTGGTGACTTCCATAGATGCTGATCTGCAGGATTATTTTTATAAGCGATTAAAGCAGGGTCTGGCGACTCTGGGACGGGACGCGGGCGTCGGACTCGCGATGGATCCGCGTACCGGCGAAGTATTGGCAATGGTGAGCATGCCCAGTTTTGATAATAATAAAGTTGCTAAATATTTGAGTGCTCCCCATCAGCCGCTTTTTAACCGGGCCGTTTCCGGTATCTATACACCGGGATCCACGATCAAACCGTTAGTTGGTCTCGCCGCATTGCGCGAGCAAGTTATTGATCCATTGAAACAAATATTATCGGTCGGCTATATAGAGTTGCCCAACCCTTACGATCCGGAGAAGCCGAGCCGGTTCGTTGACTGGCGGCCGCAAGGTTGGGTAGATATCCGTTCCGCTCTGGCGAAATCGAGCAACGTTTATTTCTATGAGGTCGGTGGCGGCTATCAGGATCAGAAAGGTCTGGGAATTGAGAAGCTTCACGAATACTGGCGGTATTTTTTGCTCGGCCACAAAACCGGCATAGATCTGCCAGGCGAAGGGGCCGGATTCCTACCCGCTCCGGAAGAGAAGGAGAAGCGGACTGGGCAGATTTGGCGTATCGGCGACACTTATAACGTTAGCATCGGCCAGGGTGATTTGATGCTGACCCCGATACAGCTGATGAGCTTTATCGCTTCTATTGCCAACGGCGGTGTAATTTATCAGCCGAGAATGATTACCGGACAGCCGCCTGTGGCGCTTTTGGATTATTCCGACTGGCAGATGGAGTTGTCGGAGGTGGTAGAAGGAATGAAGGACGCGGTCCGTAAGTCTTATGGAACCGCTCACCTGCTTTCCGGCCTGCCGATGTCCTCGGCCGGAAAAACCGGCAGTTCTCAGGTTTCCAATAATACTAAAACCAACGCTTTTTTTGTCGGCTACGCCCCCGCCGATCCCGGAGAGGGGGAGGCGCGAATTGCGATTCTGGTTCTGATAGAAAATGCCCGTGAAGGCAGTTCCAACACGATACCAATCGCGAATGACGTTCTGAACTGGTATTATGAAAATAGAATCGCAAATGAAAAATCAGCACTCTGAACCGGAACTTCGTCAGGATCCCGTCTCGGGAGACTGGATTATTATTGCCCCGGGTCGCGGCACTCGTCCGCATATGGCGAGAGGGGTTGCTGTTAAGCGTAAAAAATCTCCGAAAAAAGGCTGCCCGTTCGAGGATCCGCAGGCTTCCGGTAATAGCGAGCCGGTGCTTGTTTATCCGAACAAGGAAAATTGGCAGGTGCAGGTTTTAGAAAATAAATATCCCGCTCTTCGCCATCACGATGTCTGCGCGACACCGCGAGTGTCAGGCCCTTTTGAAAGACTGCAGGCCAACGGCCATCACGACGTGATTATCACTCGGGATCATCAGCAGAATTTTCCGCGTCTTTCACCAAACGAAGCCAACCAGCTTTTTCAGGCCTTTCGGGATCGGTACCTTACGCTGAGCGCCGACCCCTGCATTGAATACGCTTTTTTCTTTCATAATTGGGGACCGGCCGCCGGCGCTTCCGTCTATCATCCGCATTATCAGGTTATTGCTTTGCCGGTAGTGCCGCCGGACGTCCATCACTCTTTGGAGGGTTCGAGGCGATTTTTTGAGGAAAAAAACAAATGCGTGCACTGCGAGATGATCCTCTGGGAGCAGAAGGATAAAGCGCGAGTAATTTTTGAAAACGATAAGGCGATCGCTTTCGCGCCGTTTGTTTCTCGTAGTCCTTATGAGGTTCGCATCTTTCCGAAACAGCATCAGCCGAATTTTGAGAGCGCACTTGATTCGGATGTGTCTGCGGCGGTGGAGGCCTTGCAGTTCACGCTCCGTAAAATGGAAAAGAACCTTGGCGATCCGGATTATAATTTCTTTTTGCACACCGCGCCGATGAAGGAAAAAGATAAGTATGGCCACTATCATTGGCATATAGAAGTTATTCCGCGCCTGAATATTCGCGCCAGTTTTGAGCTGGGCACGGGAGTGGAGATTAATGACGTTGATCCGGACGCGGCGGCGAAGATTTTACGGAAATGAATTCGATAATCGACGCTTTGCTTCATTTAGATGTCACGCTAGGCGTAATCATCAGCCAGTACGGAACGCTCTCTTACCTGATTCTTTTTCTGGTTATTTTTTTGGAAACAGGCCTGGTTTTGACGCCGTTCCTGCCCGGTGACTCGCTCTTGTTCGCCGCGGGCGCGTTCGCGGCTAAAGGCGCGCTGAATCCTTTTCTGCTTTTTATTCTGCTTTCCGTGGCGGCGATTATTGGCGACGCGGTTAATTATTGGATTGGACATAGAGTCGGCGCGCGCATCTTTGAAAAAGATCGGCCTTTTATCAGCGAAGAATATCTGAAGCGCACCCAACTTTTTTACGAGAAGCACGGCAAGAAGACGATTATTTTTGCCAGGTTTGTGCCAATCATCCGCACCTTCGCTCCCTTCATCGCCGGAGTCGGGAAGATGCCTTATAAGGATTTCGTGCTTTATAACATTATTGGCGGACTGGCCTGGGTGGCTTTGTTCGTCTATGGCGGATTCTGGTTCGGCAATATTCCAGTGGTACAGAATAATTTTGAAACAGTAATTATCGCCATGATCCTTGTGTCGTTTGTGCCGACGGTCATAGAGTTTTGGAAGCATAAAAATAAAAAACAGGTCCCTTAGGACCTGTTTGGTTTTAAAGAAGAGGGAAGTCGTAGGTCTTCCGAAGAAGCTCCATGAATCGCTTGAAGAGCCCGGCGTATTTCGTAGCCATTCCCTCCGGTTGTCCGGGGGCAATCGTCCGAGTCAGAGTTTCCGCCTCAAACTCGGAAATCTTGGCTTTCCAGGCCTTCCTTCTGTCTCGAATTTCCGTAAACAGCTTTCTTAGATTCTTGTAGCGGATTGATTTCAAAAATCGGTTCAGCTTGCGCTCCTTCACCCCGACGCGATATTCCGTCCACTGTTCGCTCTGGGTGAGCGTGTACACGTAGACGGCGGGCGCTTCGCGAATCGCAATCCAGAAATCCTGTCCCTGGCGGCGCAGAACGACACCCATGGACCGTCCGCGATGTTCGCCGTCCGGATGGAAGGTGACCACCGCGCCGCGCCGCAAATACGAAATCAGGATGTTGTCTAAGTGCGTGATGCGCAGCGGCTTATCTGGCATCATTCTGTTCGCGAAGTGCATCGTACCCTTCGATCCCAACTTCCGCTCCTTGAGCCGATACTTCGGAAACGACGGGACATAGATCGACATTGCTTCCTCCTCCTTCAATTTCAAATAACGGAAGTATTATACATCATTTTCAGTAAAAAAGCAATAGTTTTGAGCGGAGAAAAAATTATGATAGCATTAAGCCAATGGACTTGGAGAATCTGAAAAAATCAGCTTTGGAAGCCGTCCGCAACTCTAAAGACGCGAAGCAGCTGGAGGCCGTGAAAGTGAAGTATCTTGGCCGTAAGGACGGCGAATTAACCGCTATTTTAAAATCATTGAAAGATCTTTCTGGCGAGGAGAAGAAAAAGATCGGTCCCGCGGCCAACGCGTTGCGCGTCGAATTGGAAGCCGAGCTTGCCAATAAAGTAAAAGAACTTTCCGGCTCCGGCACCAAACTGAAATTGGATATCACGATGCCGGGTAAAAAAGTTACCGCCGGGCATCTTCATCCGCTTACAAAAATTGAAAATGAGATCAAATCAATTTTTGCTTCGTTGAATTTTTCCGTGGTGGAAGGGCCGGAGGCGGAGAGTGAGTATTACAATTTTGACGCTTTGAATATTCCCGCCAATCATCCCGCTCGGGATATGTGGGATACTTTTTGGATAGATTCGAAAGTTCAGCAGAAGGGAGGGAGGATGCTGATGCGAACGCACACCAGCCCTATGCAGATTCGATACATGGAAACTAATAAGCCCCCATTTCAGATAATTGTGCCGGGCCGAGTCTTTCGTTTTGAGGCGACGGATGCCACGCACGAGATTAACTTTCATCAGGTAGAAGGTTTGATGGTCGGCGAAGACTTTAACCTGTCGAATTTTAAATACGTCATTCTTGAATTTTTCCGGCGATTTTTCGGCAAGGAGATAGAAGTGCGATTCCGACCGAGTTATTTCCCGTTCGTGGAACCCGGCTTGGAAGTGGACGTAAAATTGAACGGCGCCTGGCTGGAGGTGATGGGCGCGGGTATGGTGCATCCGGAAGTGCTGAAGAAAGTTAAGCTGGATACGAAAAAGTATCAGGGCTTCGCCTTCGGAATGGGTGTGGAGCGGCTGGCGATGATAAAATACAAGATTCCTGATGTGCGCCTATTTTACTCAGGCGATCTTCGATTTACGAAACAGTTCTAATGAATCCCGTTAGAGATAATCAATATATGAATATAAGAATAATCAATGCAATAAGAAATATGGAAAGCGCTCTCGTCTGGCGGCTGAATTACGGTCGTTTGACGACCTAGCTCTAACGGGATGAAATTCTCATACGAGTTATTAAAAAGATTGGTGCCGAAGCTTCCAGCCAAAGATAAGGTGGTGGAGGCGTTAAATTTCCACGCTTTTGAGGCGGCGCTCGCGGGCGGGGATACGATAGAAATCGGCGTGCCGGCAAACCGTTATTCCGACGCGGCCTCCCATCGCGGTGTGGCCGTGATTTTATCGGCAATCTTGAATAAGCCGCTCGGTTTTAAGCCGGCGAAAGAACTGAAGCTGGAAATTAAGAAGCCGGCGCCGCGCGTATCCGTAATTTCCAAAAAACACAGTCCGAAATATCTCGCGCGATATTTTGAGATAGTAAAAATGAAACCCACCCCCCAGTGGGCAAAGGACATTCTGATGGCCTGCGGTCAGAAGCCGATCAACGCCGTGGTAGACGCTATGAACCTGGCGATGTTGGAAACCGGCCAGCCGTTACATGCCTTTGACGCCGGCTTAATTGCCGGTGGACTGCAGGTTCGTCTCGCCAAGAACGGAGAAGAGATTAAAACCATTGATAGTCAGAATTTTACTTTGCGCGACAGTGATCTCGTAATCGCGGACGACGAAGGACTCTTGGCAATCGCCGGCGTTAAAGGAGGTAAGCGGGCGGAAATCGGACTGAATACCCGAAGCATTATAGTTGAAGCCGCTAATTTTGACGGATCGGGTGTTTATAAAACTGCGAGGGCAATTAATCTTTTTACAGACGCCTCCTCCCGGTTTTCTCATGGCCTGAGTCCGGTTCTAGCGGAGCGGGGAATGAACCGGGCTGCCGAACTGCTAAAGGAATTCACCGGAGTGAAGACCGGAGCAATGACGGCGTTGAGCTCTGTGAAGCCGAATAAAACGACTTTGAAATTTGATATCGCGCATTTTATAAGATTGACCGGGCTTTCTTTGAAAGAAAAGGACGCGCTCGGATATCTGAAAAAGCTGGGTTTTGGAATTAAAGGTAAGTTGGTGACAGCGCCGGACGAGCGGACCGACATCGGAACCGCCGAGGACCTCTTTGAAGAAATCGTGAATCTTTACGGTTATGACAAGCTGCCGGCAGTGGCCCCGAAGATTGGCCTTTCCGCGGCCGGAAAGGAGGACGCGGTTGTTTTTAAGGATCTGCTGCGCTCTTTGCTTATCGGGTTCGGTTTCAACGAAACATACAATTATTCGTTCGTCGGTAGAAAAGAGCTGACCCGCTACGCTGACCCGAAATGGTGGGGCGCGGTCTCTTTGAGGAATCCGATCAGCTCCGATTTTCAGTATTTGCGGCCGTCACTGGCGCTGGGTCTTTTGAAGAACTTAGATGATAATCTCCGGTTTTTTGACGAGGCGCGCCTGTTTGAGATTGGTAAAACTTTTGTCGAAGAGGACGGCTCTTTGCGGGAAGAATTGCGTCTGGATCTCGCTATCGGGTTTAAAAAAGGCAATCCGGCGTTGGAGCTTAAGGGCGCCGTGGACGAGGCCGTCTCAAAGCTCGGTCTGACGGATTACTTCTTCCGGGATCTTAATATGGAAGTTAAATATCTTGAACCGGAGCATTCCGTGCGTCTTGAGGTTGGTCATAGTGTTGTCGGACTTGTCGGCGTAGTGAAAGGGAATCCTCGTTACGCGTTGGCCAGTTTCGATCTTGGTAAGTTAATGGCGGCGGTTAGCGGTGAAAAAGAATACCGCCCGTTGCCGAAATATCCGGCCATCAGCCGTGACCTTTCTCTGGTCGTGGACAGCTCTACTCGTGTCGGCGGGATGCAGGATGTTTTGGAAAACGCCAGCCCGCTTATTTTTGACGTTGATCTGCTGGATTGGTATGAAGATGAAAAAATTGGTGACGGGAAGAAGAGTATTACCTTTAGAATCGTCTTTCAATCTGAAGACCGTACGCTGACCGACATAGAAGTGAATAAAGAGATGGAAAAAGTTCTTGAAGCCTTGCAAAGCTCCTTTGACGTTGAGGTAAGGTAGTTTGATTTTTTATTAGTTAAGTTGTATTATTAGGTCAGTTTTTTTGAGGAGTTCAGGGTGAGCTACAAACTGATGACGTTCGGAGTCTTGTGTGTTTTTGGCGCGGGGATACTGGTAGGCGTGTGCGCCGAGCGTGGCATTCCGGTGGCGCAGGCAGACACGATGAATCCGTCGCAGTCGGAGTTCCCGATCTTCCATACGCATACGACCTGCTACGACGAGATTGTCGGCATCTCCTACCTGTTCACCGACGAATACGGACAGCGGCATGCTTACGATGCCTGGGTGCCGATCTACTCGCTGAATGTGGAAGCGCGCAAGGACGGCCGATATATCACGACGGTGGCGCTGGAGCCTTTGAAAAAGCGTCGTGACCTCCAGCAGAAGTTCCAGCGCGCGACGATCTATGTGCCCGAAGATCAGATTGTCCAATGGCGGGCGAGGATCTGGAATATCCGCACCGGCCTTCAGCCCTGGAACCGGCATCCTGTGGATGACGGGAAGTGAGCGGGGCGTGTCCGTGAAAAAGAAGAAACAACGCAATCCCGCTGCGCAGGCGCGCTAGGAGATCCAAGCCGTGCTGAATCATCGTCAGGTGAAAAAGCGGCGTAGTAATTCACTCAAAAGGGACAAGCACGATCACAGGTCGGAGGCGGAGTGGAGGCAGTGCCCGGACTGCTCCATGAGACCTTAAAAAGTCCCTACAATAGCCCTATTTCTGGGCTATTTTATTTGTTCAAAATGCTGTATAATTAGGAGAATAAATGGCTAAGGAAAAAGAGGAGAAAAAGTCCGAAAAAGAAGCTAGTTATACCGCCAAAGATATCTACGTTTTGGAGGGTTTGGATCCGGTCCGCAAGCGTCCGGGTATGTACATCGGCACGACCGATACCGCCGGTCTTCACCACCTCATCTGGGAGGTGGTGGATAACTCTTTTGACGAAGCGATGGCTGGCTACGCGAAGAACATCCGCATTGAGCTTTTGCCTAATAACCGGATAGCGGTTACCGATGACGGTCGTGGTATTCCGGTAGAAGTTCACCCGCAGTCCAAGAAATCGACATTGGAAACCGTGCTGACTACGCTGCATGCGGGAGGCAAGTTCGGCGGCGACTCTTATAAAGTCTCCGGCGGTCTTCACGGCGTAGGCGTGTCCGTCGTGTGCGCTCTTTCTACCTGGATGCGCGCGGAAGTACACCGCGACGGCGGCATTTATGAGCAGGAGTATAAAATCGGAAAGCCTCAGTACAAAGTCAGAAAAATTGGAAAATCCAATCGGACGGGAACGAGGATTGAGTTTGAGCCGGACGCGTCAATTTTCAAAAACACCGAGTTTGATTTCAAGCGTATTATTGATCATCTCCGCCAGCAGGCTTTTCTTACAAAAAGCATCCGTCTGGAAATAGGGGACGAGCGTGATCCTAAAAAGCCGGTTTATCACGGATTCTTTTTTGACGGCGGACTGCTCTCTTTCATCAAATATCTTAGCCGTAACGAAAAACCGCTCCAGGAGATTCCGTTTTATTGTCAGAAGTCCGCGGAGGACGTTGAGGTTGAGGTAGCGTTTTTGTATAAGAACGAAACGGAGGCGCAGGAGTTAAGTTTTGCCAACAATATTTACACACCCGACGGCGGCATGCATCTGACAGGCTTCCGCTCCGCGCTAACACGCTCGTTGAATAACTACGCGCTGGATAATGAATACATTAAAAAAGACGGTGAAAATCTGACCGGTGATGATGTTCGCGAGGGTTTGATTACTGTCATTTCCGTTAAGCTTCGCGAGCCGCAATTTGAAGGGCAGACCAAGGCCCGCCTCGGCAGTCCGCAAGCCAGGACGGCGGCCGAAACAGTCTTAAATGAGGCAATTAAAGATTTTCTTGAAAGAAACTCCGCCGATGCCCGCCGGATTATTGAGCGCTCGCTTTTGGCCGCTAAAGCCCGCAAAGCCGCGAAAGCCGCTAAAGAAACCGTGCTTCGCAAGGGTGCCCTTGAAGGCCTGACCCTGCCCGGTAAGCTTGCCGACTGCAGTTCCAGAAATCCGGAAGACTCGGAGTTGTTCATCGTAGAGGGCGACAGCGCGGGTGGCAGCGCTAAACAGGGACGCGATCGCCGCACCCAGGCTATTTTGCCATTAAAGGGTAAGATTTTGAACGTGGAAAAAGCTCACATTGATAAGATGCTTATCAATAAGGAGATTAAAGCGCTCGTGGTGGCGCTCGGTACGGCAATCGCCGAATCTTTTGACCTCGCCAAGCTTCGCTATCATAAAATCGTGCTTATGACCGATGCGGACGTGGACGGCTCCCATATTCGCACGCTTTTGCTGACGCTTTTTTACCGCCACTTCCCGCAGTTAATTAGCAACGGGCATTTATACATCGCTCAACCGCCGCTTTACCGTGTTCAGCGCGGCAAGGATGTAAAATATATCTACCGCGAGGAAGAAAAAGAAAAACTTCCGAAAGAGGGAATCAACTTACAGCGTTACAAAGGTCTTGGTGAAATGAATCCGGAACAGCTTTGGGAAACCACGATGAATCCCGCTAATCGAACTCTGCGCAAGGTGGTAGTGGACGACGCCGAAGAAGCCGACCGCCTTTTTGATATTCTTCTGGGTGAGGCGGTAGAGCCGCGTAAGCAATTCATTCAAAGTCGTGCCCAGTATGTCAAAAATCTTGATATCTAGAGCGCACCGTGTTACAATAATCCAACTATGATAACCAGAATGAAGCAGTTTTTAGATGAAAGCCGCCAGGAGTTCAAGCGGGTAAACTGGCCTACCATGTCCGAGACGATTCGTCTGACGACTATCGTAATCGTCTTCGCTTTGTTTATCGCCCTCGTTCTCGGAGTTTTAGACTCTGCTTTCACCTTCCTGCTCTCCAAGTACATCGGTATTTAAGCATTTATTAACGTAAACTCATGGATAAAAAAATAGAGTCAAACAAAGTTCGCAACTGGTATGCCGTACATACTTATTCCGGCTATGAGGATGCCGTAGCTCGCTATTTGCAACAGCGTATCGAATCTTTATCCATGCAGGATAAGATTTTTAGCGTGGTAGTTCCGAAAGAGAAGCGTATTAAAATCAAGAACGGTAAGCGCCGCGAAGTGGAGGAAAAAGTTTATCCCGGCTATGTCCTGGTAGACATGCTCTTGACCGAGGATACCTGGTATGTGGTCCGAAACACCCCGCGCGTGACCGGCTTTGTCGGTCCGGATACTACTAAGCCAACCCCGCTCTCCCAGGCGGAAGTGGAAGGGTTGATGGCGAAGATGAATCCGACAGATAAAGGCGCGAAGTTCCAGGTTGAGTTGAAGGTTGGGGAGATGGTCAAGATCACCGACGGCCCTTTCAAGGATTATGACGCTAAAGTTTCGGAAATTGACGAAGAAAAAGGCAAAGTGAAGGTTCTGGTGGCTATCTTCGGCCGCGACACGGTAGTAGAGCTGGACTCATTGCAAGTTCAGAAATTGTAAAGCGAGAATTTAGTATTTAGGATTGAGAATAGAGGGGCAGCCAAAGAAGGGTTGCAAAAATCCCTAAATCCTATATACTTTATTCTAAATTCTTAATCATATGGCTAAACCAATTAAAGCTAAATTAATTCTGCAGATAGAGGCCGGTAAGGCCAATCCCGCCCCGCCGATCGGTCCGGCGCTTGGTCAGCACGGCATCAACATCGCCGACTTTTGCAAGAAATTCAACGACGCCACCAAGGATAAAATGGGGGATATTATTCCCGCCGAGATTACTATCTTTGAAGACCGTTCGTTTGAGTTCAAGCTGAAGACCTCTCCGGCTTCCGCGTTGCTTCGTAAAGCGGCCGGCGTTCCGAAGGGTTCCGGTGAGCCGAATAAGAAGAAAGTAGGCAAAGTTACCAAGGCGGATATCCGGGATATTGCCGAGAAGAAGATGGTGGATCTGAATGCCAATTCTATTGAAGCGGCGATGCGCATTATCGAAGGCTCCGCCCGAAATATGGGCATTGAAGTAGTAGAAAAGTAATGACTTTATAAAAATCTCCTGCTTGACGGCAGGAGATTTTTATTATATAGTCCTAGCAGTTCCTACTAGGAGTTTCTATGCATAGGCCGATTGACACCGTGCGTTACCTTCTGGTCTTAGTCCCTGGTATTACAGTGGCTATTCGGTTCGTATATGACGGTTATTTAGCCTGTGCGGCTGCTGTTATCCTAATCTCTCTTTCGTCCTTTGCTTTTTTAGTTTGGCTTGATCGTAAGAGGTTTAGTTAGGAGATTAAGATGAAGTGGTACGCCTTCCGATTCGCCAACAGCCTGATGTTCATTTTGGCGATTGCGTTTCTTTCGGCGAAAGGTAAGACTTATTGGATAATTCCGGCCTTTGTAATCTTTTTTTGCGCCTGGCTCCGTATCTGTAAGCTTGAAGAAAGAGCCGAGGAAGTAAAGAAAGATTCAACAGTAGACAGCTAATCCGCCAATCGGCGGATTTTTCATTCCGTTTCTAGTATTGATTTTATTTCAATTATCTGGTATAATTTCTCAGTTCATTTATAAGTGGAGGGGCTCGTGGGCGATTCTTTGTCCGACCGGCGCGCTTCCGCGTTCTCGTCTTTGGTTGAAGGATTGGCGGAACGGGTGAATCTGGCAAAGCGATCGGGCGCGCGGGAGTTGGAAGTAATGAGTATCCCGCCCTCCGATTTTGTCCGAGGCCCGTTCGGCTTCGGTGGTTCGCTGGCAGGTATCTCGGCCGTAGTATTTGACTACTGCCAAAGGCGTGGATTCAGGCCGCGCGTTTCACGCTCGGACGGCAAGAGCGGTTTCCGCAAGATTGTGGTTCCGGTCTAGATAAGGAGAGGAGGCGGCCAGTTGAGTAAGACCTGCGACAACAAAAGCGTGGGAGTTGTAATTATGGACAAGCGGCGGCGCTTGCTCATGATTGACCGGGGCAATTATCCCCGGTGCAAGGCTTTCCCGGCCGGCCATCTGGACGGCGGTGATTATCCGGAGATGGCCATCACTGAAGTTCGTGAAGAAGTTGGCCTGACCATTCCGAGTGACAAGTTGAGGCTGGCCTCGGAAGGGACCTTGAGCAATCCGTGTAAGCGGGAAGGCGGGTTGTTCCACGCCTGGCGCACCTATCTGGTTTCCGCCGCGAATCTTCCGCACCTAGCCTTCAAGGCTGGAGATGACGCGAAGCGCGCGTTCTGGGCCGATGAAGAGATGTGGCGGTATTACGCCGTGAGAACGGAGTTCGCGATTTCCAGACTCGGACTTCAGTGGTTTGAGGTCGGCGAAATCACCCTGAAGATTTTTGGTCATCCCAAGACGGGGCCGGTCACGGATGAGGAAAAGGCCGCCTACGCTTCCTGGGAAAATAATCCGGGCATGGAGCCGGTCTGGTACTATCTGCTCCGCTCCGCCGGTCTCTTCGACTGGCGATTCCAAGATGCTCCTGTCGGTAAATTGAAAACGGCGCCCCTATAAAGGGCGCTTTTTATTTTTTTCGGCATGTGATACTTTGCGGGAAGTTCTTTTCGGAGGATAATAAGGCTATGAAGCGAGGAAAATTGATTGTTATTGAAGGTACTGACGGCACCGGCAAAAAAACGCAAACCGGTCTTTTGGTAGAGCGTTTGCGGAGAGATGGGCGATGCATCTTTACGACTTCTTTCCCGCAGTACGGCCAAAAATCGGCGGGATTGGTGGAGAACTACCTGGCCGGCGTTTACGGCGAGGCGGACAAGCTTGATCCCAAGATTGCCTCGGTTTTTTACGCCGTGGACCGCTTTGACGCCGCTAGGAGAATTAACGCGGCCTTGGACCAAGGCCATGACGTTATCCTGGACCGCTATGTGGATTCCAACGCCGGGCATCAGGGCGGTAAGATTGCTGATGAAATGGATAGGCAAAGTTTTCTTCACTGGCTCTACGATTTTGAATATGAAGTTTTGAAAGTTCCCAGGCCAGACCTGGTTGTTCTGTTGTACGCGCCAATAGAAGTGACGCTGAAATTGATGGCCGGTCGGAAGCGCGGCAAGGACGGTCACGAGGCCGACTCGTTGCATCTGGCGCGCGCGGCCGATTCGTATCTTTGGCTCGCCGGTCAGTATCCTGATGACCATGCTGTCATCCAGTGCGCTCCGGAAGGCGAGATTCTGGCTCCGGAAGTCATCCAGGAAAGAATTTACGGGATTGTTAAGCCCCTCTTGCAATAGTGGGGCTTTTTCTTTAGATTGGTCTGGTACATTTAAAGGAGGAGGCTTATGAGACCTCTCGTGATTTGCTGCACTCAGCGTTTCAAGCCTGAGCTTGAAACTTTTGTCGCTTTCTTGGAAAAGAAAGGTGTGCTGGTTTTTTACCCCGATTTCAAGAGACATCGTACTGATCACATCAGGAAGGACGAAGAGGAGCGCCTTGAGTCCGAATCTTATCGGGATAAGGTACCCGGGCTCGTTTGGGCGCATTTCAACAACCTGGACTTGGTCAAGAGCTTGTGCGGTATTTGTCTCATCTTTAACCCACTCAGCAAGGGGCGGCAAAAGAAAGAAACCGGCTACGTAGGAAGTAACACCCAGGGTGAGGTTGGTTGGGCTGGCGGCTTGAAGCTCCCAACCATTTTTCTCAAGCCTCATAATGAAAAGTGGATGATGACGGTCGCGCACGAAAAAGACCGGAAGCGTGTTTTTACCTTGGCATATCCGGGCAAAGATCCCCTCGAAGACCTAGAGTTTCTCTGGGAAAGGTGGCTCAAGGCCTGGCTCGGCGCCTGACCTGAATCTATAAACCCCCTGTACAAACAGGGGGTTTTTTTCTATAGTGGCAGATAGAAACGTTACATAAGAATTGTGAGGCCGCCAATGAGCGACGAGTCGCTGATTAAGGAATCCGCAAAGCCGCCGGACTTCTCAACCTGGACTCCTACGCAGATACTTTCTATTTTTATCAGGCCGGAGAAAAATAACGAAATGTATTATCCAAAGCCGGAGGCTTCGGATATCAGGATGCCGTTGTGGGCCGGTAAGGTAGAGGCTTTTGAAAAAGACAGCCTCGGTGTCGGCTGGAATTACCGCCTTTTCGACCAGGAGCCAAGATTCAAATGCTGGGGGATGAAGGACGAGAAGCCTACATTCAGCAACTTCTCGGTTCTGCGCTCGGACGGGAAATGGGAGGTCTTTTCCATCGCCAGTTACCGAGTCTCCTTCAAAGTTGAATTTGGCACAGCGGCCGAATCCAAAAAGGTAGTGGCGGTCAGAATGCTTTTCTTCCGCCGGGACAAGGACACGCTCCTATCCGATCTGACATTTGTCGCTAAACGATAAAATAATCGCCCGTCTGCAAACGGGCGATTTTTTATTTCCGCCAGAAGCGATATAATAAGCGATAGCAGTTTTTTGATAGGAGGCTAAATGAAATCGGTTATCTTTTGCGCTAGCCAGCGCTTCGCCAAAGAGCTCCTGGAGTTCATGGACCGCTTACGGGCTCTGACTCCGCCCGAGCAGTCAATCACGATTTTTCATCCGCATTTTGAGAGAGATCCTTTGCCGGAGCTGATGAGTCTTACGGAGTCGGAGCGCATGAAGCATGAAGCTTATCGACGCACCGTAGCCGGCAGTATTCTTCGGCATAATCGCCTGATACGGAAGGCGCAGGTCTGCTTCATCTTTAATAAGAACCGCTACATCGGTTACAACACGTTCGGCGAGCTGGTCGCGGCCGCGGAGCGGGACAAGATCGTCTACGCTCTTGAAAAGCCGATTATGGTCGGCCGTTATCCGAACGAAATGTATGAAGAGCCCGTTGCTAACGAATATGTCGACGACTTCGTGCCTACACCCGAGGCGCTAATCAAATTTCTTATATAATAAAACCCCTTTTACAAGGGGTTAATTTTTGCCATGACGGCTCTGAGGCAGCTCTGGAATACGGCGTCTTCATCAAGTTCGGTCGTATCCAGGACGTAATCGAACCGCGATTCGTCCATGTGATCTTCTATGCCGTAAAGATCCTTATAGCGTGCCCGCTCGTTAGCCATCCGCTCGTCCGTCGAGGCCGCGACTTCTTCCAGTTCGCGATGCCGGTTTTCCGAACGGAGCTTCTGCCTACGGGCGCCTTCCAGGCGGCCTACTTTCAGAAAGATATTGAAAGCAGGGAACACGGTATTCTGAAAGGCGGCGAGCCGCCCGTCGACGACCAGGTTGTCTTCGGCCATCATAAGCGCTTCCTGCTTCCGATCAATGGATTTCTCCAACTCCGGATCGGCTTTCATTTTGGCGTAGAACTCTTCTATCGCAAGGCCCGCCTCTCGGGCCATCTCGCGGAAGATGCCTCCCGTATAGGAGAACTGCCAGCCGAGCTTTTCAGCCAACCTCCGGGCCATCGTAGTCTTCCCGGAGCCCTGATTTCCGCTGATTCTAATTATCACGCGCGCGCCTCCTTTTCCATCTTCTTCTCCAATCTCGCGAACACGCGTTTTATGAAGGCTTTATGGCTGGGAGTTGGCCGGGACATAGTTATGTGGTGTTCGACAGGATAAGGAAGGAAAAGATGATTGCACATACATTTCACGTTTCCGCACCAGAAACACACGTCAGCGCTCATGCGCACTCCTTTAAATTTACCGTAGATAATCCTATAATAAATGAAAATGAAATACCAGCCGACCATAGGCTTGGAGATCCATGCCGAACTTAAAACTAAGACCAAGATGTTCTGCGATTCCTTAAACGATCCCGAGGAAAAGCATCCGAACACTAATGTCTGTCCCGTTTGCGTTGGTCATCCGGGCGCTTTACCGACTATTAATAAAAAAGCGGTTGAGCACGTGCTGAAAGTGGGTATGGCGGTCAACGGCGACATCCCGCAGTTTTCCAAATTTGACCGGAAAAATTATTTTTACCCCGATCTTCCCAAAGGTTACCAGATTTCGCAATATGACCTACCGCTCATTTTCGGCGGATCATTAAACGGTATCAGAATTACGCGCATTCACCTGGAAGAAGACACAGGAAGATTAATTCACGCGGAGGACGGCAAAAGCACTTATGTGGATTATAACCGAGCCAGCGTGCCTTTGATGGAGCTTGTGACTGAGCCCGATGTGAGGAGCGCCGAACAGGCTGTGGCGTTCGCTCGGGAACTGCAGATGATTTTGCGCTATCTCGGTGTTTCCGATGCGGATATGGAAAAGGGTCAGATGCGCGTAGAGGCTAATATCAGCCTTAATATGGGAACAAAGGTTGAGGTAAAAAATATCAATTCTTTTAAAGCGGTTCAAGGAGCAATTGAATATGAGACCAAGCGTCAGCAGGAGGTGTTGGAGTCGGGAGGTAAGATTACGCAGGAAACGCGAGGATGGGATGATGTCCATAGCCGAACTTTCTCACAAAGAGCAAAGGAGAATGCCCATGACTATCGGTATTTCCCGGAGCCGGACTTACCGCCGATGGATTTGGCGCATTTTGACTTGAAGCAGTTGAAGTTGTCAGTTCCCGAACTTCCGCAGGCCAAACGCGCCCGTTTTCTTAAAGAATTCGGTATTTCCGCTGATCAGATCGACCAGTTGGTGGCAGATAGGAGGATGGGAGAATTTTTTGAAGAAGCCGTATCCGAGCTGGCTGCTGATAATAACGAAAATCTGCCGGAGAAGACCAAGTTACTGGCCAATTATCTGTTGAGTGACCTTAATGGCTTAATGATTGCCAAAGAGGTGAGCTTCGATGCGTTGAAAGTTGATCCGGAAAATTTTGCCGACCTGATTCAGTTGGCGGCTTCCGGCAAGATCAACAGCCGCGTAACGAAAGATGTGCTGGCGAAAATGTTTGAGACGGGCTTGGATCCGAACGCGATAGTTGAGGAAGGCGGCCTGACCCAGGTATCGGACGAGGGTGCTCTGAAAGAGACGGTTTTGAAAGTTATCGCTGAAAACCCCAAGGCAATTGCCGATTATAAGAGCGGCAAGGAAGCGGCTCTGCAATTTCTAGTAGGTAAATCGATGGCTGCTCTCAAAGGCCGTGGTAATCCTGAGGCTTTGAAGAAAGTCATCAAGGAGAATATAATTTAACTAGTATCTTGAAGATCAGAAAGGAGGCGGTATGTCCGGAAGAAAGCTGCCGCCTCCGCCGGATTTCGGCGGTGACGAGTGGTTCCATGAGTATGCGATGGAGCATTATCTTGATCCCGCCACGCGAGACATTGTCTACGTCCGGCTTGATAGCTCCGTTACATCACATGATCGGGCCATACAGCGAAAATTGGAAGAATACCTTTTCGCTAAGAGCTATTGCTATGAGCATGAAAACGGCCTGGTCGGCGGTGAGATTATCCGTGTTTTCAGCGGTCAGGCTTTGGTAAAGCTCTGGGGATTACTCGGCGACCAGGAGAACTGGATTGTCGCCGTTCTGGTTGACGGCAGCTGGCGGGTTCTGACGAAGCGAGAGAGTTGGCACTTTGATTTCTTGCTGGCCGGCGACAAGAAAAAGAAGCTGGTTGGCGTGGATTTCTGCGTAAACAACCGCCTGATAGAGACGATAATGAAAGACGAGTAACGCCTATTAGCGGCAACGCTAGTAGGCTTTTTCTTTAATTTCCTTAGTAACTTTTTTAACCAGTTCCGCTACGGTCATTACCTGATTGGCCTTGTCCTTCCAGTGACGAACGCTGGCCGTACCGGCGGCTACTTCTTTATCTCCGGTTACAACTATAAATGGCACGCGGTGAATCTCGGCTTCGCGAATCTTCTTTCCAATACTTTCGTTGGCGGTGTTCAGCTTAACTCGGACGCCTTTTTTCTGCAGTTTTTTCGCAATCTGCGCGGCGTACTTCATGTGGCCTTCGCCGATACTCATCACTTCCACCTGAACGGGGGAGAGCCAGGTCGGCAAGTGTCCGTCCGTGTGCTCCAAAAGCATGCCGATAAATCTTTCGAATGAGCCGAAAATCGCTCGATGGATTACCCAGGGCAACTTTTTGGAGCCATCCTCGGCGATGTAATAGGTCTCGAACTGCTTTGGCAACATCACGAGATCCAGCTGTGCGGTGCCTAATTGCCAGTCGCGTCCGAGTGAATCGCTTAGATGAACCTCGATCTTCGGGCCGTAAAAAGCGCCTTCGCCTTTGGCGACAGTGAATTCTTTACCGGCTTTTTGTAAGGCTTCGGTTAGAGATTTTTCCGCTTTCGCCCAATCTTCAACGGAGCCCAGAGCTTTTTCCGGACGCGTAGCCAGAATATAAGTCGCCTTCAGATTGAACATGGCGTAAAAACCATCCAGCATCGCCATAAAATTTACCACTTCCTTTTTTACCTGATTTGGAAGGGCGTAGATGTGAGCATCGTCCATTGTTATCTGACGGACTCGGAACATGCCGCCGAGCGTGCCGGACAGCTCATTACGGTGCAGGCGGCCTATCTCGGCGAGACGTAGCGGAAGTTCTTTATAACTCCGGATGGCGGAATTATACACGTAGGTGGACTCGGGGCAGTTCATCGGCTTAATGACCATATGCTCCTTTTCATCGCGCGGATTATTAAAATAAAACATATTCTCGCGGTAATGCTCCCAGTGTCCGGATTTTTCGAACACGTCCTTTTTCACCATGATTGGCGTGGAGATCTCCTGGTAGCCCTCTTTATCCAACGTTTCCCGGAGGTATTTCTCCAGTTCTTTGAAAATGATCATTCCGTTGTTGTGCCAGAACGGCGCTCCCGGAGCTATTTCCTGAAATGAAAACAGGTCCAATATCTGTCCAATTTCGCGGTGATCCCGCATTTTCGGCTGCTCCTTTTTTTGCTCTTCCATCCCGTTAGAAAAAGGTCGTCTCTGACGACCGTAATTCGGCCGTCCGACAACGGCGTACTTTTAATGTGATTGCTGCAGTGATTATTGTGGTATTCATATTCCGGTCTTTTCTAACGGGATCCATATAGGGTTGATTATAGGATAATCCATTGAAATTAAAAAGCTCGCAAGGCGAGCTACCGAATTACCCAACCAACAAAAGATAAAGCGGACGGCGGGCAAGTTACTTTTGGCAACATCCCGCAGGCGATTTGGCTCGGTGCCTCGCAAATCGCCGAGGGCGAAGAAAAATCGGCCGCGGGAGCCGATTTATTCTGTTTGCCGGAAGCAATTTGCCCGGCCGTCCGCTACAGCGCCACCGCCTTATCTACAATCAGCTTAATCTCGCCGTTGCGGTCAGACATTTTACCTGCGATAAGGACGGCTTTATTTTCCTCCCAAACGGCGGCGGTCTTTTCCAGCGTATTGGAAAAGACGATTACTTCCATCGCGGCATTCATGTCTTCAATTTTCGCGAACAGCATCGGCTGACCTTTTTTCGTGATAATTTTTTTAATCGTTGAAATCATTCCTCCGAAAACGAGGCGGACGGTCGGAGAGGTGACGAGAAGAGCGTCTTTGATCGGAATTGCTTTCATTTTCGCCAGCTTCTCCTTGTGCGCGTTCATCGGATGATCGGAAACATAAAGCCCGAGAAGCTCTTTTTCCCAGATTAATTTTTCGGCCGAAGTTGCCGCCGGCGCGGCTTTGAGTTTCAGATTATAGTTAATCGGCGCCTTGGCAAAAAGGCTGACCCCGCTCATTTCATTGGATTTTTTTAGTGCTTGATGGAATTTAACAATGTCATCAATGTTTTGGATGATTAGATTTCGGTCCAGCCCCAGAGTGTCTAAAACGCCACATTTCGTAAGACTCTCAATAGATTTTTTATTTAAATCTTTATGCTGAACCCGGCTGATGAGAGAGGCGAGATTATTGTAGGGCCCTGTTTTTTGCCGCTCTTCAATAATCGCGAGAATGATATTTTCGCCCACATTTTTCACGCCGGTGAGGCCGAACCGGATGTGGCCGCCTTCGGGAGTAAAGCGCAAGGAGCTTTTATTTATATCCGGCGGGAGCACATTTATTCCCATTTTTTGACATTCCGAGATTAGGAAGGAGACGCGATCCGTGTCGCCCGAGTCGGCATTAAGCAGGCTCGCCATCAGCTCAACCGGGTAGTGGGCTTTCAAATAGGCGGTCTGGTACCCAATCCAGGCGTAACAGGCAGCGTGGGAGCGGTTGAAGCCGTACCGGGCGAATGGCGGGAACAGATCCCAGATTGCCTGGGCGGTGCCGGGAGCGATGCCGTTCGCTATCATGCCGTTCACCAGCTTTGCTTGTTGTTTATCCAGCAGTTCTTTAATCTTTTTACCGATAGCTTTTCGGAGTGTGTCAGCTTCAGCCAAAGTGAAACCGGCGAGGTCGCGGGCGATTCTCATCATCTGTTCCTGATAGATGCCAACTCCCCAGGTCGGCTTTAGAATCGGTTCAAGTTTCGGGTGAAGATAGGTAACTCTTTCCAGACCGTGCTTGCGCGCGATATATGAAGGAATTAGGTCCATCGGACCGGGGCGATAGAGCGCCACCAGCGCGATCAGGTCTTCCAGGTCGTTTGGCTTGATCTCTTTCATATAACGGCGCATGCCTGAAGACTCAAACTGGAATACGCCGGTAGTGTCGCCGATCTGCAGAAGCTTCGCGGTCCTCTCATCCCAGGTCGGGAGTTTGTCTATTTCAATCGATTCGCCGCGCGTATCTTTGACCAGGCGCACAGTGTCTTCAATGATGGTCAAATTTTTCAGACCAAGGAGATCCATCTTCAAAAGGCCGAGATCTTCCACGCTGTGCATTTCAAACTGGGTTACGATCGTGTCTGGATCTTGAGGCGCTTTTTGAAGCGGCAGATAGTCGGTCAGCGGTTTCGCGGAAATCACGATACCACAGGCGTGCGTGGAGGCGTGCCTGGCGATGCCTTCCATTTTTTTTGCCGCGTCCAGAATTTTTTTAGCGTCGGAGTTGGTTTTATACAGATTACTTAAGTCAGGATTACTTTGCAGAGCCTCCTCCAGATCCTGGCCGAATGGAATCAGCTTGGCGAGTTGGTCGCAAAAACCGTAACTTATATCCAGAGCTCGTCCGACATCACGGATAGCGGCGCGCGCAGCCATAGTTCCGAAGGTGATGATATGAGCAACGTGATCGGCTCCGTATTTTTCCACTATATAGCCGTAAACCTCCTCTCGGCGGCGATCCGTAATGTCTATATCTATATCCGGCATTTGAATGCGGTCGGGATTAAGAAAGCGCTCAAAGAGGAGTTCGTATTTAATCGGGTCCATGTCGGTAACCCGTAGGATGTAGGCGACGATACTGCCGGCGGCTGAACCACGGCCCGGACCGACGACGATACCCCGGTCCTTTGCCCAGTTCACCAGATCTTGGACTATAAGGAAGTAGTCGGCGAACCCCATTTTTTCTATGACGCCCAATTCAAATTCCAGCCGATCGGTCACAACTTGGTCCACGTTTTTATATCGGGCGCCGATGCGCCGGCTAATAATTTCGCGAAGATGCGCCATCGCGCTTTTTCCGTCCGGAACCGGGAATTTAGGCAATTGAATTTTATTCAGCTCAATCGTGACATTGCACCGGTCGGCAATAGCCTGGGTGTTCGCGACCGCTTCCGGCAGGTCGGGAAACATTTCTGCCATCCGCTCGGGCGAGGTCATTGAAAAATCATCGTCCTTCAAAGAAAGTCGATCGGGATCATCCAGCTTGCCGCCGGTTTGTACCGCAAGCAGTATCTCGTGATATTCCTGGTCTTCTTTTTTTAAATAATGGATGTCCTGGGTAGCCGCCAGGGGAATGCCGGTCTCTTTCGCTATTTGTATAATTCCTTTTTCTGTCTTAGTAACTTCTGGGATGCCCGGATGGCGGCCGAGTTCAAGGAAGAAATTATTCTTCCCGAAGATTTCCTGGTACTCCAACGCCGCTTTTTTAGCGGCGTCATAATTTCCATTAACCAGGTTACGCCCCACCTCACCGGAAATACAGGCAGAAAGCGCGATGATGCCCTCGTGATTCTTGCGGAGGAAGTCTTTATTGATTCGAGGTTTATAATAGTAGCCCTCCAGTTGGGCATGGGTCATCAATTTGAGAAGATTTTTCCAGCCAACCTCATTTTCACAAAGAAGAATCATATGATAGTACTTCTCGGTACTATTTGGGTCGGGCATTATGTACGACTCCACGCCTAGGACGGGCTTTATGCCGGCCGCACGGGCGGTTTTGTAAAATTCAATCGCGCCGTACAGGTTGCCGTGATCTGTAAGAGCCAAAGAGTCCATGCCGAGTTCTTTCGCGCGGTTAACCAACTGATCAATTTTGGCTAGTCCGTCCAGCAGGGAGTAGTGAGAGTGGGTATGTAGGTGCGTAAACTTTGTCATCCGTTGATTCGTAACTTCATTTTAGGTCTGGAGAGGTAATTTTACAATTAAAAAACTGCTCCGATATATCGGAGCAGTAATATTTATCTCTTTTCCAGGATAACGTTGAATTCCAGTTCTTCGCACTTTTCTTTCTTGTCGTGCGCGATTTCCAGATTGCCATCGGCGTTTCTGAAAATCCGGTCTTCAACCCAATGTGTCTCACGGTAGACGCGTAGGTTCACCCGGTCTCCGGGAGACTGATGAAACATCACTTCGCGAGCCAGGTCGTTATAGTTTTCCGGCCGACTGCCGTCATAGAGCAGGAGAATATCTCCCACCTTCAGTCCGGCTTTGGCGGCGGGACCTCCGGGTTCCAGGATGTAGATCATGAGGCCGGACCGCTTCGGCTCCGGCATGTTCAAGTCCGCGTAATTCAGAGGGTTCAGCTCGTTGGTTCGGAGCAGTTTCCAGCCGATGTAGGCATGTTCCGCGTAGCCGCTCTTTTGCATCCGGCGTAGCACGGTGACGATGTCGTCAATCGGTGTCGCTCCGTAAATCGTGGTGATATCCCTGCGCATTCCCGGATGAAATCCCATGACGTTCATTCCGATGACTTCCCCAAGCTCGTTAAAGAGCGGGCCGCCGGAATCACCCGGATTAATCGTCGCGTCATGCATGATGATTTGCGGCTGGGTTACTTCGGCGTAATTGAGCCCGAAGTCGGTTTTGCAGATGACTCCTTCGCGCACCAGAAATTCGTATCCGAACGGATTGCCGAAAGGGAACACTTTGTCGCCCTTCCGGATATTTTTGGACTGGCCGAGGCGGGGATAGGCGCTATAGCTGAATTTTGGATTCTTGAATCGGAGAAGCGCGAGATCCAGCTTTTCGTCAGCGGCAACAATTTCAACTTCTTCCGGTCGTTTCTGCCCTTCGCTGAAATAAGCGTAGATTGCTTTGTATTCAAATCCGCGGCAGATGTGGCCGGCGGAGAGAATGTGCGGCTTTCCCGAGAATTCCACCATGAAGCCCGAGGCATCACCGGTCATTTTACTTTTTGGTCCGACCACCATTTCCAGCCAGACCACGCCGGGAAGCCGGCCGATGTCCTTGGCGGTATAAGGCTTTGCCAGCATCACTTGCGCCTGGCCGTTTCCGAAATTCGGATCGGGCCGGAAATCTTCCACGAGCTTCAGATTGTCGTGGTTGGGCATAATCAAACTCATACATCCCGTGACCAACGAAAGAATCGTTGCCAAGACCATCAGCTTTCGCATAAAACCTCCTCGTAAGAACTGAGCCGATAGTACAACAAAAATCCCTCACTGTATAGTGAGGGATTTAGTATTAATTATAATTCAGGATTAGCCAGTGGAGGATGTCATCCATTGGCACTGCGGTGCCGAAGCTGTTGAAGTCTGGATGGATTCCGATATTCATACCGACGACCATTCCGGAGTCGTTCACCAGCGGTCCGCCGGAAGATCCCGGGAAGACAATCGCGTCATGAACAAGTAGCCGCTCCCATCGAGCTTTCGTATTGGCGCCACGCCCATAAGATAAGTTGCTGATTACGCCCTTGGAAACGCTGAACCGGGTCTCCATCGGTGAGCCGAGGGCATAAACCACGTCGCCAATCTCGCTCTTATTCAGGATGTCCAGGCTGGCGAATTTCCCAAAGTATTGGAAATCCTTTTCGTTGATTGTTAGGGTGGCGCAGTCCAACGCTTGCGAAACCTTATCCAGACTGACCTCATAAAATTTATTTCTTTCTCCTTTGAGCTCAGCGTGAATCAGGTCAATGATTATGCTGTCCTTGGTGATGTGGCCGGCAGTCAGGATAAGTTGCCGGTTCTGAAAGTTGATTAACATTCCGGATAGGTATGAGTACTGTATCCGGTCAGGATCTTTCTTTTCTCTATAGATTACGTCCAGATGAACAAGATAGTCGGCTTCGCGGAAAATTTGCTTGGCCGATTTCTGAACTGGCTCGGCCCATGCTTCTACGGGAGCCATCGGGGGAACTTCCTTTTTAGGCAGTTCCGCACTCGGCTGGCAGGCCAGCTGGATTAAATAAATCAATCCAGCTACGAGCACAAAAATAACTAAGGCGATTAGGAAGCAATGTCCCAATGATAGACCGCGTTTGGGCTTTCGCGCGCTGTCATGAGGGCTGCGGATCACAACAACTCCTTTCAATGAGCTTCTGCTACTATGAAAGAAAGTACTCCTGCGTATGAAGAAAGGCAAGACATATATAGTAGGCATAGATGAGGTCGGTCGGGGATGCCTGGCTGGTCCGGTGACGGTGGCGGCAGTGGCTATTCCCGTGGGCCTGAAGATTATCCGCGGCAAGCTTCGCGATTCTAAGAAATTATCCGCCAAACAGCGTGAAGAGATTTTTGCGCTGATTAAAAAAAGTCCGGAAGTGCTGCGGGCGCGGGCGAATGTTTATCCGAAAGTAATCGATCGGATTAATATTTCTCAAGCCGCTAACTTGGCCGCCACAAGGGCATTTAAAAAATTGATCAGCACCCACGGCTTGTCAGGGCACGGTCTAAAGGTTTTTTTAGACGGAGGATTATTTCTCAATCTGGACCTCCAAAATATGAAAACTGTCGTGAAGGGTGATGAAAAAATCAATGCGATTAAGCTGGCTTCAATAGTGGCCAAAGTTGGCCGTGACCGGATTATTTCCAGGAATCACAGGGACTTTCCGCAGTACGGCTTCGCGGACCATAAAGGGTACGGTACCCAGGCGCATATAAAAGCTATTAGGCGGCACGGGCCGTCCATACTCCATCGGTTGACTTTTATCAAAAACTTCTATAAAGTGTACTGATAATAATTCTATGGGAGGTGTACCGCTAAAACATCATTCTAAATCCAAAGTTGGCCGCCGCCGGTCTCATTTGGCGCTCAAGAAAACGAGCCTCGGCGTTTGCGTTAAGTGCAAAGGCCCGACTTTCCCGCATAAAGCCTGCCCGCAGTGCGGTTTCTATTCCTCTAAATAAGAGGTGATTTGGTATAATTAAGACAAGATGGCAACCCGTCAGCTTGCTCGTTCAGTTGTTCTTCAGTCTTTATACGAGTGGGATTTTTATCACAAAAAAGAGGATCTCTCTAAAATTCTAGAAAGAAACCTGCTCGAGTACGCTCCAGGAATTGATGAGCCGGATTTTGCCTGGCGTCTTATGAAAGGGGTGATTGACCATATTGATGATATTGATCAGTTGATAGAAAAGTCAGCTCCGGAGTGGCCGTTGGAGCAGATTGCCACTATCGACCGCAACGCTTTACGCATCGGTCTTTACGAGCTATTGTACGCGGATCACGGAGAAGTGCCTCCGAAAGTGGCCATTAATGAGGCGATAGAAATTGCCAAGAATTACGGCGGTCCGAATTCGGGTAAGTTCATTAACGGCGTGCTGGGAACGGTTTACAAACATTTACAGGAGTCCGGTCAGTTGCCGGTAGAGCCGAAAAAAGAAAAAAATAATGGAACTAGCGAAACTGGAAAAAGCGATTAGTTATGAGTTTAAAGATGCGGATCTTCTGAAAGAAGCGCTGACGCACCGATCATATCTGAATGAGAATCCGAAATGGGACGTCTCCAACAATGAGCGCCTGGAGTTTTTGGGCGACGCGGTCTTAGAATTATCGGTAACCGAAGAGCTTTATAAGCGCTTTCCCGAATTTCAGGAAGGGAAGATGACCGGCGTCCGGGCAGCTTTAGTGAATTATCTGATGCTTTCGGAGGTGGCTAAATCATTCGGATTGGAGAAATTCGTGCTTCTGTCCCGCGGCGAAGCTAAGGACACCGGCCGCGCTCGTGATGTGATCTTGGCCAACGCTATTGAGGCGTTATTGGGCGCGATCTATTTGGACGGTGGATATAAGCCGTCTTTAAAATTCGTCAATACATTCGTACTGAGCCACTTGGATATGGTGATGAAGCAAGGATTGTTCAAAGATCCGAAGAGTTCTTTACAGGAGAAGATTCAGGAATCTAGGAAGTTAACCCCTAATTATAAAGTGTTGTCGGAGACCGGTCCGGACCACGCCAAGTTTTTTGAAGTCGGAGTTTACGTCGGTAAAGAGTTATTGGGCAAAGGAACCGGGGCTTCCAAGCAGGAGGCCGAGACCGAAGCCGCCCGCGCCGCTTTACACGGGGACTAGCAACTGTTTTAATTATCCCAGCTTATTAAATTTGTTCGAAGGAGAATTTTGTGGAGATCAGCCGCTGGGATCGGTTCATGTATTTTATGAGCCGATGGTACGGCATTCCCGCTACGGCGCTTCTCTTTTCTCTGAACATAGCCGCGGTGCTGTTTTTCTTCTGGCTACTCGGGCCGGATTCAAAAGCCGCTTTTTGGCTCGCAGTCACATTCTTTATCGCTACGCTCATTTTTAGCTACGTTGCTTTCTATTATCACGGCAAGAAGCGTTATGGCGCCGGAATGTGGGGCGAACCGGGCTACGAATCCCAAGAAACTTATGCGACGACCAAGGAGACGAAGCGCCGGCTGGCTTCTTTCCAGCCGGATTCCGCCAGCGACGCGCGGATTAAAAAGATCGGAAAAAAGTATAATAAATTGCCTCCGCCGGAGGAAAGTTAATGACCCGCCTTTCAGCCGGGTCATTTTTATTGGATTTAAGGCTGTCTTCATATAAAATAAGAGCATATGCGTTTGAAGAGCCTGGAGCTCGCCGGTTTCAAGTCTTTTGCTCAAAAGACTTCTTTGGATTTTACCGCCGGTATTACCGGTATCGTGGGTCCGAACGGTTCCGGTAAGTCCAATGTCATTGACGCGATCCGATGGCTTTTAGGCGAACGCGACGCGAAAAATATCCGCGGCGCCAGAGTGGAAGATCTGATCTTCGCCGGTACGCCGCAAAAAGCCCGTATGGGTATGGCGCAGGCGACGATGACTTTTGATAACAGCGACCACTTTTTTCCGGTTGATTACGACGAGGTTTCCGTCAGCCGGCGGATAAATAGAAGCGGCGACTCGGAGTATTTTTTGAATGAATCGGCAGTCCGTTTACGCGATATCGTGGATTTTTTTGCGAAAGCGCGCCTCGGCACCCGCGGTCTTACTATTGTTAATCAGGGAAGCGCCGATCTTTTTGTTCGCGCGACGCCGAAGGAGCGCCGCACAATGGTGGAAGAAGTTTTGGGCCTTAGGCAGTTCCAATTAAAAAAGCATGAGGCGGAGCGGAAACTGGTCAGTACCAAATTTAATTTGGAGAAGGTGAGGGCGATGATAGACGAGCTGATGCCGCATTTGCGGTTGCTCCGCCGCCAGGCTTCTAAATATGAGAAACAGGCGGAGGTGGAAAAAGACCTACGAGATCACGAGGCGAGATATTTCGGTGGGCGGTTGGCGGAGATTGAGAACGATCTCAAATCTGTAGAGCCGGAGATTGCCCGTGTTGAAAAAGAAATTAAAGCCAAGCGCGACGAGTTGAAGATTTTACAGACTGAACTTGCGAAGGTTGAGAAGTCCGGTCCGAAGGGGGATGAAAATTTTCAGAATTTCAAAAAGGAACAAGCTAGCCTGCTCGGCAAGAAATCACAGCTGCAGACGTCCGTCGGTCGCCTTGAGGCTCAAGCTGAATTTCTGGCTAATCAGCCTAAGTCGGAGGTAAAAGCCGCTGAGGCGATTACGCTGTTGGACGAAGCTCGGCGTACCATAGAATCAGTTCTGAATGACGGCGTTTTGGAATCCATCAAAACCGCGCTTAAAGGCCTGGTCGCTAAAATCGCGAGCGCGCTTTCGGGCGGCAACGATGACCGGGAGTCCAAGGTAAAAAATCTGATTCAGCAGAAGGAAAAATCGGCCTCGGATTTAGCGGCAGTGGACGCCAAGCTCGCGGAGCTCGGCAGTATGGAGCAGAAACTGGCGGAAGATTTGCGCGGTTTCAACGCTATTTTTAAGAAAGCCTTTGAAGCGGTAGAGGCGAAAAGAGACGAGGCGCAAAAGTTGGAAAATGAAAAAAATAAACTGATGTTTGATCGCGAGCGTGTAATAATTCGCCGCCAGGAGCTCGGCAATCTCGCGGCGCAGTCCGGACGGAAATTGGCTGAATTTGAGATTCGCCAGGACCTGTCCGGCAGTGACTTCCCTGATTTGGAAAAAAGAATGTTCAAGTTGCGGGCGGAGCTTGCCGGAATCGGCGATCTTGATCCCGCTCTGATTAAGGAAGCGCAGGAAACCGAAGCCCGTTACGCGTTTTTGGAAACCCAGATGAATGACTTGGACAAAGCTTCCGATGATCTGAAAACTTTAATTATTGATTTGGATGAGAAGATTCACACTGAGTTTTCCCGAAACTTGAAGGCAATTTCTGAGCAGTTTGATCATTATTTCAAGCTGATGTTTGGCGGCGGTAAGGCGGGCCTGAAGTTGGTTAAGCCGGAAGAAGCTCCTAAGGAAATAGATCCGGAAGTGACCGAGCAGCCGATAGAGGAGGCCAAAGACGAGGACGAGGAGCACACAGTGGACCATGGCGGCTTGGAGGTCTCAGTCAGCATTCCGAGAAAGAAGATTAGCGGCCTGGATATGCTTTCGGGCGGCGAGCGCAGTTTGGTTTCTATAGCGGCTTTGTTCGCGATGATTTCCGTCAGCCCGCCGCCTTTCTTGGTGCTGGACGAGGTGGACGCGGCTTTGGACGAGAGGAATGCCCGTCGCTTTTCCGATTTAATCAGCGACTTTTCCAAAAAGACCCAGTTTATCCTGGTAACGCATAATCGCGCGACGATGGAAGCGGCCGAGATTCTTTACGGTGTGACGATGGGGGATGACGGCACCTCCAGAGTCCTATCTATTAAGCTGGAACAGGCCGAATTATCGGCCCAAAAATAAACCGAACGGTCCGATTGACGAGGTTTTTTTAATTTGCTATTCTATTTACCATGTTGATGTTGAAGCTCAAAAGGATCGGTAAGAAACACCAGGCGGCCTTCCGTCTGATTGTTGATGAAAAACGCCATAAAATGGTGGGTACCAACGTGGAAGATCTCGGTTGGTACAATCCGCACGCCAATAAGTTTGAATTTAAAAAAGAACGTATCCAGTATTGGATGAAAGTCGGCGCTAAAGCCACTGATTCCGTGCACAACCTCCTGGTTGCCGCGGGAGTGCTTACCGGAAAGAAGTTGGCTGTCCACAAACAGCCTAAAAAGAAAGAAGGAGAAAAATCCGCCGCGCCAGCTGCCGCTCCGGCCGCTGAAGCTCCGAAGGCCTAGTTAGCGTTTTTATTTTTCTTTGTTACTATTAACCATATGGCAACCAAAACAACCGATCAGGAATTCTTGGAATATTTAGTTAAGGCTATTGTCGATCATCCGGATGAAGTTAAGGTGGATCGTAAAGTTGACGACATGGGAGTCCTGCTCTCGTTAAAAGTAAATTCACAGGATATGGGCCAGGTAGTCGGACGCCAGGGCGCTACCGCGAAATCCATCCGTTCTTTACTGAGAATTGTCGGCATCAAGAATAACGATCGGGTAAATCTTAAAATAGAAGAACCGGAGGGCTCCACGCGAGTTCCGAAAGCGGAAGGCGAATCAGCCGAGTAAACCTCAAAACCACCGCTCAGCGGTGGTTTTGATTTCGCTGTAAATAAAAACGGCCCCAGACTGGGGCCGTAATATTTAGCTTCAGCCGCGGCTCTTTTTCTTTTCGCCGCTTTTATCAAAGAACGGCTTCAACTTGTCGCGGGTTTCGGTCCAGAGCCGGCGATCCAGATCGGGATCCATCTTCCGCCAGTCGGCTCGTTCCGTACGGCCAAGCTGTTCGGCGACTACGCGGCGGAAGTAGTAGCTCGGCGCCTTTGGATTCCAGCACACCATCGGCGCTCCGTCCGGCTCCTGCCAGAACAGATACGGCTCCGATAGTTCTTGATATAACCTGGGCAGGTCGCGGAGGGAAACGAGCGCGTCGGTTTCCGCCGGAAAGTCACGCCTTACCTGCTTTTCCAGGTTCGCTTCGGCCGGTACTAGGTGCAGGTGGGCGTGCTGAATAGTTTGTCCGACGCCGCCGTGTTCAAACATGACCGGCTTTACGCCCCAAACTTTTTCAATCGCGTTTGCGGTGAATTTCGCAATCTCAAACAGTTTTGCCGCTCCGCCTGTCGTCATCTCACCGATACAGGTGCCGTGTTCCCGGGGAACGATTAGCGCGTATCCGCCGTCGGTAATCTGGCCTAGAGAAGCGATAATAATAAAGCTTGCGTCTTCAGTGATGATACGTTCTTCAATCATCTTCCGTTCGCAGAATGCGCAGGGTTTCTGCATAAGACCACTCTCCTTATG
This sequence comes from uncultured Candidatus Saccharibacteria bacterium, assembly GCA_964348885.1. Classification (GTDB taxonomy): domain Bacteria; phylum Patescibacteriota; class Minisyncoccia; order UBA6257; family WO2-44-18; genus JAHFLQ01. The sequence continues at coordinate 47,683 of CAYGEK010000001.1, read as the reverse complement.
TGAACTAAAGAATAAAATACCACAGCAGAAATAAAAAAAGAAGGTGTGCCTGTAATCCGCAGCTCGCTCCTCGACGTCTAGCTCTGAAAATAAAATCTGCCGCATCGCGGCAGAGATTGCTATGTATTCTGGGGACCTAGGCTTCTTTAAGTATGATTCGTTTATCGAATCGGCCGCGGGTCTCCGCCTTAACCCGCTTGGCGTGTTGCACCAAACAGCGGGGGAGGCCATAGGCCTGGGCGAGCGCCTCCACGACTTCCAGTATATCCGCCAGTTCATCCATCTGGTCGTTGGCCTCTTTGGCCTTGCAGAACTCTTCAACTTCTTCGTACAGTTTTTTCTTAAGCGCTTTTTGGAACTGCAGCGTGTCAGCTTGATAATACTTCGGCTTTCCGCCGCTACGGGAGATAATCGCCGGGATCTTATCCCGCACCAGCTTATTGTATTTCATTAGCCTCCTCCTTTCACGTCAGTTTTCGTCCGCGGCAACTCTTTTAAGAACCATTAACAAAATATCACGTTTACTGCTAAAGTCTATATACATGAAGCGTTTCGATATTATTACAATCTTTCCCAAAATACTGAACTCCTACATCGGCGAGTCTATTATTAAGCGCGCCATTGAGAAAAAGCTGATTACAATCGAAACCCACGATCTTCGAGGTTACACAAGCGATAAACATCACAAGGTAGACGATAAGCCATACGGAGGCGGACCCGGCATGGTGGTAAAGGTGGAGCCGGTCTACAAGGCGGTTAAGAAAATTAAAAAAGGCAAAAAGTCCCGGGTAATTTTATTTTCCACGCGCGGTAAAAAGTTTGACTCGAAAGCGGCGAAGCGGCTTTCCAAATATGATCAGCTGGTCTTCATTTGTGGGCGATATGAAGGAGTGGACGAGCGTGTGGCTAAATATGTAGCGGACGAAGAAATTTCTTTAGGGGATTTTGTGCTGGCGGGAGGCGAGTTGCCGGCGATGATGGTTACGGAAGCTGTGGCCCGTTATCTGCCTGGCGTTTTAGGTAAGTACGAATCTCTGGAGGATGTGAAAGGTTCTTTCCCGTCGTATACTCGGCCGGAAGTCTTTGAGCCCAAGAAAGGAAAACGCTGGGCGGTGCCTAAGGTTCTGACCACCGGACATCACCGGAATATTGCGGAATGGCGCGATAAGTGATATAGTAGACCAAGATTTTTAATAAGGAGAATGGGGATGTCCCAAAAGTTTTCCGACGAAGAGTCGAGAGCGCTGTTCTTGGCATACAAGCAGGGAGATATTTCCGCCAGGAATAAGCTGAGCGAGGCGAATCAGGGTCTGATTGGTCATATCGCCGACAAGGCGATGACGCGACTCTTTACCGGGCAGTATGCCGATGGCCTGCAGTCAAAGATAGACTGGGAAGATCTGATGCAGAGCGGTAATATCGGCCTGGAATACGCGCTGGCAAAATTTGACCCCGATCGAGGAACTCAATTTTCAACCTTCGCGTACTCGCGGATCCGAAAGCACATTCTACTCTTCATCAATAGTTGCCTTCTGGTAAAGACGATGCGCTCCGAATATCACAAGGTCCAATCGGCGGACGACCGGGTCACCGAACCGGAGTCTTTCCAGAAGAGCCTTAAGGACAAGGAGCGGCGGGAGAGCCGCGCGGCGGCTCTGATGAAGATGCTGGAACTTTTCCCCGCGCGTGAACGTGAAATTCTTAAGCTCAGATTCGGGTTGGATGACGCCGTCGAGCGTTCTTACAAAGAGATCGCCCCTCGATTCGGCTTGAGCGCGCTGTACGTCCGCAACATCTATCATCGGTGCCTGGCCGAATTGAAAATCATTTATGACCGGTACGAAGAAACCGGTAAGATAATGCGCGATCTTCCGAGGAATTATCCGAAGAGGACGGGCAGGGCCAATACCTAAGATTTATGCCGAATGCCTTCGATCGGATGCTTGCCCGGATTAATGACCAGTCCGACATTACTCTCGGCGAGGATCAGAATCTTTATTCCGACGTGCTTCGTCTCCATCGCGCCCGGCTTATCAGCTGCGCGGAGACGAAAACCCTTGTCCGCATGATTTATCGGAAGATGATCCACTCGTTGGTCAAGAAAGCTGATTAATGCAGAAAAGAACCGCCGCTCTATCGAGCGGCTTTTTATTTAATCGCTTGCTTTATTTTTTCCTATCGGGTATACTGGCTTCAATCCGTAGACAGCAGGCGACCGGGGAGACCCGTCTAAGTCCTGCCGAGGAAAACTAACTTGTTAAGTTTGTTTTCGCACTGCGGCCAAAAGGTCGTATTTTTTTAGAAAAAATAACAATGTTAACTAAAGAACAAAAGAAGAAGCATGTTGAGCTCGGCGAATCTCTTTTGAAGAAGAGCAAGACTTTGGTCTTTGCCGACTTCACGGGAGTGGATACGGGTTCCGTGCGAAACATCAAGGTAGAGGTACGTAAAACGGGCGCGAGCTTCAAGGTAATCAAGAAGCGTTTACTCCGCATCGCGCTGAAGAACTCCGGAATCGATTTCGATCCGATGCAGTTCCCGGCGCAGGTGGGCACATTCTTTATTCCTGAAGACTTGAGCTCCGTAGCCGGCCCGATCTTCAAATTTGCCAAATCTTTGGTAAAAGAGAAGAAGGAATTCAAAGTTTTAGGCGCGTACAATCTCACAACCAAGATGGCGATTCCGGTGGAAGAGTTCAACGCGGTGGCGAAGTTGCCGGGCAGAGAGGTCCTCCTCTCGATGGTCCTCGGCGCGATTACCGGTCCGTTGCGGGCTTTCATGTATATCGCTCAAGAAATTGCTAAGAAGCAGCCGGCACCGGCAACAGCTCCAGCGGCGGCTACCGTCGCTCCTGAAGTCGCAACCGCTCCGGCTCCTGAAGTCAACCAGTCAACTACGGTCGAACAACCAAAATCATAAAACAATAAACAACTAACATGGATAAATTTGAACAGATAATCAACCTGGTCAGCGAGCTCAAAGTTACCGAGCTTGCGGATCTTGTGAAGAAAATGGAAGAGAAATTCGGTGTTTCAGCGGCTATGCCGGTAGCGGCGGGCGGCGCGGGAGCCGGAGCGGCGGAAGCCGAAGAGAAGACCGCTTGGAAGGTAATGCTGAAGGAAGGCGGTCAGCAGAAGATCCAGGTCATCAAGGTTCTTCGTGAAGCCACCGGTCTTGGCTTGAAAGAAGCTAAGGATCTCGTGGATGGCGCTCCGAAAGTGGTCAAAGAGGGCCTCAAGAAGGAGGAAGCCGAAGAGCTCAAGAAGAAGTTGGAAGCTGCGGGCGCGACGATTGAATTACAATAATCTTCTTGTTGTAGCAAAAAGGACGCTTTACAAAAAGCGTCCTTTTTGTTATACTTACTTCAGTTAATTTTAGTCAGATAAGAAATGAGGAGGCGGTATGAGCGGCGGGAAGGACGAGTGTGACGGAGTAGGTAGCCGCGGCTACAGAGTCGTAGCGGTCCGATTCCGCGATTCGGGACCGGTCGTGAAGTCGAGTCGGAAGGGGAGGCGCTGCTTTGATTGCAACAAGCTGCTGAGCATCTACAACCGCGGCCGGAAGTGCCACGTCTGCAAGCGCAACACCCCGCTTGTCGGTTCGCAGGGCAAGCTGTAAAAAATGTCCCCGTCAAAAACGGGGACTTTTCTTTTTGACTAAACACTACCCAGTGGGTATTATCCATTTGTCAGCACCCTTAGCTCAGTGGTAGAGCGTTCCATTCACATTGGAAAGGTCGCAGGTTCGATCCCTGCAGGGTGCACACTTTATTCCATTCACATTGGAAAGGTCGTTGGTCCGATCCCAACAAGGCGCACAATAAAAATTCCCGACTATCGTCGGGAATTTATTCTTTTGGAATCAGCGCCCAGAAAGCCTCCTTCTGTTTGCGCGAGAAGCGCCGCCAGAGGATACGCTCTATCTCATTTGCCTGCCATTCAGATTTGATACTGTCGTCGGTGTCGTAGAGAAAATGAGCAAGCTCATGAAGCAAAGTTTTGATCGCTTCGCTTTTTTTACAGATGGCATTGATAGAAATTACCGCATCATCAAGCATCCCAAAAATCTCCCTGTGAAATTCTTGTTCTGTGTGTCCATAAGAAAGAAAATCTTTTAGCGGACCGGTATAGCGAAGATTTTTGACCCGCTTAATCTGTTTTATTTTGTTATCGGCTGTTTCCATAAAAAGATAAAACGCATCTCGGATCACGGAGCGGGGGATTTTGCCGCGGTGGGTCAGCATTTCAGCGGTTACGACCAAGGGTCACCTCGATTTTTAAAAATCTTGCTTAATTTTAGCACGCAGCGCCGGTTTTTTATATGTCGCTATTTTACCGTTTAAATAAGCTCATGACTTATCCACATTTTTAATTTGGTTTAGGGGCAAAGTGGGGTATAGTGTAATTACGGTGGTGAAAAGTGGATAAGTGTGGGGATAACCGCCTTATCTGGGGATAAATAGATACCGCCGGAGCTTATTAAACCCAAATGTTTATAGGTGAATATAATCACAGCCTGGATGCCAAGGGGCGGGTAGCCTTACCCGCTAAATTTCGGCAGAAGCTGGGCGAGGGAGCGATTATCACGCGCGGCTTGGATCATTGTCTTTTTATTTATAACAAGTCCGATTGGGAAGAGCTCGCGCAGAAATTAAAAGCTCTGCCGCTCACTAATTCCAAAGCTCGGGCTTTTTCCCGTCTGATGTTGGCGGGCGCGATGGAGGTTGAGTTTGATGCTCAGGGCAGAATTCTGGTTCCGGAATATTTGCGCGCGTATGCTTCGTTAAAAAAGCAGACGGTCTTCGCCGGCGTTTACAGCCGTATAGAAATTTGGGACGAGGCCGCTTGGCGGTCCTATAAATCTCAGACCGAGGCTTCCTCCGATGATATCGCGGAAAAACTTGGAGAGCTTGGAATATAATATGGCAGATAATAAACAAATAGTACTAGGCAGACTGGTGGTCAGCTACGGAGCGGGTGTTCCGGGCGGACACATTCCGGTTCTTTTGAATGAAGTAATCACTCTGTTGAATCCGCAACCGGGGGAGTTCTTTATTGACGGCACCGCCGGAGCCGGCGGTCACAGCCGGGCAATGAAGGAAAAAATCGGTGCCGACGGCCGACTGCTCGCTATTGATTGGGATAAGACCGGAGAAAATTACGCGGACCTTGCCGAGATTCTTGCGGTGAAAAAAATCGGACAAGCCGATGGCCTATTGCTGGATCTTGGATTTTCGTCCGAGCAGTTGGGTAACGGACGCGGTTTTAGTTTTCAAAAAGATGAGCCGTTGCTGATGACCTACGATTCCAAGCAGAAGCCGGTCCGGGAGTTGCTGAATGAATTAAGCGAGCAGTGGTTAGCCGATATAATCAAAAATTACGGCGAAGAGCGGTACGCTAAACCGATCGCCGCGGCTATCAAGAACCGCGCCCGCAAAGCGCCGATTGAAACCACCGGCGAGTTGGCGGATGTCATTCGCCTGGCGGTGCCGAAGAGTTACGAACGGGGCCGTCTGCACCCGGCGACCAGGACTTTCCAGGCTCTGCGGATCTATGCGAATCACGAGCTGGAAAATCTGGAACAGGTGCTCAAGGATCTACCGAAGATACTAAAACCGGGCGGCCGAATCGGGATAATCAGTTTTCATTCTCTGGAAGACCGGATAGTTAAGAATTTTTTCCGGGATGCCGCCAAGGCCGGTACTTTAAAGTTGATTACAAAAAAAGCCGTTCAGGCTACGCGCGGCGAAGCCCTCGCCAACCCAAGGTCGCGATCGGCCAAGTTGCGCGTCGCGCAACTGATTTAAAATCATGACAATTATTGAACCAAAGAAAAATAAGTTTAGACTGAACGCAATCTGGATATTGGCAATCGGCGTGATTTTAGCTGAAGGAGTTTTAAGCGTTTACGCTTATAGCCAGAACGTCCGCTTAGATCATGAGCTGAGAAACACGGAAAGGACAATCGGAGCGCTCCGCATTTCCACCGCTGACTTTAAGAGTCAGATGTACGCCACAATGGATCCTCAAAATGTCGACACGCTTGCCGCGAAACTGGGCCTGACCAAAGAGCGGAAGCCGGAATACCTATCCGTTAACCGGTAATGAGATCCTGGCGCGCCTGGCTGGTAATCGTAGTAATCTTCGGGGGCTATTCAGCCCTGCTTTCCAGGGCCTACGACCTTCAGGTTCTAAAAGGAGGCTATTACTCGGCGCGCGCCAATTCCCAGTCCAATCTGCGCAGTTCATCTTCCGGTATCCGGGGCGCGATTAATTTTATCGACAAACAGGGTAATCGCACAGCGGTTGCCACAAACCGGGAGTTTCCTGTAATCTTCGCTGTTCCTAAAGAGATTGCCGATGTCGACGAGGCTGCTAACCTGTTGTCCCCGGTACTGAAGGTTTCCGTGGATAAGCTCGTCGCGTTATTTTCAAAAAAAGATACGACTTACGTTGAGCTGACCTCCAAGGCGGACAGCGTTCTCGTGTCCGCGGTAGACGGACTGAATATTAAAGGTATTTATGTGGACAGTAAGCATTTCCGTTTCTATCCGTACGGATCATTGGCCGCCAACATGCTTGGATACGTCGGTCCGAATGATAAGAATGGGGCGACAGAAGGGCAGTATGGTCTTGAAGCGCAGTACGAAAATTTGCTGCGCGGAAAGAGCCTGAATCTGACCATTGATATCAACATCCAGTCTCAAGCCGAGAAGATTCTGAAGAATCTGATTGATCAGTATTCCGCCGCCGGCGGCAGTGTGATTGTGGAGGATCCGAGGAGCGGCAAGATACTCGCGATGGGCAGCTATCCGAACTTTGATCCGAATGAATATTCCAAATCTCCGGTGAAGAATTTCATCAACTCGGTGACCCAGTCCGTTTATGAACCCGGTTCCGTTTTTAAAGTAATCACGATGGCCGCCGGTTTGGACAGCGGCAAGATCACTCCGGAAACCACCTTTTACGATAACGGCAGCCTGACTCTGAACGGTAAGACTATTCGTAACTGGGACCTGAAGGCTCACGGCTTGGTAACTATGACTAATGTCATTGAAGAATCCCTGAATACCGGAGCCGCTTTCGCGCAACGGAAAACCGGGGATGATTCTTTTTATAACTACCTTGTTAATTTCGGACTGGATAAGGCAACCGGAGTGGGTCTGCCTGGCGAGGTGACCGGAAAACTTAAAAATCTGGTGAACAAACCGCGCGAAATAGATTTTGCCAGCGCTTCTTTCGGCCAGGGCGTTTCCGTTACCTCGATGCAGTTGGTGCAGGCGATTGCCACAATCGCCAACGGTGGCACATTAATGAAGCCATTTCTAATTGAGGGGACGCCGACGGAGCCGGTGCGACGGGTTATTTCCGAAGCGGCGGCCAAGCAGGTGACGGCGATGATGGTTTCAGCCGTGGACAAGGCGAAAATCGCTCAGATTCCCGGTTATGAAATCGCCGGTAAGACGGGCACCGCCCAGATGCCGGATCTCAAGAAAGGAGGTTATAGCAATGATTATGTTCACAGTTATGTCGGATTCGGACCGGCGACCGATCCCAGGTTCGTCATTCTCATGAGGATAGATAAACCGAAGGGCGCCACTTTGGCGGGCATGACCGTGGTCCCGGCATTTCGCGAATTGGCCCAGTTCGTAATAAACTATTACAATCTCCCGGCCGATAATGTTAACCAATAATGAAAAATTTTCTTAGAGAGCGGCTAAAAAATATCCTGGCTTTCCTGGCCCGCTGGGCGATTCGTAAGCATCAGCCCGGGATCGTCGGCATCACCGGCACCGTCGGCAAAACTTCTACCAAGGAGGCCGTCATCAGCATCCTAAAGCAGATTCGCAAGGCGCGCTCGGCCACCGGTAATTTCAATAATGAATTTGGATTTCCTCTGGCCATTCTCGGCGAATACGACCGAATCGGCGGAGCCTTTTTTTGGTTAAGAGTTGTAATCACGTCTTTTTTTAATCTTCTTTTTGGAAAGAAATATCCCGAGTTACTGGTTTTGGAATACGCGGCCGACAAGCCGGGAGACATCAAGTATCTTTTGGAGATTGCCAAGCCGCAGATCGGCGTTGTGACGGCAATCGGCGATATCCCGGTGCATGTGGAATTTTATTCCGGACCGGACGCGGTAGCTCGGGAAAAATCCCGCCTAGTAGAGGCTTTACCGGCAATCGGCTTTGCTATTTTGAATTTTGACGACGAGGTAGTTTATGAGATGAAGGATCGCACCCGCGCCCATGTCATCACCTATGGTTTTGGTGAAGGCGCGAATTTACGAATCACTAATTTTGAAAATCGGATGGATGCCGGCAGGCCGGCCGGAATTTCATTTAAATTGGAGTATGGCGGTAACTTTGTGCCGATTCGGCTGGACGGAGCATTCGGTAAGGCCCAGGCGTATGCCGCGGCCGCCTCTGCCGCTATTGGCCTAGCCTTTGGAATGAATCTTGTCCGCATCTCGGAGGCGCTCGCCTACTATCATGTGCCGCCGCGCCGCGGCAAAATCATTCCCGGCATCAAAGATACTTGGATTATTGATGACACCTATAATGCGTCACCGCTATCTATGCATGCGGCTCTGGATACGTTAAAAAGCTTAGACGGCAAAAGAAAGATTGCGGTGCTGGGCGATATGCTGGAAATTGGTAAGTATACGATTGAAGCGCATGAGCAGATTGGGAAGATTGCCGAAAGAGTTGTGGATGTACTGGTGACGGTGGGGCCGCGCGCCCGTTTTATTGCTGATTCCGCCAACAAGGCCGGCCTTGCTCGGAAAAATATTCAAAGCTTTGATCTCGTGGAAGAAGCTTTGCCGGTGGTTCAGGATCTGATCAAAAAAGGGGATTTGGTGCTGGTGAAGGCTTCCCGCGCGATGGAGCTGGATAAGGTGGTGGAAGAGATTCGGCAGATTTAAACCTTTATTGAAACTTTGTAGCTTTGGTGTTATCGTTTGCACATTGCTCCTATCGTCTAGCGGCTAGGACGCTGCCCTCTCACGGCGGAAACAGGGGTTCGATTCCCCTTGGGAGCACACGGTTCTTTGAAAGGAGTATCGGATGAACGAGATTCAGAGACTTCAGTCGCGTGTCGTTCGCCGCTTCCCTAAGGCTAATGTGAGCATTGATGAACCGGTAAAGGCAAACGGCATCTGGTTTCTTGATATTCGGTTCGCGGGTAAGCATATTGTCGTACAGTGGCAGGCGGCGCACGGATACGGAGTTTCCGATATTAACACTGCCACTTCCTGTCCGCTGGACTCTAAGCCGGACGAAGTATTTATGGATAGAGATCGCGTATTCTCCCGCGTCATATCTTTACTCTGGAGGGGCTGTTGATTAAGGCCTTTTTCTGGGCTTGGCTCGTAGCCGCAATTTTGTTGGATGCGGGCGATATCATAACAACGTATCAAATTTTGAACAATGGGGGAGTAGAGCTGAATCGGGCAGCTTCGTTCGTGTTCAGAGAGCTTGGTCTGATTCCCGGCCTGGTTATCTGGTCTGTCGCAAAGGCCATTTTGATCGCGCTGGTCGGCGGCGCGTTCCTTTATCTGAACCGGGACAGCACCTGGCTGAAGCACGGCAATTTCGTGACGACCTTCGGAGTGGCAATGATGGTGCTTCTGGCTGTCTTTCTACTGGCGTTCAAGGCTTTTGCCTTTTTGCTTAATTATTCCGCCCTAAATTGACTTTAGGGCGGTTTTTTGTTATAATTGCCGGATAAGTCAGTTTGAGCTCAAAAATGACCATTTTTACCAATAAACCGGAGCAGGTAACTCAAGTGCTGAATGGCGGCGGAGTTGTCATCTTTCCGACCGAAACTTTGTACGGCTTAGGTTGCGACGTGACCAATCCGCAGGCGATTTTGAAGTTGTACAAGATCAAACAGCGCGAGCTCGGCAAGGTTTTCCCTCTTTTGGTTAAGGATTTTAAAATGCTCGCCGAATACGCGAATTTTAATGCCGAGCAGAAGAAGTTTATGCAGAAAACCAAGAAGCCGACCAATTTTATTCTGAAGGCGAAGAATCTTTCTCCGCTTGCCACCCAGAAGCACACAGCGGCTTTCCGCATCTCCAGCGGCCCGTTCGTTAAGAAGCTTTTCAAAGTTTTTGATAAGCCGATTGTGGCGACCAGCGCCAATATTTCTAAAAAGGATCCGTTGAGCGATCCTAGGGTTTATGCCGAAACTTTCGGCCGCGACTCCGATCTGATAGACGCTGTGGTTTTTAACGGGGTTAACAAGAAAAAGAAAGGCTCCCGGATTATTGATTTAACCCAGAAGCCGTATAAGATTATCCGTAAGTAATGAAGTTTCGGATTTTAAAGAAGGCAAAGCACAGTAAGGCGCGTCTTGGTCTGATAGAAACAAAGCACGGCGTAATCCATACGCCGGCTTTTATTCCGGTAGGCACGCAAGCGACAGTGAAAGGCATTACCACCGACCAGCTGAAATCCATCGGCGCCGAATCCGTCTTGTGCAACACCTACCACCTGTATCTTCGTCCCGGAGACGAAACTGTGAAAAAACTCGGCGGACTGCATAAGTTTATGAACTGGGATCGGCCGATCTGGACCGATAGCGGCGGTTTTCAGGTTTTCAGTCTTGGCGCGGCGATGGTGCACGGGGTCAGTAAGATCGCCAATATCTTTCCTGAGGAAGGGGAGAAGGAGCATGTTAAAAAAGTCCGGGAGAATCCGTTTACCAAGATTAGCGAGGACGGCGTGGAGTTCCGTTCTCATTTGGACGGTTCCAGGCATTTTTTAACTCCGGAGAAATCTATTAAAATCCAGGAAAATTTAGGCGCTGATCTGATCTTCGCCTTTGACGAGTGCACTTCGCCTTTACACGATTACGAATACACCAAGCGTTCTATGGAGAGAACCCATCGTTGGGCCAAGCGTTGCTTGAAAGTTTTTAAAGGAAAAGACCAGGCTCTTTTCGGCATAGTCCAGGGCGGCGCCTACAAAGATCTTCGCCTGGCGAGCGCTAAGTTCATCGGCTCGCAGGATTTTGACGGCTTCGGCATCGGCGGATCTTTAGGAAAATCAAAGAAGGATATGTTTAATGTATTAGATTGGACGATGCCGCTTTTGCCGGAAAACAAACCCAAGCATCTGCTCGGCATCGGCTCAGAGGAAGATATATGGGAGGCTGTAAAGCGTGGTGTGGACACATTTGACTGCGTTGCCCCGACTCGCATCGCCCGAAACGGCGCCGCGCTTGTGAAGGGTGGTAGCATCAATATCAAATCCGGACGCTATCTGAAAGATAAAAAACCGCTGGACCCGAAATGCGGTTGTTACACCTGCGAAAATTATACCCGCGCCTACGTCTCCCATCTTTTTAAGGCGCATGAGATGCTTGGCCCCATCTTAACCACCATTCATAATCTTTCTTTTATGGAGAAGCTGATGGCGGATATTCGGAAACGGATAAAATAAAAACCCCGATTTATCGGGGTTTTTTATTAGAGCGCCGCGCCGCAGTCGGAGCAACTGTGTTCCTCTCGGAGGCAGTTACCGCCACAGTTGGGACATCGCTTAAAACGCATTCCGCGCGTTTCCAGTGGCGCCGGCACCACCAAACCGGTGTCCTGCGCCATCTCAATCAGCTGGCCAAGATCCACTATCGTACGCTTGCACTTGGAGCAGGAATCCGGCGCCGTGCCGACAAATTCTACATGCTCCGCTCCGCATCCGCCACATCGCCAGGTCCACTTCTGGCTTGAAGCGTTCATTCAGCCCCCACCTCTAAAAGTACCAGCGGTATTTTAATATAAAAAACTTTATGCTGTCAATAATATACAGCTGAAAAGCTCTTGCAATAAAAATTCCCCGGGAGTAGATTTGCGGAGTACTTTAAGAGGGCAGTATGGAAAACCTGATTACCGGTTCGGTATGTGCCGTACTGCTATTAGTCAGTTTATCGGCAGTAGTGCTGAAGAACCCTTTCGGGACGGTTCGCGCCGTCTTTGATATTTTAATGACCGGCTCCTTTTTCTTTCGGCTCTTCTTTCTGGGAGTATTGGCGGCAATCGGCATCGGCCTCCGAAGCCTACTTCGCCTAGATGTGAAGAAAAAGCAAACAGCCCGCTAGGGCTGTTTTTATTTTACTGCGGTCTTCAATTCCCAAAATAAAAAAATAGACCAAATGGTCTATTTTTTCTTTGTGCCGCGGGAGGGAATTGGCTACAAGTCCGGCCTCTGCCGAGGCCGGCTCGCAGCCCGCCCATCGCTCATAAATCTGCTGATTTACTTCGCTGCGGTCTTCAATTCCAGTCATAAAAAAATAGGCCATAAGGCTTATTTTTTCTTTGTGCCGCGGGAGGGAATTGAACCCCCGACACGACGCTCTTCAGGCGTCTGCTCTACCACTGAGCTACCGCGGCATATAACTTACACTCTGCAATTTTCAACCAACCCTGTTCGCGTCTCCTCTTCCGTGGCGACCATGATAAGGCTGGACCGCCCGTCTCGGACTGTCGTCCTCGACCCACTTTGCTACTGCGGCATTACGGCGCTCTCAATGCGCCAATATGAGTTATCTTATTAAACTTGTACCTAAAAATCAAACAAGGTACTCTTGAGAAAGTTATTTAATGAGGCGCTATGAAGTGCAGGAGCTGTGGGCCTAATTTCTGGAAGGGCGTCTGTTGGCTGGCCTTTGTGATGGCCTCAATCTATGCGGCGGTAATGGCAGTCGTGCTTTTGCCGGTCACTTTTTCCATCGCGGTACTGATTGCGGTTATCGCCTATTTGGGCGAAAAAGTTCTTAGGGAACGAGACCAGGACCGGTGCCAGGAAGAGAATTGCGCTTGTGATAAGTGCCATAATGACTCTCCGCCGGACGCGCCGGTAAAGCAGCGGAAGGGTACGGTGCCGGGCTGTTCGGAGTGTAAGGATTTTCACAAAATTTTTAAGAAAAGCGGCTCCGATCCCGCTTATGCCGCTTCGCTATGCAGTTGTGATTGTCACCAGGATTCATAAGAAGAAAATTTTTAAGCTGCCCGTTTTTACGCGGCAGTTTTTGTTTGCCAAAGGGTCTTAAATTTGATATCTTTACTTCCGTCCTTTGACAGATTAGAAACTAAAGAAGGAGGGGTGAATGAGCAAGAGTCAGGTCTTCGCGAAAGTGAAGAAGCGTGACGGCGCCTTGGTTGATTTTGATCAGGAGAAGATTGTTCAGGCGATCTGGAAGGCCATGCAGGCGGTCGGCGAGGGTGATGAATCCAAAGCCAGAGTTGTGGCTGAAGCCGCCGTGGAAAATATTTCCAAAAAGCATAAGAAACAGAGCCATCCGGGCATTGAAGAAATTCAGGACGCGGTGCAGGTAGCGTTGCTCCTGAGTGACTTTATGAAAACCGCGAAATCTTACATTCTTTATCGGTATGACCGGGAAAAGAAACGGGAGCAGGAGAACGCTATTCCGGAACGGGTAAAAAAGCTCGTTGAGGAAAGTCAAAAGCATTTCCGTGGTCCGATGTCCGAATTTGTTTTTTACAGAAGCTACTCGCGTTGGATTGAAGAAGAGAAGCGCCGCGAGACTTGGATAGAGGCTGTTCAGCGGTATGTGGATTTCATGCGTTACACTCTCGGCAAAAAGCTTTTGCCGAAAGAGTACGACGAGGTTCATGATGCCATCCTGAAGCTTGAAGTCATGCCGTCAATGCGGCTCATGTGGAGCGCGGGCAAGGCGGCTATGCAGACTAACGTCTGCGCCTATAACTGCTCGTTCATCGCTCCCAAGGAACTCCAGGATTTCGCCGAGATCATGTATCTTTCCATGTGCGGCACCGGTGTCGGCTTCTCGGTTGAGGAGCAGAATGTTGGCATGTTGCCGATGATCAAGCGACAGATCGGTCATAAGCGTAAAACCCACACCGTCCATGACAGTAAGGAAGGATGGGGAGACGCGCTTCTGAAGGGCCTGGAAACCTGGTACGCCGGTGAAGATATTGATTTTGACTACTCCAAGCTTCGTCCGGCCGGCGCGCGTCTCCGGGTGATGGGTGGAAGAAGTTCCGGCCCGAAGCCGCTGATGGATCTGATGAAATTCGCGAGAAAGAAGATTCTGAAGCGCCAGGGTCGGCGACTCACCACTCTTGATGTTCACGACATAATCTGCAAGATCGGCGAGATCGTGGAGATGGGAGGCGTCCGGCGCAGCGCGCTGATCTCGCTTTCCGATCTGGACGACTATCGCATGCGGATGGCGAAGTTCGGAGACTTCAGCAAGGATCACGCTCAGCGCCATATGGCGAACAACTCTGTCGCTTATATGGAAAAGCCGACGACGATTGAGTTTTTGGACGAATGGATTTCGCTCGCGAAGAGCGGATCGGGCGAGCGCGGAATCTTTAACCGCGCCAGCCTGTTGGCTCAGGTTCCGGAACGCCGGCGGGAAATTCTTTCCCGCGACCTGGAGTTCTGCGGCACCAATCCGTGCGGTGAGATCGTGCTGAAATCCAAGCAGTTCTGCAATCTGACCGAGGTGGTCGCGCGATCGGATGACGACGAGGCTTCGCTTCTTCGGAAGGTCCGCGTCGCGACCATCATCGGCACTTACCAGGCTACCCTTACAAATTTCCCCTATCTCTCCAAGGAATGGCGGAAGAATTGCGAGGAGGAGCGCCTGTTGGGCGTTTCCATCACCGGTCAGTGGGACTGCCCGGCGGTGAGAAAAGCGGAGACGCTGAGGAAGATGAGGGATCGGGCGATTCGGGTTAACAAGACCTATGCCGAGCGATTTGGCATCAACGAATCTACGGCGATCACCTGCGTGAAGCCGTCCGGCACCGTTTCCCAACTTGTGGATTCCGCTTCCGGCCTTCATACGCGGCATGCGGAATACTATATCCGTCGCGTGCGCATCGCCGCCACTGATTCCATGTTCAAGATGTTGAAGGATCAGAAGGTCCCAATGTTGCCTGACGGCGGCTTGCCTGAGGAAAAGGCCACGAATTTTGTCCTGTCCTTTCCGGTGAAAGGCCCGTCCGATTCTAAATTCCGGAACGACATGCTGGCGATCGATCAGCTGGAATATTGGAAGATGCTCAAAGAGAACTACACCGAGCACAATCCTTCGGCAACGATCTCTGTTGGCAAGAATGAATGGATAGAGGTTGTCGCCTGGGTTCATAAGAACTGGGATGTGATCGGCGGCTTGTCTTTTATGCCCCTAGAGGAAGATGAGCACGTGTACGAACTCCCGCCTTACGAGGAGATTACCAAAGAGCAGTACGAAAAGATGGTGGCCGAAATGCCTCCGGTGGATTTCTCCCGAATCCTGATCTATGAAAAGGAAGACGAGACCAAGGGCGCCCGCGAACTCGCGTGCGTCGCCGGTGTCTGCGATCTGACCATGTAAGTACTTAATACCCCTTTATGGGGTATTTTATTTGTCTTTTTAGGAAAAATCGGTATAATAAGGCCAGTTCGTTTTAGGAGGATCTATGCAGTATATCCATCTGCTCGGTCGGAAACTGCTCAATGAGCACGGCCTGGATGAGGCGGCGGATGTCATTCTGACTCCCGAAGCTGTCAGCTTTGTCGCCGATCTTCATAGCCGCTTCAATCGGAAGCGCATGGAGGTGTTGGAGGCGCGAAAACTCGCTCAGCAGAAAATCCGCGCCGGCATTCTGCCGGACTTTCTGCCCGACGCAAAAGAGATTCGCAGTAGCAACTGGAAGATCTGGCCGGTGCCGGATCATCTTCTGGATCGGCGCGTGGAGATCACTGGTCCGGCGAGCAGCGCGAAGATGGTCATCAACGCGATGAATTCAGGTGCCAATGTCTTCATGGCCGATGCCGAAGATTCCGAATCTCCGACCTGGAGAAACATCGTCAGCGGCCAGATCAATCTTTATCAGGCGATTCGTAAGGATCTGCTTTATACCGACGAGGAAAAAAAGAAGACCTACGCCCTGAACGCGCAGACGGCCGTCCTCTTTTTCCGGCCCCGCGGCTGGCATCTGGAGGAAAATCATCTGGCGGTGAGCGGTGAAGCCGTTTCGGCCAGTCTGTTCGACTTCGGCCTCTACATTTTTCACAACGCGATGGAGCTTCGTAAGCGCAGAGATGGTCCGTATTTCTATTTGCCCAAGATGGAAAGCCGAGAAGAAGCGCGTCTTTGGACTGAAGTCTTCAAGTACGCTTCCGACAAGCTCGGCCTTCTACCCGGAGAAATCAAGGCCACGGCTTTGATCGAGACTCTGCCTGCCGCTTTTCAGATGTCAGAGATCTTGTACGAGCTGAGGGAATATTCCGCCGGCTTGAATTGCGGGCGCTGGGATTATATTTTCAGCTACATCAAGCGGCTGCGGCATGATGAACGTTTTGTCCTGCCGGATCGCGGACAGCTGACGATGGACAAAGGGTTCCTTGCCGAGTATGTGAAGTTGCTGATCAGCACCTGTCACAAGCATGGCGCTCATGCGATGGGCGGAATGGCCGCTCAGCTTCCAATCAAAGGAACCGACAAGGAGAGTATCCGGGCCAATACCGAGGCCCAGCTGAAATTCAAAGCCGATAAGGCCAGGGAAGTGAAAGCCGGTCATGACGGCACCTGGGTCGCGCATCCCGCCTTCGTACCGATGGCCAAAGAGATCTTTGACCTCGGGATGAAGAGCAAGAATCAGATTGAGGATGCGCGCTCGGATGATTTTCCGAAAGCCGAGGCACTGCTGGCGCCGATTCAGGGAACGATCACACAGGAAGGAATCCGTAAGAATTTGGAGGTCGGCATCCGTTATCTGTGGCACTGGCTTCGGGGAACCGGAGCCGTGGCGCTGCAGAATCTGATGGAGGATGCGGCGACCGCCGAGATTTCGCGCTCCCAGCTGTGGCAGTGGCTGAAACATGGCGCGGTGACCGCCGATGGCTTCACCGTGACCTTGGATCTGATTACGAAACACCTGACTCGCGTCAGAGAAGCGGCTTTCAACGACCCCGCTCTGGATGACTATTACGAAGACGCGGAAGAGTTGTTCATGCAGATGATCACCGCCGAAGAATTTGAGGAATTTCTGACCATTCCCGGCTACTCGGAGCTTCTGCTCCAGGAAACGGAAAACGCGGAGTAAATCGATTAATAAACTACCCGAACATGGGTAGTTTTTTTATTTGATTTTTCGTCGGGGAATTCGTATAATTGCGTCAGAACTTTTAGGGAGATTTTTATGAATCCGGAGAACGAATCGGGTATGCGGGAGATTTTTCGGCGGCATGAGCGTCCGGGTGACGCGTTCGTCAAGACGCTGAATGACGAGGGTTTGATTATCGCGCCGGGCGTTTATGACGCTATGGGCGCTTATATCGCCAAAGAAATCTACCGCCAGCGGACGGCTAACAGCCAGAATCCCTGCGCCTTTAACGCCGTTTATATCGGCGGCTGGTCCATCAGCGCGATGGCCTGGCGGCGACCGGACATGGCTTTCCATGATCTGACGCGCATGACCATGCTCGCGCGACACGCGGTAGCCGAAGCTTTTCCGCTTCCGACTATCGTGGATGCCGAGACGGGGTTTGCGCTTGAGCCGGTCGTGATCAGTGAGACGGTCCGGGCCTATCATGAGATGGGTGTCGGCCTGGCTCATCTGGAGGATCAGGCGACCCGCCGGTGCGGCAATCTGGGCGGCAAGTCCTGCGTGGACATCGAGGATATGGAAGCGAAGATTCGTTGCTGGCTGATGGCTTCGGAAGCCCTCGGGACTTCCATGCGGCTGATGGTTCGCACCGATGCTTTGACGGCGGCGAACGGGGGATTGGAAAACGCCATTGAGCGCGGCAAGCGCTACATGGATGTTGAGTATCACGGCCTGCGTCCGCTGGTGCTTTGGGCGGACGCGATGCAGGATCCGGCCGTGATCGAGCGCTGGGTTTCGGAAATGCGCCGTCACGATCCGAAAATGATTCTTGGTATCAACTATTCTCCGAATAAGGATTGGACGGTGGCTTATCGGGCCAAGTTCAAGAAAGAGCCGCCGACCTATGACGATCTTTACGATAAGGGGAATGGCTTCAGACTGATCTGGCACACGACCTTGCAGTCGCGCATCGCGATGGAGGCGGTCTGGAACGGTTTTGACGAAATGGCCCGTGTCGGCGCGGCGGCCCTTTGGAATCTGCACGATCGTCAACGGAATCATCCGGTTGGCGACGCGCAGGCGATGAGCGGCGCCAAGATCTGGCAGGAGCTGGATCGGGCGATTGGCGGCGAGACTGCCGATAAGCGATATAAGGAGTCGGCCGGTTACGGCTCGGCGACCAGGGAAGAAAAGAAGTAAAAAAATACGGCCCCGCGTGACACGCGGGGCCTTTTATGTTATTTTCTTCCCGTACCTTCATAGGAGAAGCGAATGAGGTTGATTCTCGGTTCGGAATCAAAGTGGCGGCGTCAGTTGTTTGCCGACATGGGCTACAGTTTTGAAGCTGTCGCCGCCAACATTGATGAGGGGGAAATCCTGGATAATCGGCCCGATGTGCTGGCGATGCTTCGGGCGATAGCCAAAAGCAAAAAGCTCCAAGAGCGTTTTGGCGGGCCGTATATTCTGCTGACGGCCGATCAGATTGTCACCGTCAACGGCAAGTTCCGGCACAAGCCGGTCAATTTCGCCGAGGCGCACCAGTTCCTTGAGTCCGCTCATCTGCATCCCTCCGTCACTTACAGCGCGATTGTTGTTTATAACTCCATTCGCCGCTATCTGCTGGCGGACGTGGCGATTGCCAAAGTGTTCTTCAAGCCGTTGCCAGCCCACGTCATTGACGCGCTGGTCGATGAAGGCGACGTGATGCAATGCGCCGGCGGTTTTACCTGCGAAAGTCCGCTAATCTCTCCCTACATCGAGAAGATGGAGGGCGAGATGGACAGCGTGCAGGGATTCCCGAAAAAGCTGGTTTCAAAGCTTTTGAAAGCAATCAGAGCATAAAAACCAAATCCGCACCCAGGGGTGCGGATTTTTATTTTAGAACTCTTCGCGCGGAGTAGATTTTCCGATAATCTCGTAGGCCTCCTCTGGACTGTCCACAATATGGTATAGATTCAGATCGGCTTTATCTATCGTTTCATGCTCGCCGAGAAGTTTTGCTCGCATCCAGTTATCCAGGTCGCCCCAGAATTCTTTTCCGTAAAGAATAATCGGGATTTTATCGTGAATCTTTTTAGTTTGAACCAGTGTAAGAATTTCAAATAGCTCGTCCAAGGTGCCGTAGCCTCCGGGAAAATAAACATAGGCCTGGGAGGCGAAGGACAACATTACTTTTCTAGTGAAGAAATAATAGAAGCCGCGGCCCTTTTTAACATAAGGGTTAATACGTTGTTCAAACGGCAATTGAATGTTGATGCCGATAGATTCGCCGCCGCCTTCTGTGGCGCCTCGGTTACCGCCTTCCATGATTCCAGGGCCACCTCCGGTGATGACGCTGTAGCCGTATTTCGCCAGCAGAGCGCCCAAATCCTGGGCGGCTTTGTACCACTTGTTCGTCTCCGGGAAGCGCGCCGAGCCGAAGAAGGTTACGCTACGCTTGATATCGGCCAGAAATTGAAAACCGTCCACGAACTCCGCCATAATTCGGAAAACGCGCCAATGAAATGAGTGTCGCCAATCGTGAGGGTGCGGAGCAACCGGTAGATCCTTGGAGGGGACGAGTAATTTTTCTTTTGAAATCTGCTGAGGGGTTTTCTTAGGCTTTTTTATAGGCATGATACAATAATAACATAATGGGATTACGATTTGATTTCGGTTCATCCACACAGGCCCCTCAAGAGCTGATTGACTTTATTAAGCGCCAGCGGGAAAATCCGGCGCCGTTCGTCCGTTCCTTTGATGCCCCGGTAGTTTTACCCAAGAAAAAGAACAAGGGGAGTATTGTTGTTGTTGGCGTGGGCGGCTCCAATTTGGGCGCTCTGGCGATTTATCAGGCCTTGCGTCCGAAGAAAAAGATTTATTTCGCGGAGACGTTGGACGCCCGGCGCTTGGAAAGAATTTTGGATAAAATAGACCACCCCGCGACCATCCTGATTGTCTCGAAGTCCGGCACTACCACCGAAACTGCCGCGAACGCCGCGGTTTTGTTGGCCAACAGGAAAAAAGATGATCAGGTAATCGTCATTACCGACGGCGGATCAAAATTGTGGAAATGGGCGGAGGCCAACGGCTTTGACGCGATTGCTACGCCGAAAGAAATCGGAGGTCGTTATTCCGTATTTACTCCGGTCGGCCTTGTCCCGCTGGCGTTGGCCGGCGTTAAAACAGATCTTTTACTAAAGGGAGCGAAGGAGATTACGGCAGCCTGCCTTTCGTACGATGTCTCTCAAAACCCGGCGGCTCAATCGGCGCTCGCTATCTGGAAGAATTGGAAAGACGGGAAGCTGATTCACGATTCGTTTTTCTTTGAACCGGATCTGGAAGGAGTGGGGAAGTGGTACCGCCAACTGACTGGCGAGAGCGTGGGCAAGATGGGCAAAGGAATCACTCCGACCGTTTCCGTCGGCACAACCGATCTGCATTCGGTCGCCCAGCTTTATCTGGACGGGCCGAAGGATAAGTTCACCACGTTTGTTTCCGTGGCTGACCACGGCCGCGATTTCGTCGTGCGATCCAAGGAGAATATCGACCAGCTCGTACCGCATATTACCGGAAAGACCTTCGGCGGAATAATGGCGGCTATTCTGACGGCGGTGAAAACTACCTACCGGGAGCAGAACCTGCCCTTCATGAGCATGGAGCTCACGGACATATCCGAGGAAACTCTCGGCGCTTTGCTTCAAGTAAAGATGATGGAGATGATGTATCTCGGTAAGCTGATGGGAGTTAATCCGTTTGATAATCCGGGCGTGGATCGTTACAAGGAAGAAACACGCAGACTTTTAAGTGATTTATAGTAGAATATATATATTGTATTCATAGACACCATCACCATGTCCAATATGTTAACCGTGAAAAATTTAAGCGTCCGTTTTGGCGGATACGCCGCGTTGGAAGGCGTGTCCTTTGATATTAAAAAGGGTGATTTTGTGGCGGTCATCGGACCTAATGGCGCGGGTAAAACTGTCCTTTTCCGGGCTATTTTAGGGCTATTAAACCGGGAGGGAGAGGTGCATTGGCCGGCTCATGCCAAGATAGGCTACGTGCCGCAGAAGCTTTCCGTTGAGAAAGACCTGCCGCTGACCGTATTGGAGTTCTTAAGATTGAAAAATGCGGTTGATGAAGAGGTGTATGAAGCGTTGGGTTCGGTCGGCTTATTACAAAATCATGATCAGCACCATCTACAAGGACATCTTTTGAATGTGCGACTCGGTCAGTTGTCCGGCGGAGAATTACAAAAAGTTCTGATTGCGTATGCGCTAATCAATCACCCGGATATTCTTTTATTTGACGAACCGACCGCCGGCGTGGATATCGGCGGCGAGGAGACGATTTATTCCTTGCTCGGTAAATTACATAGCGAGCACGACCTGACGGTGATTATGATTACGCACGACCTGAACATGATTTCCCGGTACGCGAAGAGCGTGCTGTGTTTGAATAAGAAGATGGTTTACTTTGGTCCTCCGAAAGGAGCATTGGAAGCCGCCAATCTTGGAAAGCTTTACGGAGAAAATGTCAGTGTATATATCCATGACCATCATGAGTAACCCTTTATTCTATAGCTTGCTGGTCGGCGCCCTGGTAGGGGCGGCCTCGGCCTATTTAGGTTCGTTAATGGTTTTAAAAAGGCTCGGTCTTGTCGGTGACGCTCTTTCGCACGTGGCTCTTCCCGGTATCGGTATCGCGCTGACTTGGCATCTGAATCCTTTCCTCGGAGCTTTTACGGCTCTGGCTTTGGGTGTTCTGATTATTTGGCAGATCGGTCGGGTTACTTCTATTCCGACGGAATCAATTGTTGGGCTAATCTTCGCAGTGGCTTTGGCGGTCGGTCTTTTGGTGACGCCGGAACCGGAGCTTTTGGAGGCATTATTCGGTGATATTTCTAAAGTAGTGCTTTCTGATCTGATCCTTACTTCGGCTCTGACCACTGCGGTCATTATTCTAACGGTGCTAATGAGAAGGGTTTTGATGCTGGGTATTCTATCTCGTGACTTCGCTAAGGCCCAGGGCGTGAAAGTGGATCTGGTAGATCTGTTATTCCTTTCGCTCGTAGCAATCGTGGTGGCGTTGGGCGTGAAGGTTGTCGGCACTTTGCTGATGGGCGCTCTCGTAGTCATTCCCGCTATTTCCGCAAAAAATCTTTCAACTAGCTTCCGGACTTACGGCGTAATCAGCGTCATTTTCGGAATTATCAGTGCCGTCGGCGGCATCGTGTTTGCTTCGTATGCCAATCTGCCGCCGGGTCCGATGGTAGTTTTAACCAGCGCCGGAATCTTTCTCTTGTCTTTCTTCTTCCGCAGAACTTCATAAGAATTCATTATAAAAAAACCTCACATTAGTGAGGATTTTCAGTTATTCTTTCCGAGCTTTCTTTTTCATTAATCGTCTTGAGGACGGTGGCCAGTCGGAGCAGTACCAATATCTTGATGAAGATCCAGGCAGGGTCAAACTCACTGGGCTTATAGCTAAGTTTCGGCGAGGACAGATCATGGTGGTGGTTGTTGTGCCAGCCTTCGCCGGCAACCAGCCAGGCCGCCCACCAGACATTCGTCGCCCGATTATCATCGAAGGTCCGATAGCCGAACATATGACAAATCGCGTTCACCGTTGCTCCCGCCTTCAGATACAGCAGGAACTGAAGGAGATAACAGAACAAGCCGGTCAGCGCGCCTTGCCAGCCTCCCAGCCAGAGCCAGAAGCCGAGGCCGAAGAGCGCGAAGCCGGAAATCAGTCCCCACAGGCCGCGCTCAAGCACGGAGTCCAGTTTGTGCGGCGGTATGCCGCGTGTGTACTGCTTAAGCAATTCAGGATCCGAAGCCGCTTTAGCGTAGATGAATTCGTGGCTCCAAAAAAGCCGCCACAATCCTACAAGATAGGGGCTATGGGGATCGCCTTCAACATCGGCAAACTGGTGGTGCTTCCGGTGCACCGCTACCCAAGAGCGCATCGCTTGACCGGCCATAAGCCAGAGCCAGCAGCGCATAATCAGACCGGGGAAGGCGCGCCGGAATATAATACTCCGGTGCGACATCGCTCGGTGCAAGTAAATTGAAGTGAAGTGCACATTTATTTGAAAACAAATAAATGCAATCACGAAAAAGGCTACCAGCCACATAATCAACCTCTATTCAAAGAGCTTGGAAGTGATTATATCAAATACTAAGGCTGTTTAACAGGCTTATAAAAACGTCCCGGTCAAAGGCCGGGAATCAGGGCGTTTTTGCTCCGGAAGGTGTCGGCTCCGCCGAATTTTACTTATGTCCTTATGCCGCTAGCTTACTAGCGCGGCATTGTGGACTTGGAGTAGAAGTCTTTATCTATTGTCCGCTCAAAGCAGGTGTAGCCGGAGTCGTGCTGCCAGTTTTGGGAGAGACCATCGTAATACGGAGCCATCGCCGGAATTGAGCGGCCGGTTTTCGGGTCACTAAAGGTATTCGGACGGGAGAAGCTGGCGCAAATCGAGAAGGTCAGCGGCCCTTTAACCACATAGGTATAGTCGGTGCCCGTTTCCGGATCGGTCGGAATCACGATGCCGCGGAGGTCGTCGCGGAGATCGGATAACGCCTTGGGAAGCGCGCTCTTATTAATCCAGTAGTTGAGCACTTCGGATTGGATGTATTGAAGACTGCTGACGCGCTGTTCGTCAAAACGGCGCAGGCGCTCTTCTTGCGGCGAGCCGACGATCCAAAAGCCGGCGACTACCGCCGCGGTTACTATCAGAATCACGCTGGAAACGAAAAATTTCATTTGTTCTTATGAATAGCTAGTCCGTTTTATTTTTACGAAGATCGGAAAGGTAGTAAAAGAAAGTACTGCCGGCCACGAAGAATACTGAAAGCACTTTCAAGATAAATCGCGGGGTCAGTTCACCGCTTAGGAAGGTATTAATCAGGGTGACCAGGTCGCCGATGATAATCAGCGCCGCCGCGAACAGGGTGAAATAGACGAGCCATTTGCGGATGCGGAGGTTGCGCTGAGGAGCGGACCGCCTGTAGGCCTTACTAAGATGCATTGAGGTGAGGACGTAGACCGGGAAGACTACGACGAGAGAGGCGATTGACCAACGGATTGCCGTGCGGGCTCCTGAAAAAGCATAGTAGCCGTTATCCAGCGCGTCGGGGAATAAGATATTTATGTACTGGAAAGTCAGGACCAGGAAGCTGACCGCGCAGGTGTAAAGAGTAACAATCGCCAGCAGGTGCAGAAAGACGTCTTTAGGTGATGTTTTTTCGGGCATAGATTAATTATAGCAAAATCAGCTTTTTTCCCGCCAAGGCCGGAGTTGACTGCCGATACCGGAAGCGAGCGCGATGATCACCATATTTTTAATGATGTACTGGCCTTCAAGGGTTGGAACAAGAAATGCGGACCAGGTGGCGGCCGGCAATAAGATCAGGGGCAGGGCGGTCGTGACCATGTGCGGCAAGAGGAGGGCAATCGCCAAGCGTTCAAATCCCGGGATTAGAAAAACCAAACCAATAAGCATTTCAAAATAGCCAAACCCGGTCAGGAAAAATTCCGGAGTGATAAAGGACGGGAGGGTTTTGCGCATTAATTCAGTTACCAGCGGTCCGGCCGGGCTGTGGCCGAGGACTTTCAATATGCCGAACCAGAAATATACGAGGAAAATCGCGAATCGGGAAAGAATCGGGAAAATCCGTTTGGCATAGTCGATTATCGCAAGATCAATTCTGTTGAACATCTTATTTGAATTTCACCGGGTAGCGGATCTCCTGATCATACTGAGGAAGGCCGGACGGATTATCGCGTTGCAGAATTAGGAATCCGGAATCGGTAGGTGAATTTTTGAAAGTCAGGCTGGAGGTAAACGGCACGAACTCCACGGTCATCCATTCTTCGGTGGCTTGCGCATAGTGTTGGCCGAGCAGATTGCCGTTGGCATCCACGATTTTTACAGGAAATGAGGCTTCAAAAAACCAGAATCCCTTGGCCTGTCCCGTGATTGTCAGCGGGCTTTTCACTATTGAGCCCGGCTTAGGAAAGTCTAACTGCACAACGTCGCCCGGATTCGGCAAGGCTCCGCTATTGTCGCTGTTGGCCGGCGGGAGGTCAGTGGCCGGAGCGGAGGCGTCGCGGTTAACAAAAATAAAGCTGAAAATCGCGACTAGGGCAATCGCCGGCAAAAGAATATACCATCTCTTCATACTATTTATATTACTGCAGAAAAGACTTCAGTACAAAGCCGATGCCGTAGGCGATGATGGCGGCGGATCCGCCGACCACAAGCATCTCCATTCCGGAGATCAGCCAGGAGCGGTCGGAGAAATATTTGCGTGCGGCGCCGACGGTGAACAGGGCAGCGCCGGAGGCGATCGCGGCTACCAGGAAGGACGATCCGTTGGGGAATAATATATAAGGAAGCAATGGTAAAGCGCCGGCGATGATGAAGGAAAAGAAGGTCGCGGCGCCGTGTCGAACAGGGGATTGATTATCAGGCGATAAGAGCGAAAGCTCTTCGTGCATCATAAAGCTCACCCAGTACTGCTTATTTTTGGATACCAGCTTAACCATCTGCTCCAGGTCCTCGCCCTGGTAGCCTTTATTAGCAAGAATCGCTCTGATTTCATTCAATTCTTCTTCGGGGAATTTTTCTACCTCCGCCCATTCCCGTTTCTCCTCCTTTCTATAAAAATCCTGCTCCGACTTGGTGCCGAGATAGTTACCGGTGGCCATAGAAAAACCGTCGGCGATCATGCTGGCCAGTCCGATAATCAAAAGAACGCTGACAGAAAGATCGGCGCCGACCGATCCGGCGACCACCGCGAAAGTGGTAATAATTCCGTCATTGGCTGCGAACACGACATCTTTCAGGTAGCGGCCGATTCGAACGTGCTTTTCCAGTAGTTTGGACATTGGTTATAGAGTATAAATCATATCCTTCCTCTCGACGACTATTTTCCATTTCCGATTCTTGGCGTGCTTGTACAAATTCTCATTCGGATTAAAACAGATCGGCCGCTCCACCATTTTCAGCAGATTGATATCGCCTTCGGTGTCGCCGACGCCGTACGAGCCCTTCAGGGTCAGATTTTCTTTTTCCACCGCGCGCTTGATGACGTTGCTTTTGTCCGCGATTAAATCCAAATGTAGAATCTTGCCCGTAAAGCGCTTATTCGCGCCGACTTCGTAAATCCGGCCGTACATTTTATCAAATCCCATTTTCTTGCCGAAGCCCTGCACCAGCTCCATAGGGGATTGCGAGATGGCCAGCAGGTAGTAGCCGTGCCTTTTCAGATAGCGAATCAGGTCGCGTGTGTAGCGATAGACTTTGTTGCGCTGTGCGTCCAGCACTTCGTTCACGACCTGGAGGAAGTCCGAGTATTTAACGCCTTTTATATGCTTCATAAAAGATCTGACGACCGCCATTATGTATTTTTCGTACCCGTCTTTTCTGGTGACCCAGTCGTTGAGTTCTTTGGCGTATTCTTTTCTGGTAGTTTTCGGGAAAATGCCGTCTTCAATAAGTCCGTCCATCACCTCAATCAGTAAACTGGAGCGGAAAATCGTGCCGTCAATATCAAAAATGGCAACTTTTTTCTTGGCTTTAGTTAGCATTATTTCTATGATACCATGAGCGCAGTTCAGGAAAGGAGCATGTAATGCTGCCCGGCGATTGCGATCAAGAATTCTGTGATTGTGGCTGTCATCACGACCCACCGCTCCTGCATCATATGATTGCTTGCTGTCAGCCGTGTAAGAAATGTAAGCAGAGAATCCGGAACGGTTATATCAAGACTCATGAAGAGTCTTGTGTTGCGGAGAATCAGGAACCTGCACCGCCGGAAGTGGAAGACGATTTCAGGTAATGCAAAACCCGCCTTTCGGCGGGTTTTTACTATTTAAAGCAACTTTTTAGCGTGTCCACGTTCTTTTTGTCCGGTCCCTCATTTTCATAACCGGGCACTTCCAACAACCAGGCGGTATGCGCAATACGTTTCTCTTTCGCTAGCGCTTTAAATCCGGCGAGGCCGATAAATCCCTGGCCGATATTCTCGTGGCGATCGTGGTGGGAATCAAATTTAGTTTTGGAATCGTTGGCGTGCAAGGCGACGATATTTTCCAGTCCGATGGCTTTATCCCACCGGTCAAAGAACTCCTTAATTTTCGGACCGGTATAGGCTTCAATCTGCCCGGCTTCAAAAGCGTGCGCCGTGTCCAGGCAAACGGCCGCTCGCGGTGATTTTACTAATTTCAGAATTTTGCCGATATCTTCTGGGATGTTGCCGATTTTATTTCCGCCGCCCGCGCTATTTTCCAGAATTAATTTGGCGCTTCCGCTGACCTCTGAAAGCACCTTCTTCATTCCTTTCGCTACCCGCTGCAATGCTCCTTCGTGCTCGGCCGTTCCTTTAGAGCCCGTGTGAAAGACCAGCCCGTTGGCGTCAATCATTTCCGCAATTTTTAAATGCTCGGAAAGGCATTTTACCGACTTGTCCCACTGCTCCGGATTGTCGGAAGCGAGATTCACCAAGTAAGGCGCGTGCAAATAGACCGCCTTGATAGCGCTTTTCTTTTGAAGTTTTTTGAACTCCTCCGCGTCTTTCACTGTAGGCATTTTGGTGAACCACTGTTGTGGGGAAGAGCCGAAGATCTGGATCGCTTCCACTCCCAGCGCCTCGCCGTGAGCGATTGCCGGGAAAAGTCCGCCGGCGGCGGAAACGTGAGCTCCGATTAAAGGTTTTACCATTTGTCCATTCTATCATATTTTTTCTGCCCGCCGACTTGTTTTTTATTGGTATTTATGGTAGAATACTCTCTAGATATTTTTAATAATAGTTTGGAGCTTTGTTGTAAGGAGGATTTATGCACGCCAACGCGCATGCGGTCCTGGAGGTCATCAAGGAGCGGGTTGCCCCATTGTACCGACGGGACATCCGGGAGAAGGTCCCGGCGCTCGCGGAGGGCGATGTGGACGAGTTCGCCGAGTTCATGACGGCCGCTCTGGACCAGCTGTTCAGCGAAGTGGCCAATGTTCTCGGTGTGACTCTGGATCAGCTGAGTGACGAAGTGGTGATGAGTATCCGGGGTTATCTGGTCGCCTTCGTGAATGGGATTCTGGATGAAGACCACCCGTACATCGTGTCGCTGGTCTGGGTGGAGAATGAGCAGGAGTGGAAGTATTTCCCGCTCGTTCGCCGCAACCACGGCGGGGTGTTTCACGAACTGATTTCCCGGAACATTATCCCTCTGATCGTCGTCAACAATGTTGACGAGGTGGTCAACGGGAAGTTCGAGATTACCATTATCAACGACGAGGACGACGAGAATTAGCTGATTAACTGCCGGCCCGATGTATCGGGCCGGTTTTTTGTTATACTGAATCCAGAACATATCAAGAGGTGTCGGATGCATAAGTTTGAGCGGATTGCCCACTCTGATTATTTCGAGGCCCGCCTCCTGCCGGAGGCCGTCGCTCTCCTCAGTGTTCAGCTGGATGATCTGCGGCGGGCCGGTATTAAGAAATTCGGCGAAGTTGCCGGAAATATTATTGTCGTCCTGCTCGCGAAATTTATTGTAGAAAGGAAGCTCGGCCGGAAGATGCGCGATATGGACAATACCTTGTCCTGCCGCGTCCAGATGATCGCCGTTTCCTACTTGAATAAAATCCTGCCGCTGGACTATCCGTTTGTTTTTTCCTTACTGGTAACCGCTAAGCCCGATCGGCATTACGACATTATCGCTATGCATAGGCGATCGGTTCCGGGCGTAATTGACTGGCTGAATCCCGGTAATGTTCCTTTCTATTTCACAAAAAATGATGAGGAGTTTGCCAAGAAGGGCGTGCAGCATATCCGTACATTTTTCCCCGAATCTTCCGGCGACGGATTGGAGCCCGGCACTGAAGACAAGAAGGATGAACAAGAAGACAAGTAAAAATCCCCAGTAAAGGGGATTTATTTTTTCTTCTCCAGATCCAGGCAGACGGAGTTGATACAGTATCTTTTTCCGGTCGGCTGATCCACGGCGTCATCAAAGACGTGGCCGAGGTGAGCGTCGCATTTGCCGCATTTCACTTCCACGCGGCTCATGCCCATTTCTCTGTCTTCGTGATAGGTGACCGCGTCTTTAGAGACCGGCTCATAGAAGCTGGGCCAGCCCGTGCCGGATTCAAATTTGGCTTTGGCGTCAAAGATAGGATTGCCGCAGACGGCGCAGCGATAAGTTCCATCGGCGTGCTCTTTTAGATATTTTCCGGTGTACGGCGCTTCGGTGCCTTTATCTTTCGCCACCCGTTTCAGTTCGGGGTCCATCTCTTTTTGCCAGTACTGATCTTTCGAATCGGTCATGAATACATCCTACCATGTGTAAATAAAAACTCCCCTCCAGTCGTTAGACTGAAGGGGAGTGTCGCTACATGAGCACGCCCGCGGTGACGGCGAAGCGCTTCTCCGCCTCCTTCACGAGCTCCACGGTGCCGATCTTCTTCGGCGCGAGGAGCACGTGCGCTTCCAGGAGGTCCTTGAGCGGATCCACCTTGAACCGGATGCGCTCCTCCGAGTCGGTGAGCCCGAGCCGCTCGTTCAGCTGCTGGAAGCCCTGCTCCAGGCTGGTGATCCAGACCGCCGCTCCCGTCTTGTAGGGGAAGTCCCCGACCAGCAGAGAGAACCCCTCCTTGATCCCGTTGCGGAACCAGCTGATTTCCACCATGAGGAAGGCGACCATACAAGCCCCTTTCAAAAAAACCAACCTAAAAGTACAGAGTGAAAATATATCATATTACCTCCTATTTGTCAACACCCACCCACTGACCAAAATAATCCTAGTGGGCGGGGGTCAATAGGGACCAGCGGCCTTAATCAGGTTAACCAAAAAGAGCCTTTTTAGGCTCTTTTTGGTTAGTTCTCGGTCTCTTAGCGCCAGACCGCCAGTAAAGCCCCCATATAGCAAAGATTAAGCAGATTGTAGCCGTTATTCAGGAGCCACAAGCCCATCGGCTTTCCGTCCCAGAGTACGTTGCCCAGAGAGATTGTGCCGACGAAGCCCAGCCAGATCCAGAAACCGCTGAAAGCCCCGGCAACCGCGTCCATTGAACCGAAGGCGGCGACCACGTAACTCATCACATAAGCCATCACGAAGGAGCTGATGAAGGTCCCGATATAGCTCCGCATCATTGTTTTCTTTCCCTCCGCCATCTGCTCCGGGGTCATGGAGTTCCAACCCATCAGACTGATCCATTTTTTACCGAACAGTGGTCCGTACCAGAGTGAGCCCAATACGATGGAGCCCAGGGCGGCAACCGCGACCGCCAAGAAATTTATTGTGATCATCTTTCTATTATAGCAGAACAACCGCGCTTCACATGTTAATATTAAACTATGAAATTAATCTCCAATCTGATAATCGCGGCGGTGACCGTGTCGGTGATAGCTTTTGTCGCTTTTTGGCCCGGCCCGGACATGGGTACGAACTCGCCGGTCGCGCGACTGACCGCGCCAGATTTTTTTGAAGTAGAGCTTTTCGCGGACGGCCTGCCGGGCGCGCGCGTAATGGCGCAGGACGGACTGGGTAATTTTCTGGTCAGCCGCACCAGCAAGGGCGTGGTGACGATGTTGGAGATGGAAAACGGCAGAGTGGCCAACAAGATAGATATTTTTAAGAATCTGAATAAGCCGCACGGATTGGCGCTGGATCCGCAGATGGCCACCATGCTTTACGTGGCGGAATCCGATAAGATCTCCCGCGTGCCGCTTTATTCCGAGGGCGAGATGGAGACGGTGGCAAAATTACCGGACGGCGGACGGCATTTTACCCGCACCATCGGCTTCGGTCCGGATGACCGGCTTTACGTGTCCATCGGCTCATCCTGTGACGTCTGCCACGAAGAGGATCCGATGCGCGCCAAGATCTTTTCTATGAAGAAAGACGGCAGTGATTTTCAGGAGGTAGCGCGCGGTCTGCGTAACTCCGTGTTTTTCGCCTGGGATTATGTGCAAGGCAGAATGTTCGCCACCGAGATGGGCCGGGACTGGCTGGGTGACGATCTGCCGCCGGACGAAGTGAACATCATTGAGCGTGGCAAGAACTACGGCTGGCCGACCTGCTTCGGTAAAAATATTCATGACACCGAATTTGATAAGAATACTTATTTCCGGAACCCCTGCATGGCGCCGTTTGAAACTCCTTCCTTTATAGATTTGCAGGCGCATTCCGCCCCGCTCGGATTGGCTTTTATTCCGGAAGAAGGCTGGCCGGAAGAATATTGGCATAATCTGTTGGTCGCTCAGCACGGCTCCTGGAACAGCTCTGTGCCGGTTGGCTATAAGATAGTGCGGTTAAAAATTGACGCTAAGGGAAACTACCTCGGCACGGAGGATTTTATGACCGGGTTTATGAATGACGGCAAGATCCTCGGCCGGCCGGTGGACATCCTGGTACGTCCGGGCGGAGAGATGTTTGTGACCGACGACCACGCGGGCGCGATCTATCGGGTGCACACGAAAGTTCCGGCTCAATAACTGGAGTGGCTTCTTCGGTAGGCGATAAAAAGAATTACGAGCAGAATAGCTAGGCCGATACCGATGTGATACCGGTATTCAATAATCAGCGCGCCGAATTCCCGCGCCTGCACGCCGAGATTTCTTAGCATCGGTCCAAAAAGATTTTCTTTCGGTAAGCCGAGGTTCATATCATTAGTCTAGCGCATTTCAGTCTATTCCAATATTCTCAAGAATTTGAGAATAGATTCTCCGCGAGGAGTTAGTTTGTGGCGTACACTTACTCCGTCAGATCTTTTCATTACGAGACCGGCAATGGCTAAACGACGAATATGTTCGGAGGCAGTCTTGAAATTTGTTTTTGTCCTTTCGGCTATCTGAGCAACCGAAAGTTCCGGAAAGTGACTAAGGATATCTAGTATTTCTATACGTCGGTGATTGGAAAAGCCTCGAACTATTCGTTCTGCGTAGTGATAATTTTTATCTTTTAGCATGTCCGCAATTATATCATGAGTTAGGTTCTTTATTCCAATATTCTTGAGAATATTGGAATAAAGAACCTAACGGCATAAGAGTGGGGACGGTTAGGGGTAAGAATCTGCTAAACTATTTTTATGATTAAGAATGAAGTAGCAGTATTCGGCGGGGGATGCTTCTGGTGCACGGAGGCGGTTTTTAGAATGCTCAAAGGCATCAGTTCGGTATTACCGGGTTATGCGGGCGGCACAAAGCCAAATCCAACCTATGAAGAGGTTTGTGGCGGCGGCACGGGCCACGCGGAAGTAGTGCGTGTTGAATACGACCCGGCGTTTGTGGAATATCGAACACTGCTCACAATCTTCTTCGGCTCGCACGACCCGACCACCAAAAATCGTCAGGGTGCCGATGTGGGCTCGCAGTATCGCTCGGTGATTTTTTACACCACGCCGGAGCAGCAGAAAGAAGCGGGGGATTTTATCTCGGCATTGAACGCCTCAAGCAAGGCAGGCGCGCCGATTGTGACGGAAGTTCAACCGCTGGATAAGTTTTGGGAAGCGGAGGAGTATCACAAAGATTATTTCGCCAAAAATCCCGGCAATCCCTACTGCGAAGTGGTGATCAATCCGAAGTTGGAAAAGGTAAAAAAAGAGTTTGCCGAGTTGCTGAAATAGAAGTGAGTGGGCACACCTTACTTCTGGGCGGGGAGCGGCTGTAAGTGTATACTGAGGGGAATGTTTACTAATCCCGATAACGAGAAGGTAGAGGCTGCGCGAAAGGTTGGTAAATCGCTCAAAAAACGGATTTTCGGGTATCTTGCCGCCGGCCTAGGCTTGGTAGCAGGTTTGGCCTGGAATGATGCAATTAAAGCCGTCATCGATCACTTTTTACCCGATAACGCGAGTACGATCATCGCTAAGGTCGTCTACGCGCTCGCGATCACTATCATCATCAGTCTGGTTCTTTTCTCAGTTGAGAAATCTGAGGATGACAAATCTTAATATGATCCGCTCGGCAGCCATTCTGGCAGTCCTTGGGGCTTTATTCGGCGCATCACTTGTACTGGCTCAGGTTCCGGTAGACGGAGGAGTCGCCACGCCTCCGGAAGAAATGACCGCGGACCCTGTTCAGGAATCGGACACGACTTCGCCTATGATTGTGTCCTGGGCGGTAGTGTCGGCGGAGCCGACCAGCGTAACGATTATGTGGACGACCGACGAACCTTCGCGCGGTCGGATTGAGTATGGCCCAACCACCCAGTACGGATCAGTTACGGATTCCGATGCCGCGCTCGCTACCAGTCACACCAAAACTATTTCCGGTCTGACCCCGAATACCACGCTTCACTTCCGCATCATTGTGACGGATGAAGCGGGTAACGCCGGCTATTCTCCGGATTACACGGCTACGACTGCCTCCGAGCCAGTCCTGGCCGATGAGGATCCGCCCGCTATTTCCGAGATTACTGTTTCTGATATCACTCTTTCCGCGGCTACCATAAGTTTTTCCGCCGATGAATTGGTGCAATCCTATATCGAATACGGACCAACCTCCGCTTACGGCTTTACCACTCCCGTCAGTTCGGAATATTCCGACTCGCAATCCTTCCTTGTCTCCGGTCTGAATTCGGATACGACCTATTACTACCGCATTATCGCCGAGGACGAGGCCGGCAACATGACGACCACTTTGCAAAAAAACTTTTCCACTCTAGAGCCGGAGCCGGCATCCCAGCCTGAGCCAAAGCCTGAACCTGAACCAACACCCGCCGAACCCACCCCGGAACCCGAACCGGCGCCTGAAGAAGTTTTGCCGGTTATCTCCGGTGTCAAAGTTCAATCGGTCACCGAGTCCGGAGCGGTTATCGTCTGGACCACCAATATCGCCGTAAAATCCAAAATAGAATATGGCTTGACCACCGCTTACGGCACTGTCTGGCGTGACGATACCTCGCGTAAGGATCACTCTGCCACTCTTAGCGGACTTTCCGCCGGACGTTTGT
The DNA here is from genome assembly GCA_964348885.1 of uncultured Candidatus Saccharibacteria bacterium. Lineage (GTDB taxonomy): Bacteria > Patescibacteriota > Minisyncoccia > UBA6257 > WO2-44-18 > JAHFLQ01. The sequence goes on along the minus strand of CAYGEK010000001.1, from coordinate 13,654 downwards.
ATAATTTCCGGGTCTCCGCGCGTGACGGATCGGGTAGCACCGCCGTATCCAAAAATTATCAATTTACCACCACCGCCTCGGCTTCAGCTCCAATTCCGGCGCCCGCCCCGGCTCCGGTTCCCAAGCCGATTGTAATAAAACAGCTACCGGTTGTCGTTTCGGGCGCTCCCTCTACTTTACCGACGTCGCCGACCCGTCCTCTTATTTTCAAAACCGAAGCGTTGGACTCGCAGGTGGCCTTTTTCTGGCTGAGAGATTTTAGCGACAAGCCCGGTATTCAGGTGAGGATCATCCGCAAGCTCGGCTCCGCGACCATGAATATAAATGACGGCGAGGTGGTTTTTGACGGTAACGGTAAATCCTTTACTGATACTAATTTGGCGAACGGTACCAAGTATCACTACGGCATCTTTGCTTATGATGACTATGGCCGTTTTTCTCAAATTGTCAGAATGACCGCAACTCCAAAATCCGGAGACGATCAGGTTATTTTTGATGCCACGCCGGAAGCCTCTAATCGGGCCGAGGTCGCTTTTGCGCGAGATCTATATCGCGGCTTGAGGGGAGATGATGTAAAAAACCTTCAGGAATTTCTGATTGACGAGGGGCATTATCCGGAAGCATTAATAACCGGGTACTTTGGCCCGCTCACCAAGGCCGCTTTATCGCGCTTCCAGGCGTCGCAGAGTATCGCGCCCGTCGCCGGATATTTCGGCCCAATCACCCGCGCCCGTATACAGCTTCTCCAAAAAGCTTCAGCAATCGGGTTTTAGGCTACAATTTAAATATATGAATAAGATCACCACTCATTTATGGTTTGATACGCAGGCGGGGGAGGCGGCGGAGTTTTATGTGTCGGCATTCCGGAACGCGAAGATAAACGGTAAATACGTCCTTAATAATACGCCGTCAGGCTCGGTGGATGTGGTGGACATGACGATTGAGGATCACGACTTCACCCTGATCAGCGCGGGCCCGTATTTCAAAATTAATCCGTCCATTTCTTTCTTCGTGAATTTTGATCCGTCACAAGATAAGGATGCCAAAGCGCATCTTGATGAGCTGTGGACCAAGCTTTCCCCGGGAGGGCAGGCGTTGATGCCGCTTCAGAAGTATCCTTTCAGCGAGTGGTACGGCTGGATTCAGGATAAATACGGCGTTTCCTGGCAACTTATTCTGACCAATCCGAAAGGCGAGCCTCGCCCGATGATCGTCCCGTCGCTTTTATTTACCAAGGCCGGGGTCGGGAAGGCGGACGAAGCGATTGATTTTTGGGTATCAGTTTTTAAAAATTCAAAACGTGGCACCACTGCCCGCTATCCGAAAGGGATGGAGCCGGATAAGGAAGGGAATGTCATGTTCGCCGACTTCATGCTTGGAAATCAGTGGTTTGCGGCCATGGAAAGCGCCCAGCCGCACGCATTCGCGTTCAACGAAGGAGTTTCGCTGATGGTCCACTGCAAAGACCAGCAGGAGATTGATTACTACTGGGAAAAGCTTTCCGCGGTTCCGGAATCGGACCTGCCTGCGCCGCGGCCGGACACTTTTTATGTTTATGTGCTTCTTTGTGGTGACGGCTCTATGTACATCGGCCAAACCCAAGACATTAAAAAGCGTTGGCGAGAGCATGAGTCTGGCGCTGGGGCAGAGTATACGAAAAATTTTAAGCCGACCCAAGTTATACATTATGAAGAGTTTCCAACTCGACAAGCCGCGGTTGATCGAGAGCAAAAATTGAAAACTGGGTTTGGCCGAAAGTGGCTCAAGCGTGAATGGAAGGCCGGCCGGACGCGGCAGGCAGGGCAGTGCGGCTGGCTGAAGGATAAATACGGCGTCTCCTGGCAGATCGTGCCGGATGCTATGGATGAGATGATGGCCAAAGGCACGCCTGATCAGATCGGCCGTGTTACCCAGGCGTTTCTCAAGATGAAAAAATTTGATCTGGCTGAGCTCAAAAAAGTCTACGAAGGGGAATAATACTGGGCGACGGTACTTACGGTGGTGGATGGAATCGTTCTTATTGATCGGTATTCATATCTGATCAATAATTGATCGATCCATTGAACGCCCAAATGAAGCCTTACTACGAAAGCCAGGACGGTGCATTCAAGCTTTACCTCGCAGACTGTTTTGAATTTCTGAAAGATTTTCCAAAGAACTCCGTAGATATGATTTTTGCCGATCCTCCTTACCTCTTATCAAATAATGGCTTCTCTTTGCATGCTGGCAAAAGAGTGAGCGTTAATAAAGGGGACTGGGATAAGAGCAAGGGTCTATTTAATGATTTTAATTTTCATCAAAATTGGATTAAAGCCTGTCGAGAGGCGCTTAAATCTAGCGCCACAATTTGGATAAGTGGCACCTATCATTCCATTTATCAGTGTGGATATTCGTTGCAATTAGCAGGCTATAAAATTTTAAATGACGTTGCTTGGTTTAAGCCAAACGCTTCGCCTAATTTGAGTGGCCGGTACTTTACTGCAAGCCACGAGACATTAATTTGGGCGAGAAAGGAAGAAAAAGCTAAGCATATTTTTAATTATAAACTTATGAAATTGGGTGAATGGCCAGAAGATGTTTTTAAAAAGCCAGGCAAGCAAATGCGCTCCGTGTGGTCTATCGGCACGCCGAAACCTTCAGAGAAAACCGTCGGCAAACATCCAACTCAAAAGCCACTCGCTTTATTGAATAGAATTGTTTTGGCAAGCACTAATAAAGGCGACCTCGTACTAGATCCATTCACTGGCAGTTCTACGACCGGGATAGCAGCTTATGTAAATGGAAGAAGGTTTATTGGCATTGATAGCGATAAAATATCCCTAGATCTCTCAATCCGGCGATTTGAGAATTTGCAAAAAAGTCTTAACAATTAATAATTAAAGACCAATTATGATAAATAAAGGGTTTGGCGGAGCCAACACGCTCACAGGATTAAAATTCGAAAAAGCAAAGGATGTCATTTCTTTACTCAAAAAGACGCCAGGCTATTCAGTTAAGGGAAACGTAATTTTTTACATGAAGAAAGAGGTGGCGCAAAGCTATAAGAAATACGATCTTTATCGTTACCTTAAAAGTAAGGGGATTGACTGGGAGAGCCACTTATCTAAGAGGCTAGTTCCAGATGAAGCCTTGTATGTAATTGTAAATAACACCCTTTTTATTATAGAAATGAAGTTTCAGAAGACAGAAGGGTCAGTTGACGAAAAGCTACAGACCTGTGACTTCAAAAAGAAGCAGTATCAAAAATTAGTGGCGTCGCTTAATGTTGAGGTTGAGTATATTTATCTCTTGAGTAACTGGTTTAAGAAGCCAAAATATAAGGACATGCTGGATTACATCATATCGGCTGGGTGCCACTATCATTTTAATTATTTACCTCTACACGAGCTTGGGCTGCCAGTGCCCACTGTCTAAGACGATGGCGAATATAATTCTTCAAAACATTCTCAAAAGTAAGGTCTTAAAGCTAGTTGAGGCAACTGGCTGTAAGCCGCACATCGGCTTCATGAAGATTTTATTTAAAGAGATGTACGGCTTAGACGATTTAGACATCGAAGAAGCGCTAGTTGATGGCGCAGGCGACGGAGGAATCGACGCTCTTTTTGAACAAAATAATGAGAATGGCGAGACAATTTTGTACGTAGTGCAATCCAAGTTTCGCGACAAGAATCCCGATCTGCCCATTACGGAGGACGATAGGAATAAAACTATATCAGCGGTAACTAATTATATTTTGAATGACTACCCAATAGAAAGTCTCAATCAAAAGATACAGAAAAAAATTATTGATTATCGAGAACGATTATCTAATGGAATGATTGACAAGGTTGGCATAATCTTTCTGACAAATGGCGCCCGCTCCGTTCCGTCAATTTATGAGGAGCTTGATAAATTTCAACTAGACAACCCAGCGATTTTCTATGAAATGTATTGCGAAGAGAATCTCGCATCAATCTTTTCCCCGCCGTCTTCTTTGGGCGTAAAGGGCATCGAGCTAAAAGTTATTAAAGATTCCGGATCTGGAGAAAAGACAACACTGAATCTGCCAGACGCGGAAGCTTTACAGGGAAAAATTTGCAAGGTAGATCTTTATGAACTTGCCCAAATAGTTGAGCGCAACCCGGGAATATTTAATTCTAATATTCGTGTATTTCAATCTATCAATAATCCAGTTAACAAAGAAATTACTAAAACGCTTAAAAACCCGGATGGTATAAGAGAGTTTATTTACCTGAATAATGGAATAACGATCCTTTGTGATGAGATGAGAATCAAGGCAGGTGGCGAGGTCTTAGAATTAAAGAACCCGTCAATTATAAACGGCTGCCAAACAGCTAGTACAGTTTTTGAAGTATACAAGCTCGGGAAGATCGAGAAAAATATTGGCTTTGTTTTGGTCCGCGTCATTCGATCGTCGGATCCAGGTTCGAAAATGAAGATTATCTTGGCGAGTAACAGACAGACGGCCGTTAGATCTCGAGATTTAATTAGCGAGGATGATATACAAAAACAATTAGAGGCAGAATTTTTAACATTAGGATACTACTACGAGAGGAAGCCTAGACTATACTTTGACAAGCCGCAGGATGTGGTGATCGATCTCGAAAAAGCAGCACAGGCGTACATGGCTTTGATAATAAGAAAACCCGCAGAAGCTAAAAATAAAAAACGTGAAATTTACGGCTCATACTATGATCAGATTTTTAATAAACAAACATCCGCCAAGGGTTTATTGGTGCCATATAAATTATATGAAAAAATTTCTGATAAGGTGAATGTTCTTAGGAAAAAGGAGGTCAAGGACGACGACAAAAGCCTGCTCGGTAATAGCATCCTACACCTACTGCCACTATTTAATGAGTGGGTTCTTAAGCCGAAAGGTTACACGCTCCTTCAATTTGGGGCAGACATTAATTTAATCGCAAAGATAGTTGATGAAAATATCGGCAAGGTAATTTCTAGGCTAAAGAAGAGCATTAAAAAGATACAACCAGAAAACGTACAATACTTCTTTAAAACCAGTGATTCTCTAGATAAAATTCTTGCAACTCCTGGCGGTCAACCAAAGTATACTCTTACGCTTACTAGTGATAATTGGCAGAGCTACCAAGATCTGCGTTACTATAAGCCGGATAATTTTAGAATCGACAATGACAGGTCAATAAAAATAACACACTGGAACGATTTATTTGTTGAGCTGGTTGAGAAATATGCGCAGCACGGCAACTTTAGCAGCACTAGTCTAAATTTCCTTGGTGGGGGCGGGCGCACTCTTCTCAGTGAGACGCCTACAGACGAAGAAAGAAAACTAAGGAAGCAACTCAATGGAGGTCTTTGGCTATTGACTAATTTTGATTCAAAAACTTTAGCAACCTTTTGTTTTGGGATTATTAAAAAAACTGGAAACACACTAGCGATAAGCCTTCGACCTACCCTTTTTAGAATTAAGAAAAAACTTTCAGGCTAAAGCAATGCCTTTTCCCAAGCAGAACGTAAGGAGCGTTCGCGGGATTCTAGTTGGTGGATTGTTTCCAGCTCTTTTTTATCCAGTACCTTGGTGGCGCGTTTAACCACTTCGCCGTTCATGGTTTTTGTGAAGAAGTTGTCCATATAGGTGTGGTAGGCGCCAAAGGCGATCTGCCACGTCCTGACTAGTTCTTTAAGTTGTTCCTTGGCCATTTTAGCTCTTCTTTATAACGTAAATGACCTTTCCCGCTATGAGGTAGTCTTCGGTCGGGGATATGTAGATCGGGGCGTATTCTTCGGTGGATTCGGACATCAACCGGATGAGCATATTTTTAGAGTCGCGGAAGATCTTTTTGATGTTGGCGACATTATCAATAATAGAAAGCACATAATCGCCGTTGCGGGGCTCTTTTTGGCGCGGATCTACAATCACGAGGTCGCCGTCTTCAATGCTCTTGCCGGCAATTTTGGCGCGGTTCATGGAATCTCCCGAGGCGCGAATGGCGAAGAAGTCGCCGATGGCGCGAAGGCCGAGGATGACCTTGGAGATCTTTACGAAGCCTTCCACGTTCTGATCGGCGAAGATGGTAGCCGGGCCGCAGTTGGCCGTACCGACGATCGGGACGGAAAGCAGGGGAGAGGGCGAAGCCAACTTATGACTTTTAACAGAAGCCAAACGAATAACTTTATTTTCCCAATCAATTGAGACGAAACCCTTCCGCTCAAGTTGGACGAGATGGTGCTTTATCTTTTGCGGATATTTTTCGCCCACCATTTTGGCGATGCTCCGCAGGCTTTCTTTGGAAAAATCTATCTTTCCAAGGAGTTTTAATAATTTAGTTTGTAAGTCGTGCATCCGGTTACTACAAATTCGATTTATAGTATGCCTCTAGTCGCTTAGCTAGAGAATTACGGCCTCGTGTTGACTTGAAATATTTCTCACGTCTTATCGCGTCCTCCTGATTAAGTGATCCTTCAAAATAAATTAGTTTCATTGGTAGTCGTGGTTTGGTTGATGGGGAAAGTCCTTTTCTATGTTCTTCCAGTCGTCGTTTCAGATTGTTGGTACAGCCAATGTATCGATGTTTGTCTTGTAGACTCTCTAATACATATACATAGAAAAGGCTGATCGAATTTGAAGCACCGGACATGTCCTCATTATGTTGCGTATATAAAAGCCGTCAAGAAAAAGATATCCCCAGAATCATACACATCATACAGACTTAACAAGGAGAAAATTTATAGCTTACGACAAATAATGAGCAATAACCAATTTTTAAAGAAAATGCTATAATTTTCTTATGAATATTAAATCAGCTGAGTTTGTTAAGGGAATAACGGGAACGGACGATATATTAATGGACGGGGTGCCGCAGGTAGCGTTTTTGGGGCGGTCCAACGTGGGGAAGTCCAGCGTGATTAATTCGCTTGTTAGGAGTAATGATTTGGTTAAAACAGGTAAAAAGCCCGGCAAGACGACCGAGTTGAACTTCTTTTCTATTAATAACCGCGAGTTTTATTTTGTAGACTTGCCCGGTTACGGATACGCGGACTTACATCCAGACCTGAGAGAGAAGGTTCAGAAGATGATTTTCTGGTATCTTTCGGAATCCGGAGCGAGGCCGAGGTGCGTGGCGCTGATTTTGGATATCAAAGCGGGGCTGACAGATTTTGATCGGCAGACAATCCAGCTGTTGCAGGGCCTTGGGCTTCGGTACGTCATTGTAGCGAATAAAGTTGATAAGCTGAATCAAAAAGAAGCGGCGGCGAAAATAGTGGAAATTAAGTTAGCGGCGAAAGGATTGGATGTGGTGGCGTATTCCGCGACAGAAGAGCGGGGCAGGGAAGAGCTGTTAGAGAAGCTGACTAGAGATACGAACAACTAATGGTATTAAGTAAGACCGATTTTATCCTATTTCGGGAGTGCCCGAAAAATACCTGGTTCAAAGTTCATAAGCCTGACCTCTATTTCAAAGAGGAGCTTTCGGATTTTGAGAAACATATTATAGAAACAGGTAACGAAGTAGAGCTGGTGGCCCGAAAGCTTTATCCAAAAGGCGTGATGGTGGAGGGACGGGATGAGGCGGCGCAGAAGAAGACCGCGGAACTGATTGCGAAAAAAGAGGCGGTAATTTTCCAGGCAGTCTTTGTGAAAGACGGTTTTATAGCGGCGGTAGATATTTTGGAATATAACCAGGCGACAAAGGCCTGGGATATCACTGAAATCAAAGCTTCTAATGAAATGGATAAGAAGCGCCATACTTACGATCTCGCGTTTCAGGTTAATTTGTTGAAGCGGTGCGGTTTGGAAATCGGCGCAATCTACTTAATGCATCTGGATTCCGAATATCACCGCGCGGGTGAGTTGGATTTGGTGGGACTGTTTAAAAAGGACGATCTGACTAAGGAAATCGGAGAGTTGGCCAGAGAAATAGGGCCGGAGATGGAGGCGGCATTAAAATACATCTCTTCGGAAAAGGAGCCGCCCGGGTCCTGCGTCTGTCTGTATAAGGGAAGGTCCAACCACTGCACCACCTTCCATCATTCCAATCCGCAAGTGCCAGCTTATAGCGTGCATGACATCGTGCGCATCGGGTTAAGCAAAAAGAAACTTGCCGAGCTGATAGACGGCAATAATTTCCATATCCACCAAGTTCCCGAAGACTTGGAGCTGTCGGAGCCGCAGAGAAATCAGGTTAACGCCTACATCTGGGATAAAGTCATGCTGGACAAGGCCAATGTGCGGAAAGAATTAGGAGCTTTGCAGTACCCGCTCTACTTTATAGATTATGAAACTTTCCCTTCCGCCGTACCGATGTTTGACAGATTTTCTCCTTACCAGCAGATCCCTTTTCAGTATTCGCTTTTTGTCCAAGACAAGCCGGGCGCGAAGTTGAAGCATTTTGAATTTTTACATGATAAGCCAGGCGATCCGAGCGGGGATTTTGTGAAGGCCATGCGGGAGCAGATCGGGCCGAAGGGGAATATTATCGTCTGGAGTAAAAAATTTGAATGCACGATCAACAAGCAGATAGCCGAGCGCGTGCCCGAAGCGGCGGCGTTTATTGAAGACGTGAACTCCCGCGTCTACGACCTGATGGATATTTTTACCAAGCAGTACATGGTGCATAAGGATTTCAAAGGAAGCACCTCAATCAAAAAGGTGCTGCCCGTACTGGTGCCTGAGCTTTCTTATAAAGACCTGGAGATTCAAGAAGGTGGTAAGGCTTCCTCCAGTTGGCTGCAGCTTTTTGGCGATAGCTTGAAGGCGGCGGAAAAAGCGAAGTTGAAAAAAGATATGTTGGCCTATTGCGAACGGGATACGATGGCGATGGTGCGGATTTTGGAGGAATTACAGAAAGCGATAGTAGAGACCAGAGACTAGGGACCAGGGACTAGAGAGCAGGGACCGGGGAACGGGGGGCTAGGAATTTAGAAGCGTTAGGAGAAAGAGAACTGATAAGATATTATATTTACAAAGATGAACGAACTAATCTTTTTAGACACGGAAACGACCGGAAATGACGTAGCCAAGGACAGGCTGTGTCAGATCTGCTACAAGGCCTCGGATAAGTTCCATAAGGGCTATTTTAAGCCGCCATTGCCCGTTTCCATAAAGGCGATGAGTATCACCAACATTACCAATAAGATGCTGGAGGATAAGGAGCCGTTTAAAGGAAGCAAGCTGATGAAAGACTTGGAAGCCCGGCTCGCGGGCGGGGGGATTCTGGTAGCGCACAACGCGAAGTTTGATTGCGCGATTCTGGAAGCCGAAGGGATGCATATTCCGAAACGGATCTGCACTTTCCGGGTGGCTCGGGAGCTGGATCCGGAAAATACCATTCCCGAATACAACTTGTCGTATCTGCGCTATCACTTGGATCTGAATGTGGAAGACGCCAACGCGCACGACGCGGAAGGGGACGTGAAAGTATTGTACGCGCTTTTCAAAAGTCTTTTAGTAAAAATGATGGCCAGCGGCGGGACCGAGGAGGAGGCGATTGCGAAAATGATGGATATCTCCAGCCGGCCGACTTTATTTAGAGTCTTTAATTTCGGCAAACATAACGGCCGGAAACTTGAAGAGGTGGTCCGCACCGATCGCGGCTATCTGCAATGGATGCTGGACAAGAAAATGGAAGAAGGCGGTCAGGATGAGGACTGGATTCACACTTTGCAGTATTATCTGAAAACGACGCTGTTCTAACTTACTTACTACCGAGGATGTGGTTTTTGGAAAGAATAGCCACAGAGGCGGCGACGGCGACTACGACTAAGTAGGAAAGGAAAATCTCCGCGAAGCTAAAAGGAAGAGAAGGCAAAGAGCCCAGCACTACCGCCACTGACCAGGAAACCATTGAAACCGCGCCGCTCACCAGCAAAGCGCTGCTTTTTTTCATAAACTCTTTTGAAGTCGGGAGGTGCTGGCCGATGTAACGGTGGATGTGCGGCAGATGGGAGAGGTGGAAAAATATTCCGTTGAGAATCACCACCGCGACAATCGCCATTTTAGAGAGGAACTTGCTGGACTGCAGATAATTTACCGGATCGGTAAAAAATATCAGAATGCCCGAAATCACGAGCAGAGCGACGCCAATCCAGACCATATGACTGCCAACCCTAAGAAAACGCAGTTCGGTTGAGGTAATCTTTTTATCTTTAATACTGCTGAAGAAAATAAAGTCGCTGGCGATGGCTCCGCCCGCTCCTAAAACTACGCCAAAGAGATGGACGATAGTGATGGCGGTTTTGTAATCAATAAAGCTTAAGTCCATATTATTAACCGATTTTAGCGCCTGGCAGGACTTCTTTTTCAGGCACTAAAAGCACCGGTCCGGATTCGGACGGGGCGGCGAGAAGCATGCCCTGGCTGGCAAAGCCCATCATTTCGCGCGGTTCTAAATTCGCTACCACGCAGACCTCCCGGCCGATCATTTTTTCCGGTTCATAAGCCTTGCCGATGCCGGCGAGGATCTGGCGTTGGACTGAAGCGCCTGCTTCGTCCTTTTCACCAAGGTCTACTTTAAGCCGTAAAAGCTTGTCTGAGCCTTCCACGCGGACGGCTTCCAATACTTTACCGACACGCAGATCCGTTTGCCTGAAATCATCGATTGTCATACATAAATACTACCAAGTGTTGTATGATTGCGATAGTTCGTTATAAGGGTGCTGTGATGGATTCTGAGATTGAGGACCGCATCTTCACGCTGGCCGAGGAAATGAAGAAGTTGATGGAAGAAAATTTCCTCAAGCCCAGAGAAGTGAACGAAGGGGTACACGCGCGGCTCAAGGAGCTCGCTGACGAGATAGTGAGTTACGGCTTCTACTTCGAGCGTACCTTTGTAATTGATCCGTTGAAGCCGGGCAAACTCATTGTAGAGATTGCGATTTATAAGCCTAAGGCCAACCTCGGCCCTGAAGAAAAGAAGTTTTATGACGACTGGTTCCTCCGCAGGAATGGCCTCAAATAAGGGGAGTAACCCTTTTTTAAATTAAAAATCCCCGACAAATCGTCGGGGATAAATTTTTTACAGGTAGCGCTTGGGGTTAGGAAGCTGTTTCTGGGAGATCTCCTCAATATCCAGCCAGCCCAGCACCGCTTTCACTTTGTGGTCCGCGCAGAAGTTGAGCAGGTTCATCACGTAGGAGATCCGAGCCTGGCTCTGATCCGTTCCGCTCACGACGACTAGGCTGGTCCTGGTGACCGGCTGGGAATAAACATCCGCCACCCGGACCGTGTCGCCGATGATCATCAGGAGTCGGGACATTACCTGCAGACGAGCCGGGTCAGATCCTAAGACCCAGAGTGCCTCGCCGGCGGCGTTGCCGCCAACCTCCATTTTTTCGGAAATGAGAGGCTTTCCAACGAGCAGACGACCTAAACCGTCGCCAGCCAACTCCGTCGGGGCCGGATAAAGCGATTCGATTAAAGGCTTGGCGACATTGCAGGCCAAAGCGTTCATATCCAAAAGCTCGGCCTTGACCACTGCCTCTCGCCAGCCGGGACGGGGCGGCCTTTTCAGTCTCCCCTCAAAAACCGCGTTCGCGATCTTCTCCCAGTCCATCACTCGCCCCATCAGATTCTGCGCTTGGGCTTCCGATACCATCCGCTCTCCTTATAAGGTACTAGGGGATATTATAACACAGCTACTTTAATTTTTCAATACGTACGCCAATCAGCCGGATCTTCTTGCGGCCGGGGTTTTCGCGCTTATCAAAAAACGGGGCGAGAAGTTTAAGAGCTTCAAATTGCAGAAGCTCAGTGAGTTTTTTCGGAGATTGCCGATCAAAAAGGTCGCCGATTTTATCCTTCGCTTCGGAAAGGGTGCGGGCCCGGGATTTCGTTTCAAAGTCGGAAAAACGTACGGTTACGCTGATAGTTTTAAAAGAATTAAATTCTGTCTTGTGAAAGGTGCGAATGACGCTAGCGCACAATTCTTTCATCTGCTCGGTAACGTAGCTCGCGTTCAGCGTATCTTCATGGAAGGTAGTCTGCTCGCCGATTGATTTTATTTCGTGCTCTTCAACGACCAGTGACGGATCCACGCCGCGAAGCCGGTCGTAAAGATCCGTGCCCCATTTTCCCAGAATTTCATGAAGCTGGTCACGGGAATACTTTTTCATTTCGCCGATTGTTTTTATGCCCTTGGCGTGGAAGATCTTTTCGGTTTTTGGACCGATGCCGGGCACGATGCGAATCGGCAACGGCTCAAGGAATTTTTCCGCGGCCGCTTCTTTCACCATAGTCAATCCGTCCGGCTTTTTCATTCCGACAGCAATCTTGGCAATCAGCTTGTTCGGGCCAATGCCGATGGAGCAGGTCAGCTTTTCTTTCTTTTTTATCTCGGTCTTAATTTTTAACGCGATTGCCTCGGCTTTTTCGTAGGTTTCGGCAAAACTAAGATCCACATAGGCCTCGTCTACGCTGGCCTGCTCTACCAGCGGGGCGAATTTGCGAACGATCGCGAGAACGCGCTCGGAGGTTTCGTGGTAGCTCTTCATATGTCCGCCGACGAAGATTGTGCCCGGCTTGCCGGCTAGCCGGGCATTTTCCGCCAGGCGCCAGGCTTTGGAGATAGGCATAGCGGAATGAATACCGTAGGCCCGGGCGGCGTAATTGGCTGTAGACACCACTCCGCGGCCCGCGCCGTCCTCCGGATCGGCGCCAACTACAATCGGCTTGCCCTTGTAGCGCGGATGATCACGCTCCTCAATAGAGGCGAAGAAGGCGTCCATATCCAGATGGGCAATGATGCGGGGCATTTACAAATTATACCTCAAATAAAAACAGCTCCCTGTTGGGAGCCGTGTATTTTTACTTGGGCGCGTCGCCCGTATCTTCTTCTTCGGGCTCATCCTCGTCTTCTTCCTCTTCTTCGGGCTCCTCTTCCTCCCCGTGTTCATGCGGGGGAGATTCCGGGAGCTCGCCTCCGAAAAGGGCGTCCGCCAGGCAGAGCTGGTTGGCGTAGAGGCAACGGGCGTACATGCAAAGACCGAAATAAACTATCGTCGGCGGGAATCCTTTGGGAGCGGAGTTGAGAAGCCAGTCGTAGAGCTCCGCCAGCGTGGCGCCCTCCTGGACGTGGCTACGCGCGTGATGCTGCATTTTTTCCACTTCGGAAAGATTCGGATCGACTTCGGCATGTTCATTCCCGGCGCTACTCGCCACATCGTCCTTGTGGTACCAGACCTCAAGGAAAGCGCGGACGTCGTCGGGAGCTTCCGATTTGTCCATCGCGATGACGGTTTCCGCCAGATCCTTCATCAGAATCTCGCGAACTTCATCCGTGCCGTAGTTGATATCGGCCAGCAGTTTCTGCGTGACCTGGTCGTACAACCGGAGCAAGTTATCGAACATATAAGCCTCCTCCTTTCACATAAATCTCCGTCGGGCTACGGCTATTTTCTCGCATAACGTCGTTTTCGGGCTCGGTAGAGATTTCTATACCTTCGCCCTCAAGCCTAGTTCTGCGGAGAAAATAGCTCGCATCGCGTCCGGGAGCTTATGTGAAAGGAGGAGGCTGCTCCTCTTAAAGAAAGGGATTTAAGCAAACAAAAAGAACCACTAAACTAAGGCAAGAGTACCAATTTTAGAAATTTCTGACAACTACACTACCAGTCATATCAGGATGCAAGCCGCAGTAGTAGCTGAAGTCGCCTTCCTTGGTGAAAGTATGCGTGAAGGACT